>NZ_JAKCFI010000008.1:0-300000 GCF_021412625.1 Myxococcus stipitatus | reverse complement strand
TATGCCGTGCTCGCCCGCGACGCCCAGGCCAACGCGTCCGCCCTGAGCTCGGCGGTGACGGTCTCCACGGGACAGGCCTGCACGAGCGCCATCTGCTCCGTCTCCCAGGTCGCCACGGACACGGACATCCCCTGGGGCCTGGTGAACCTGCCGGACGGCTCGGTGCTCTACGGTCGCCGGGACGCGCAGGACATCGTCCGCCTGGACCCGGTGACGGGACAGAAGACGTCCGTGGGGACCGTTCCCAACGTGCAGAGCACCGACGGCGAGGGCGGGCTGATGGGGCTGGCCCTCTCGCCCGCCTTCTCCACCGACCGCTGGCTGTACGTGATGCACACCTCGCCCACCGACAATCGCATCGTCCGCCTGCGGTACGAGAACGGCGCCCTCTCGACCTCCTCGCTCCAGGTGCTGGTCCAGGGCATCGGTCGCAACAAGTTCCACAATGGCGGGCGCCTGCGCTTCGGCCCGGACGGGAAGCTCTACGCTTCGACCGGGGATGCCCAGAACGGCGCCTACGCGCAGGACCTGAACAACCTGGCGGGCAAGGTGCTCCGACTCAACCCCGATGGCAGCGTCCCGTCCGACAACCCCTTCGGCAACTACGTGTGGAGCTACGGCCACCGCAACCCGCAGGGACTGGCGTTCGACTCCCAGGGCCGTCTGTGGGAGCAGGAGTTCGGCAACTCGGTGATGGACGAGACCAACCTCATCCAGCGGGGCGGCAACTACGGCTGGCCGAACTGTGAGGGGACCGTGTCCCAGGGCGGCTCCGGCTGCGCGACGGCTGGGTACATCGCCCCGAAGCGGACCTACTCCACCGCGGACGGCTCCTGCTCCGGCATCGCGGTGGTCCGTGACGTCCTCTATGTCGCCTGCGCTCGGGGCTCGCGCCTCTACCGCGAGGTCATCAGCGGCACCGAGCTGACCAACGTGCAGCAGTTCTTCGTCGGCACCTATGGGCGGCTGCGCACCGTCGAGCCGACCCTCGACGGCAACCTGTGGCTGACGACCACGAACCAGGGCGACAAGGACAGCATCCCCAACAACAGCAACGAGAAGATCTTCCGCGTCGTGCTCGGACCGTAGCGAGCGTGAGGCCCCCGGTGTTCGGGCTGCACCGGGGGCTCTCGGGACTCGACGCGGGCCCGGGACGTTGGCTCAAGGCTCCGGTGGCTCGAGGTGCTCGCGCGCGTAGTCGATGAAGGCGCGCAGCTTGGGCAGGGCTTGGAGTCGGCTCGGGAAGTAGAGGAACAGCCCTGGCGTGCCGGGACAGTACGACGCGAGCACCCGCTCCAACTGTCCCTGGCGTACATACCCCGCCGCGAGCGGCTCCGCCGCGTACGCGAGCCCCAATCCCTTCACCGCCGCGGACAGGTTGAGCGCCGAGTCGTTGACGATGACCGACCCCTGCACGGCGAGGTCCAGCGCCTGCCCCTTGCGCGAGAACTGCCAGCGGTACAGCGAGCCGTCCGCGCCGCGGTAGTTGATGCAGGTGTGCGAGCGCAGGTCCTCGGGCTTGCGCGGGCGCCCCCTTCGCTCGAAGTACGCGGGCGCGCCGAACACCGCGAAGCCGAAGGGCGGTGTCAGCCGCACCGCCACCATGTCCGCCTCCACGTTCTCCCCCAGGCGGATGCCGGCGTCGAAGCCCTCGTCGACGATGTGGCTCAGGTGGTCCGCCGCGTGGACCTCCAGCTGCACCTCGGGGTACGCCGCGCAGAAACCTGGAAGGAGCGGCTCGATGACGTGCGGAATCACCGCGCGGGGCACGGTGAGCCGCAGCAGCCCCCGCGCCTTGCCGCCCAGCGCGCGCGCCGAGTCGAACGCCGCGAGCACCTCGTCGATGGCGGGCGCCGCGCGCTCGATGAAGCGCTGCCCCGCCTCCGTCAGTCCCACGCTGCGCGTCGTCCGCGTCAGCAGCGCCACGCCCGCTCGCGCCTCGAGCGTCCGCACCGTCTGGCTCACCGCCGAGGGCGATACCCCCAGCTCCGTCGCCGCCGCGCGAAAGCTGCGCAGCCGCGCGACCGTCAACAGCGTCATCACCCCGTCGAGTGGGTCTCGCTTCATTGTGAAGCCCGCGCGCATGAGCTGTGCGGACTAACGCGGATTATCCGGCCCGTCCAGCGCTGCTACGGATGAGGGCCTCAACGGGAGACATCCCTGGGAGGCAGTCATGACGACGAAGAGCGGGTTCGAGCGGAGGACGTTCCTGACGGCGGCGCTGGGGAGCACGGCGGTGCTCGCGGCGGATGTGGCCTGCGGCTCACCGGTGGGCGTGGCGCCCATCGCGGAGCGGAGGCGCTTCGAGGGCAAGGTGGTGCTCGTGACGGGCGCGACCTCGGGCATCGGCCGCGCGGCGGCCATCGCCTTCGCGGCGGAGGGCGGGAAGGTGGCCTTCTGCGGCCGACGCGAGGCCCTGGGCCAGGAGGTGGAGCAGCAGATCCGCCAGGCGGGCGGCGAGGCCACCTACTCCAAGGTCGATGTGCGCGACCCGGCCCAGGTGCAGGCCTTCGTGGACGCCGTCGTCCAGCGCTACGGCGGGCTCCACGTCGCCTTCAACAACGCGGGCATCAGCATGGCGAAGGGGCTGCACGAGGTCTCGCTGGAGGAGTGGAACGACCTGCTCGACACGAACGTGCGCGGCGTCTTCGCGGCGATGCGCGCGCAAATCCCATACATGCTGAGCGGGGGCGGCGGCTCCATCGTGCTCACGTCGTCCGTGCAGTCGGTGGCCACGCGCAAGGGCAGCTCGACGTACACCGCGAGCAAGCGCGCCCTGGTGGGGCTCGCCCAGGCCGCCGCGCTGGAGTACGGCACGTTGGGCATCCGCGTGAACGCGCTCTGCCCGGGAACGGTGGACACGCCGCTGTCCCGACGCCAGTTCAGCGGCGGACGCCCCATGACGGAGGAGGAGTTCCAGGCCGCCGCCGCGGAATGGGCTCGCGCCAATGTCCATGGTCAGCAGCGCATCGCCACGGCGGAGGAGGTCGCCCAGGCCGCGCTGATGCTCGCCTCCGACGACCATCCCTATCTCACGGGCTCCTCCTTCATCGTCGATGGCGGAATGACCGTGGCGCTCTAGGCCTGTCGCTGTCGTTCGCGCCAGTCACGACCACGGCCAGGTGACGGCGTCTCGAGCGGAGCCACGCTGACCTACGGCGAGACTCCGCCTGGCGTCGTCCCCCTGGAGAGGCCGCGGGCGCTCCAGTTCGAGGGGGCGCCATGCCCTGTTCGTGGTGGGCAAGAGCCGGGGTTCGCCGCACTGCGACGTGGACGCGGAGGGCCGCGTCACGGCGGTTCCTCCCTGCATCGGTCGGTCGACGTATGTCATTCCATGTCGGTCTTGGGTTACACCTTGTCCCAGCTGTTCATGACGGGGGGACATGACCATGCGGATCCAAGCGAGAGTGGCGCCACAGGTGCATCATGACGTGCTGCCGGAGGGGACGGCGCGCGGCAACACGACGCGGGGGGCATCACCCCGCACACCGCAACTGGCAGCGCGCCGTGCGGGCTTCTCCGAGCAGAGCGCATTCGTCTCGAAGCAGCCGGACGTGACGTCCACGTTCAAGCGCGAGTTCGGCGCGCTGGCCTCGGACAAGCAGAAGTTCCACGAGACGATGCAGACGGTCTACGGCAAGGGCTACGACGCCGCCAAGGCCGAGCAGTACCGGCAGCAGGCCCTGAAGGGCGACTTCAGCTGGCTGCCTCCGGTGCGCACGGTGCCCGCGGAGACGCTGAAGGGCGCCCATGGCGCCTATGACGCGGAGTCCGGAACGGTGCTCATCAACGCGTCGCTGGACCCGGCGCTCGCGGCGTCCACCTACGTGGAGGAGGCCGGTCACCACCTGGACACCCAGCTCAACACCGAGGACACCCAGGGCGACGAGGGCGAGCTGTTCCGCCGCGTCTTGTCGGGGGAGAAGCTGTCCCCGAAGCAGGTGGCGGACATCCGCGCGGAGAACGACAAGGGCATCATCCGCGTGGACGGCCAGGAGAAGGAGGTCGAGTTCTGGGACCCCTTCGGGGACATCGCCGACGCCGTGGGCGGCGCGGTCAAGGCCGTGGGTGACGTCGCGAGCTCGGCGGTGGACGCGGTCGGCTCGGCGGCCAAGGCCGTGGGCGGCGCCGTGGGTTCCGCGGCCAAGGCCGTGGGCGGCGCGGTGGGCTCCGCGGCGAAGTGGGTGGGCGGCGCGGTGGGCTCCGCGGCGAAGTGGGTGGGCGGCGCGGTGGGCTCCGCGGCGAAGTGGGTGGGCGGCGCGGCGAAGACCTTCTGGGAGCGATGGACCGACGGCGCGCGGAGCATGTTCACCGGAGGCCTGAGCACCATCCTGGGTGCGTTCCGCAATTGGAAGGAGGGGATTGGCACCTTCTTCGGCGGTATCGGCAAGCTGTTCCAGGGGAAGTTCGGCGATGGCCTCAAGGACATGGGCCTGGGCGTGCTGAAGACCTTCGTGCAGACGCCCGCGGATGCGTTCCTGATGATGGGGGGCCGTGCCCTGAGCGCCATCCAGACGATGGTGGGCCTGGAGCCGCCCGGGCGAAAGCTGTCGGACAGTGAGATCGCCACGCTGCGGAGCGTCTACGGGGACTCCATCGACTACTCGAAGATTCGCATCAAGGAGGGTGACGCCGGCGTCTTCGGCGCTTCCGGGCGCGCGTTCACCCATGGCGACACCATCTACATCCCGAAGAAGTACCTGCCCCTGCAGGCGGACCTGCTGGTGCATGAGACGGCGCACGTCTGGCAGCACCAGAATGGTGGCACCGATTACATGAGCGAGGCGCTCCTGGCGCAGAGCGTGGGGGATGGCTACAACTTCAAGAAGGGCCTGGACGAGGGCAAGTCCTGGAGCGAGCTCAATCCCGAGCAGCAGGCGGAGTTCCTCGAGCAGGCCTATCTCGCCGGCTGCATCACGACGCCCGGCAAGCCCTTCGTGTACAAGGGCACGGACTACACGGCGCAGCTCAACGCGGCCCTCGCCGAGGTGCGGGCGGGCCGGGGCGCGGGGTAGCCGATGAGGTCCTCGTCCCTCGCCAGGCTGGGGTGGGTCTGCGGCCTGCTCCTGTCCTTCACCGCGTGCCGCCCGCTCCTCCAGGTGTCCTTGGTGGAGGACGCGAGGCTGCCCGCCCCGCGCTTCACCGTGATGGACCCGGAGCACGACGACCGTCCGCGCTACAGCAACATCCAGGTGGTGAGCCGGGCGGGGGACGTCTACTGGGCGCTGCGCGCCGAGCCGTTCGGCGACGAGGCCAGCGTGGCCTCGCTGACCTACGGAGAGGCGCCCGCCGGCTTCATCGTCGTGGACGGGCCCCGAGCGCTCCAGCCCGGGGGGCGCTATGCCCTGTTCGTGGTGGGCACGAACCGAGGCTCGCTCCACTTCGACGTCGACGCGGAGGGGCGTGTCAGGGAGGTCGCCCCCTGACTCAGACCCGAAGTCGGGGAGGTCCGGGGCCCGGCCCTCTCCACCTCGGGGCGAGAGGTGTCATCGAGTCCACGCGCGCCCGTCATCGCGCTTGCCGTGCTCCATCAGCGCGGGATGCTGCCTCCATGCGCACGACACCGGGGATGATGACGGCACGCGGGGTGGAGGCTCGGAGCGACCTCTGGGGAGAGGGCTAGCCGCGTGGCGACCGTGTCCCTCGAGGGCGTGCGCAAGGTGTACCGGGGCGGCGTGGCCGCGGTGAAGGACGTGACGCTGCACATCGCGGATGGGGAGTTCGTCTCGCTCGTGGGGCCGTCCGGCTGCGGCAAGTCGACCACCCTCAACCTGATCGCCGGCCTGGAGTCGCTGTCCGGCGGCACGCTGCGCATCGACGGCGCCGTGGTGAACGACCTGTCCCCGAAGGAGCGGGACATCGCCATGGTGTTCCAGAGCTACGCCCTCTATCCGCACATGGACGTGGCCAGGAACCTCGCCTTCCCGTTGGAGGTGCTCGGCATGTCGCGCTCGGACATCGACGCGCGCGTGCGCGAGGTCGCCACCACCCTGGGGCTGGAGTCGCTGTTGTCCCGCCGCCCGAAGGCGCTCTCCGGTGGTCAGCGCCAGCGCGTGGCCCTGGGCCGGGCCCTCGTGCGCAGGCCCAAGGTGTTCCTCTTCGACGAACCCCTGTCCAACCTGGACGCCGCGCTGCGCACGCAGATGCGGGGGGAAATCAAGAAGCTGCACGAACGGCTCGCCGCCACGTTCATCTACGTCACCCACGACCAGGCGGAGGCGATGACGCTGTCGGACCGCGTGGTGGTGATGGACCAGGGCGAGGTGCAGCAGGTCGCTCCCCCACGCGCGCTGTACGACGCCCCCACCAACCTCTTCGTGGCCGCGTTCTTCGGCTCGCCGCGCATCAACCTGGTGAAGCCCCGGACGCTGGGCCTCGAGGACGAGGACGTGGTGCTCGGCCTGCGTCCGGAGCAGCTGGAAATCGTCGCCACGGGCGGCATGCTGGAAGGGCGCGTGTACCTGGTCGAGCCGATGGGCGCCGAGTCCTGGGTGACGGTGGAGGTGTCCGGCGAGCACCTGGTGGCGCGAGCCCCCGGAGACTTCTGTCCCCCCACGGGCACCCCCGTCTCCCTGCGCTATGACCCCGCGAAGCTCCGCCGGTTCGACGCGAGGTCGGGACGGGCGCTGTAGCGCGCGTCACGCGCGGGGGCCTTGCTCCACGCCCAGGCCGACCCGTCCGCCCCCGCGGTCATGGACGACGTCTCCGATGAGCGGCGCCTCCAGGTTCATGAAGTCCTCGAAGCGCATCTCCAGGGCCTCCGAATGCGAGCCCGCGCGGAACAGCAGCCGCCGCGCGTCGGGCAGGCGCGCGTCCACCACCACCGGCAGGCCGTAGAGCAGGCCGAAGGGCGGCTCGGCGCCTATCTCGCATTCGGGGAAGAGGTGCGCGAACTCGGACTCCTCCGCGAGTCGCAGCTGGGAGGCCCCCGTCAGGCGGGAGAAGCGGTCCAGGTTCACCGTGTCCGCCGCGCTCACCACGCACATCCAGAGCCGATCCCGGGCCTGGAGGAGGACCGTCTTGGCCACCTCGAAGCCACTGACGTGCAGGGACGCGGCGAGCGCCTGCGCGGTGATGGCTCGCGGGTGCGGCCTGCGGTCGAAGGGAACACGGCTGCGCTCCAGGTACTGGATGATGCGCTGCGGAATCATGGCGGGCCTCCTCCGGTGCTCGCGGTGAAGGTGGCCCCGCGTGGGCCAGGCGCCAGCCGTGTCCGCCACTCCCCATGCCTCGCATGGCCGCCTGGGAGGCGGCCCGTGGCGACGGACGCTCAGGCGTAGACCTGGCTGTCCTCGAGCGACGACTCCAACCGCCGCGCCAACGGCTCCAGTCGCTCGTACCGCTCTCGCAGCATCGTGCGGTAGGCCTCCGTATCCGTGTGGGCAATCTCTTCGAGCAGCTCGCGCAGCGCGGTGTCCAGCGCCTGCTTCAGCTCGCGTGCTTCCACCGCCGACAGCTCCAAGAGCATGAGACACCTCCTGACGCGAACGTAGGCACCCCACGCCGGGCCCGCCGCGTGCGGGACGGATTCCCGCTCCGTCGCTCCCGGGCCCGCCCTGGCTTCCCGGAGGCAGGCGCCCGCCTGCCCGGCCCGTCCTCCCCGGGCAACAGGCCCGCGCCGCTCGCGGTTCTCCGAGGAGAGGCCCGGATGCTCCGGGCGCCAACGAGCCACGAGGAGGCCGCGATGGTCCAGGCCGGTGCGGTGCGAGAAGGCATGACGGTGCGGACGTCCGACGGACGCAAGGTGGGCCGTGTCGCCGCCATCGGTGACGTCCACTTCGAGCTGGAGAGGGGGCTCGTGCCCATCCATCGCAGGGACTACCTGGTGGAGTACCGCGACGTGGACCACGTCAGCGCCGACGACGTGTACCTCTCCCACGTCGACCATCCGCTCCTCCACCTGGAGGTGGACGACGACGGTGGCGCGCTGCCTCCCCACCACGCGCGCGACATGGACCGCGAACCGGTGAACATCTCCACCGGCCCCGACGAGGAGCCCTCGCGCCACTGAGCACGGCCTCGCCGCTCCAACCCGCGGACACCTTCAACCGTCTGGAATCATTCAGGTTGGACAGCCGGGAAATGTCAGACCGCCGGGCTACACGAGTCCTCCTCGAACAGTCCTCCGGGTGGGCCTCATGCGGCGTGTCTCGACTTCGTGCATCACCGTGGCGCTCTTCGCGCTCGTGTTCTCCTGCAGCTCCGGTCCGCGCGCGGACGGAGGAGAGCTGGCCGCGACGGGAGCGCCGTGGGTGCTGGCGACGCCGCGCAAGCTGCTGCCCTTCGTGTCGCTGGCGGACGGGCGGGTGCTGGCGTCGGGCGGGCATGACGGTCACCGCACGCTGGCGAGCTGCGAGGTCTTCGACCCGGAGACGGGCCTGTGGAACCCGACGGGTTCGATGCGCGTGCCGCGACGCAACCACGCGGTGGTGCGGCTCGTGGATGGGCGCGTGCTCGCGGTGGGCGGCACGCACGGCGTGGCGATGGGCGCCCTGACGGACGCGGAGGTGTACGCGCCGGACACGGGGACGTGGACGCAGGTGGCGCCCATGGTCGAGGCGCGCAACGACCCGGCGGCGCTGCTGTTGCCGGACGGGCGCGTGCTCGTCGCGGGGGGCACGGACGTGGACCGCCGCCCGCTGCGCTCCGCGGAGCTGTTCGACCCGGCGGGTGGGACGTGGACGCCCGCGTCCGCGCCGGCCTTCGTGCGCGGGGGCTCGGGCACGGCGGTGATGTTGCCCAACGGCAAGGCGCTCTTCGTCAGCGGTCTCCAGGCGGAGCTCTATGACGTCGCCACGGGGACCTGGGAGAAGGCGGGGCCCGCGGGAGGCGCGGCGGGGACGCATCGGCTGGGGCATTCGGTGACGCCGCTGCCGGACGGGCGCGTGCTGGTGGTGGGCGGAGGCACGGCGCGCGCGGCGAGCACGGCGGAGGTGTACGACGCGGCCACGGGCCTGTGGACGTTGGTGGCCGCGCCCTCCGTGCCGCGCGAGCACCACGCGGCGCTGGTGGCCGGGGACGGCGCGGTGTGGGTGCTGGGCGGCGAGCACTACACGACGGGGGCGCTCGCGTCGGTGGAGCGCTTCGACCCGATGACGGGCGCGTGGCGGTCGGCGCCCGCGCTGACGGAGCCGCGAGGGATGCCGGGGGCGTGGCTCCTGCCGGATGGCGCGGTGCTGCTCGCGGGGGGCGCGAACGAGGCGGAGGGGATGCTCGCGCGGGCGGAGCGCTACGTGCCCGGTGGCTGTGTCCCGGCGACGTGCGAGGCGCGCGCGGGCGCGTGCGGCGTGGTGTCGGATGGCTGTGGTGGCACGCTGTCGTGTGGTCCTTGCGTGGCGGAGGGCTGCGTCGCGCCGGGGTGTGGCGAGGAGGCGGGCCCGCCGGTCGCGGTGGGGCTGCCGCGTCGGTGAGCCTGGCGCCGGCCGGGCCGCGTGCCGCGACGGCGGAGATGACGTCGGCGCGGCGTCCGGGTGAGATGCGGGCATGGGACGGTTCGTGCGCGCGGTGGTGCTCCTGGGGTTCGTGGGTTGCGGAGGGGAGGGGGAGACCCAGCTCTCCTTCGAGGAGTGGGCGGAGCGCGCCTCCGCGACGATGTGCGCCTACGCGGAGCGCTGCGAGGGCTCGACGACGCCTCGCGAGGCGTGCGTCGTGGCGCTGCTCGACGCGTACGCGGCGCTCGAGCGCGACCTGGATGACGGGCTCGACGGCGCGAAGTCCGGCTGCGTGCGGTGCATGCGCGCGCGCACGGAGGCGTTGACCGCGTCGCTCGACAGCGGGTGCGAACAGGCGCCGGAGGTCGCGCGAATCGACGCGGCCTGCGGCGTCGACAACAGCGCCTGCGGGGGCGTGCCCTGAGCGCGAGGAGTGACGGAGGATGTCCACCGGATTGCCCCAGCTCACCTCCATCGACGACCCCATCGCGGAGGACGTCTGGTCGTACGAGACCGAGTCCGGGACCCAGGTCCTCGCGCGCGTCGTCGTGGGACGTCCCGTCCCCATTCCGGGCGATCCGAACGGGGACTGGTACTGTCCGCTGCTCATCGAGCAGCCCCAGGACGCGCGGTTGCTGCCGGTGCCGGGCGTCGGGCCCGTCGACGCGCTGAAGAACGCGATGCAGGTGGTGGGCGACGCCTTCCGCGATGCTCGCAAGCTCGGTCCGCGCGCGAAATCCCCCGCGACTCCCTGAGCACTCCCGCGTGGAAAGCCACGCAACCCGCGAAGCCTCCGCGCGCATGACGCGGCGCGAGCGGCACCCATGCCGCGACGACCTGGCGGACGCGTGCCACACTGCCCGGTCATGCGAACCCGCCTCCGCCTCCTCGCGCCGCTCATGCTCTCCACCGCATGTGCCTCCGTCTCCACGCAGACCCCGGAGACCGCCGCCACCTCCTCGAAGTCCCCCGCGCGCCCCTTCGGCACCCTGCGCGAGCAGGCCGAGCGCCAACAGGCCTGGCTGCGCGAGCGCCTGGACACCGCGCTCCCCCAGCTCATGCGCCGCTACGGCGTCGACATGTGGGTCATCCCCATGCGCGAGTACAACGAGGACCCCGTCTTCAAGGCGCTCTCCGCGCCCACCACCTTCGCCGCGCGCCGCCGCACCATCTACGTGTTCTTCGACCGGGGACCGGAGCAGGGCGTGGAGCGGCTCGCGCTCGGCGGCGGCTCCCAGGGCGGCGTCTTCGTCCCCCGCCGCTCCCAGCGCCAGGTCGACGGCGGCGGGGTGAACCGCCAGGCCGAGCTGTGGGGCCCCGACCAGTGGCAGGTCCTCAAGCAGGTCATCGAGGAGCGCCAGCCCCGCGCCATCGCCATCGACGTCTCGCGCACCTTCGCCTTCGCAGACGGCCTCTCCCACGGCGAATACGAGGGCATGTCCGAGGCGCTCGGCCCCCAGTGGACCCAGCGCTTCAAGCCCGCCGAGGGGCTCGCCGTCGACCTGCTCGCCTGGCGCGTCCCCGACGAGGTCCGCTTCTACGAGGAGCAGACGAAGCTCGCCTGGGACATCATCGCCACCGCCTTCTCCAACCAGGTCGTCACCCCCGGCGTCACCCGCGTCCAGGACGTGGAGTGGTGGATGCGCCAGCGCCTCACCGACCTGGGCCTCGACACCTGGTTCCAGCCCTCCGTGGAGGTGCAGCGCCAGGGCGCCACCGAGGAGGCGCTCGGGGAGAACCCCATCATCCAGCGCGGCGACGTGCTCCATTGTGACTTCGGCGTCACCGCGCTGCGCCTCAACACGGACACGCAGCACATGGGCTACGTCCTGCGCGAGGGCGAGACGGACGCGCCCGCGGGCCTCAAGGCCGCGCTCGCCACGTCCAACCGCCTCCAGGACATCGTCTTCGAGGAGCTGCGCCCCGGCCGCACCGGCAACGAGGTGCTGCGCTCCTCCCGTCAGCGGATGAGCGACGCCGGCATCGACGGCACCGTCTACTCACACCCTATTGGCCTGCACGGCCACGGCGCCGGCCCCATGGTCGGCCTGTGGGACCGGCAGGAGGGTGTGCCCGGCAACGGCGACCACGCCATCATGCCCAATGAATGGTTCTCCATCGAGCTGCAGGCGACCAGCCCCGTGCCCGAGTGGAACAACCAGCGCGTGCGCTTCGCCCTCGAGGAGGATGTCGTCCTCGACGCCGAGGGCCGCGTCCACTGGGCCTGGAAGCGCCAGACGGACCTCCACCTGGTGCGCTGAGCCCACGGCTCGCGCCCTGTCGACACCGTCCCAATGCAAGACCGGGACTCTCCGCTCACCCTCATGGGCGGAGGTCCCGGAGTCACCGCGCCTTCAGTGAAGGCCTCGGCTTCAGCCGCAGCTGACGGTGAAGTCGCGCGTGCCCGTGGAGTAGTTGCCCATCTTGATGGTGGACGGCTCCGGGCTGATGGTCGGCGCCGCGCCGCTCTCGCACTTCAGGGAGCCGTCGACGGCCGCGCTGACCTGCAGGTCGGTGTTGCTCGGGACGCCGGAGATGGTGAACGAGCAGCGGCCACCCCTGCTCGGCTTCACCATGGCGTGACCGAGCGCGTCCGTGGGCGTGCCCGGGTGCGCGACGATGACCTTGATCTGCTCGCAGGCGCTATCCGCCTGGGACAGACCGCTCTGCGGCAGCTTGATGACGCCCGCGACGGTGGCGTTGCCCTCGCGGCTTCCGGAGCCCGTGGTGGCGCAACCCGTGGCGGCGAGAATCAGGGCGGCAACAGCGATGCGATACATGGAAGAGTCCTCGATTCTTGGGGGATGTGAAAGCTTCGATGTCGCTCCTCGCGTCACGAGGAACGACAGGGCGGCTCGGTCGACCGACAGACGACCTACGGCGCGCGCTCAGTACAATTGCGATGGGTATTCATTCCACCCATTCCTCTCTCGCGGGCAGTGCTGGATTCCGAGCATCTGTCACGACGCTTCGTGCGATTCCCGACGCCTCGTCCAGCGGGGTGATACGCCGAGTGTTGTTGGATGAGTGGGCTTCATCGGTCGAATCAAAGACAGACATGGGGCGCTGCGCCGTGTCCGCCGCGTGTCCCACGAGCGGACGTTCTTCCCGATTCCGGGAATGAATCCCACGGGTGGACGCAGCGCGGAGCATGCGGCCGTGACGAAGCTCCGCCGCCTGCTGCGGGACGCGCCGCGTGCCCCCACGGTGAAGGCGCGAGAGCACAAGAGGAGACGCGCCATGGCGATGCAGAGACAGGAGACGACGCAGTCGTGGTCGGGGCTCGGCGTGGGGACGGACCGCAAGTCCTTCCTGGACGCGGTGTCCGCCCAGCTCCCCGACTACGAGGCGGACAAGGCCGCTGAAGCGGTGTTCTGCGGCTTGTCGGGGTTGTTGTCGGAAGGGGTGCTGCGGCAGCTGCGCGAGCAGCTCCCCGAGGACATGCGCGACCTGATGGACGTCTGCCCGCGCCACGAGGACGCGGCGCGCGGGGAGAAGGTGGACCGGGACGACTTCTACCTGCAGCTGGCCAACCACCTGAACGCCGAGCCGGAGAACATGCGCCTGGTGCTCCACGGCGTGTTCGCCGCGCTGCGCGCGCAGGTGACGGAGCAGGAGGCGCGCAAGGTCGAGGGCCAGCTGCCCAGGTGGTTGCAGGGCACCTGGTCCGCGGCGCGCCTGGGCATCGACCGGCCCTTCTGACGGCACGCGGCGTCCGGCGGCTCGTCGGCCGGACGCCGCCCGTCCCCGGGCCCCGCGTCTTCAGTAGGTGCCGCCCAGCTGGAGCGTGGCGAGGTAGCGGCCGTCCATCCAGTCCGGGGTGGCCGCGGTGGGCGCGAAGTCCTGGTCGAACAGGAAGTTGTAGCTGACGCGCGCGTCGGCGGTGACGAGCTTGCCGATCTGGTAGCGCAGGCCGAGGCCCGCGGGGACGTAGCCGCTGGTGTCGTCCCGGTAGCCGAAGCGCTCGCCCACCGAGTCGTGACGGATGTTGTAGTCGTCCACGCCGATGCCCGCCACGCCGTAGGGCTGCAGCCGCGAGTCCGTGAAGTTGCCAATCACCAGCGCCTGGCCGCCGTTGCGCACCAGGTCCACGCCGTGGTCGAGGTTCACCGAGCGGCCCGGGACGTCCAGGCTGTTGATGCTGCCCTGGTAGCCCAGCTCCACCGCGAGGTAGGGCATGGGGCGGTAGCCCACGGCGGCGCCATAGGCGAAGCCCGCGCCCGTGTTCGCGTTGAGCTGCCCGGTGTAGCCCTCCACGCCGCCGCCCAGCTGCGCGTAGAGCCCGAGGTCCGCCCGCTTCTCCTCGCGCGAGTGGCTCACCGTCAGGGGCTCGATGTCCTGGCGGGTGGCGCGCTGCGCGCTGGGCCGGTAGTCGTCCTGGGCCAGCGCCGCGCCCCCCCACAGCGTCGCCACGCACCCCGCGATACGCACGAATGCCTTCATTCCGGGCTCCTTTCCCGAGCGTCCGGAAGGCAACGTGGCGTCCGCGCCATGGCGCGACAATGTCCCGGGGTCACTCCCGCCGGGCCCGTCCACTCACCCTCCCCACCCCGGGGAACAGGAGGGAAGGGCGGCCGGGCCCCCGGCTCACGGGCTGGCGCCGACCAGGGCCTCGAGCGCCGCCCGCGCCTGCACCAGCCCGTGGCCGAAGCCGTCGTCATGGCCGGCCGGTCCCAGGTCCCTGGCGGTGGACAGCAGCGCGTGCCTCACGTCCGCGGGCGTAGCCGTGGGCACCGCGCTGAACAGCAGCGCCGCCACGCCGCTGACGAAGGGCGTCGCCATGGAGGTGCCGGACATATAGGCGTAGTCGGCGGACCGCACGTTCACCTGCACCATCGCCCCCAGCTGCCGTCCCACCACCGAGCTGCCCGGCTGGTTGAGGGTCACCGCGGGCACCCACTGGCCCCGCTGCGGGACGGCGAGAATCTCCACGCCGCTCTCGACGGTGTCGTTGCTGAAGACGACCGCGCGGGCGCCCTGCCGCATCACGTTGACCATGACGTGGTCGGCGGGCGCGCGGCTGGGGTGCACATAGGCGATGAAGCCGGCGCAGGTGCCGCCCTCGCGACACGAGTCCATCGTCTCGCCGGTGCCGCAGTCCACCAGCGCGCCCACGGGCGCCCCGGTGGGGCCATACAGCAGCGAGCGCGTCAGGGGCAGCGTGTCGCCCACCCTCAGCGAGGCGAACGCGCCGAGCTCCCGAGGGAAGGTGGACAGCACGTCCACGCCCGGCGCCACCAGCGCCAGGGCCGAACCCCCGGAGGAGAAGAAGGCGCGGCGGTTCTGCGCGTCCACCGCGCCCACCGCGAGCACCGACGGGTCCGACCCCGGATACGACACCACGTTGTCGCCGTCGTTGCCCGACGCGGCCACCACCAGCACGCCCTTGTCGACCGCCGCCTTGAACGCCTCGCGGGTGGTGGGCGTGCCCAGGCCGCCGCCCAGCGACAGGGAGACCACCTTCGCCCCCTGGTCCACGCAGTACTCCAGCGCCATCAGCACCAGGCTCATGTGCGTGCGCCCCTGCAGGTCCAGCACGCGGACGATGAGCAGCTCCGAGCCCGGGGCCACGCCCATCACCCCACCCTCGTCGAGCACCGGCGTCCCCCGGCCACCCAGGCCCGGACGCGCGCCGATGATGCCCGCCACGTGGGTGCCATGACCGGTGCCCCAGCGGCCGTTGCCCGAATCGCTCGGGTCGTCGTCGCCATCCAGCAGGTCCAGGCCGCTCACCATGGCGCCGCGCAGCTCCGGGTGCTCCGGGTCGAGGCCGCTGTCGATGACGCACACCTTCACGCCCGCGCCCGTGGGCGCGCCCGGGTCTGGCGCCCCGTCGTTGTCGCGGTCCCACACCGCGTTCGCCTGCACCTGGCGCAGGCCGTCCGTGTACTCGCCCTGCACGGCGCCGCGGCTCGCGGTGCCCACCAGGGACAGGGTGGGCAGCGTGGCGGGGCCGAGCGCGCGCAGCTCCTCGTCCGGTTCGATGGCCTCCACCGCCGGGTCCGCCGACAGCGCCAGCCGCTGCTGGGGCGACAACCTGGCCGCCACCGCGGGCACGCTGCGCAACGTCGCCGTCACCCGTCCCCCCAGCGCGTGCACGCGGGAGGAGGCCGCCATCCTCGCGTCCCGCCGGTAGCGGACGATGAAGCGCTCGCGCGAGTCGTCCGCGTCGGTGCCCGGCGCACTCATCGCGAGGGGCGCCTCGGGCAGCCCACCCGCGATGACACCCGGGCAGATGTGCTCCAGCGCCTCCGGCGTCGGAGGACCGTCAGGCATGCACGACACCAGTGCCACGAGCCCCACGAGTCCCCAGCGCTTCATGAGCCACTTCCTTCCGTCACGAACAGGGCGTCATCGCGGACGGCCTCGACGGTGCGCACCCGCGTGTCCCCCCAGGGAGTGCATCCGCCCCGCGTGCCGCAACGCTCGCCGCGCTCGCTCGCCGCTCGGAGGTACGCGGGTTCACATCCGGTGTTGTCCGGATGTTCCAAACTGGCCCCCGCGTCCTGGCCACCTCAGGCGCCACCTGGCTCCCCGTCAGCCCCCGTCACCCACCCCGCGCGAGGAGTGGGCGCGCGCCACACCGGGCCCTCGCGGCGCGCGGACGCGCCGGGGACCCGGGGTCCGAGGACCTGGGGGACCGGGCCCTCCCGACACCCCGTTTCCGACGGAGGGGCTTTGCTTCCGGGGGGGCGTGCGGTGTCTGACAGAAGGGCGGAGCCTTCCCGGCTGCTTGATTCCGTGTGTGTCCGGGTGCTTCGCTGCCGGAGAAGCCATGAGCACCGCACCTACAGAGACCACCCGCTTCCTCGGGCGCTACGAGCTCGTCCACCCCCTGGGCCAGGGGGGCATGGGGGAGGTCTTCCTGGCGAAGATCAGCGGCGCGGCCGGCTTCGAGAAGCCGTGCATCGTCAAGACCATCCTCCCGGCGTTGCTGAAGGACCGGCAGTTCCTCGACCGCTTCCACCACGAGGCCAAGGTGCTGGTGCACCTGGTCCACTCGTCCATCGCCCAGGTGTACGACATGGGGGAGGCCGAGGGGACGTACTACATGGCGCTGGAGTACGTGGCCGGCGTGGACCTGGCGTACCTGCTCGAGCAGTCGCGCGCGCAGAACGTGTCGGTGCCGGTGCCCGTGGCGCTGTTCCTGGGCCAGCGCATGGCGGAGGGCCTGGGGTACGCGCACCGCAAGACGGGGCCGGACGGCACGCCGCTGGGCATCGTCCACCGCGACGTGTCGCCCCACAACGCCATGGTGTCCTACGAGGGCGAGGTGAAGGTCATCGACTTCGGCCTCGCCAAGTCCGCCGCGCGCAGCAAGTACACCCTGCCGTCCACGGTGATGGGGAAGCTGGGCTACATGTCCCCGGAGCAGGTGCGGGCCGAGCCGCTGGACCACCGCAGCGACATCTATTCGTGCGGGGTGGTGGTGTGGGAGATGCTGGCCGGCCGTTCGCTCATCCCCCACGGGACGGTGGGGGAGATGATGGCGGCCATGTCGTCGCCGTCGGTGCCGTCGCTGTGCACGCTGCGGCCGGACGTGGACGTCGCGCTGGACGCCGTCATCCGCAAGGCGCTCGCCGCCAGGCCGGATGAGCGCTACTCGCGCGCGGACGAGCTGGCGCGGGCGCTCAACAGCGAGCTGGTGCGCTCGGGCGCGGCGGTGGGCGCCGAGGAGGTGGGCCAGTTCGTCCGCTCGCTGTGCCCGGAGGCCTTCGCGGCGCAGCGCCAGCTCATCTCCAAGGTGACGTCCTCCACCAGCCACCGCCGCACGCCCACGCCCTACGTCCAGCCTGGCGCGGGAACGGGCACGGGCATGTTCGGGACCGGGCCGCAGGGACCCTCCGCGGAGGCTCCCGGCGCCGACGCGACCCTGATGCGCCAGGGGAGCGAGGCGGCCCCGGGCAAACCCCGCTCCGGAGGCATGGCCCCGCCGGAGGTCGCCGGGGGCTTCGAGCCGACGATGATGCGTCAGGGCGAGGCGGCCCCGGGCAAGCCGCGCTCCGGAGGCATGGCCCCGTCGGAGGGCGCCGGGGGCCTCGAGCCGACGATGATGCGCCAGGGCGAGGCGGCCCCGGGCAAGCCGCGCTCCGGCGGTATCGCTCCCGCGCGGATGGCGGACGAGGCGCTCGCGGCCGGGGGCTTCGAGCCGACGATGATGCGCCAGGGCGAGGCCGCCTCGGGCAGGCCCCCCTCCGGGGGACTCGCCCCGGTGGGCATGGACGTCTCGGCCCCTGGGACTGGCGCGGCGCGGTCGGCCGCCACCGAGGCCCCCGTCGCGTCTCCGCCCCGCGCGGAGGAGGCGCCGCGCTCCCGGACCGCGCTCGTGGCGCTCTGTGTCCTGTTGTTGATGGCGGGTACCGCGGCGGGGACCGCCTACTTCATGCGGCGTGGAGCCTCCGCTCCCGTCGCGACCGCGCCTGTGCCCGCGCCCGCCGGGACGTCGCCGGCCCCGGCCGGACAGCCGTCCACGCCTCCTCCCAGCGCGGCCCCGGGCAAGGCCCCCTCCGCGGTGGCCGAGGCGCCCCAGCCGACCGAGCCGGCGGCGCCCGCCGCGCAGTCGCCCGCTCCCGCGAGCGAGCCGGCCCCGGTGGCGGAGAAGGCGCCGGCGACGAGCAAGCGCCCCGCGCCGCCGAAGCCGGCCTCCCGGCCTCCCACCCCCAAGCCCCCCGCGGTGGCGAGCGTGAAGTACGTCACCCCCGCCGAGGTCCTGTCCGTGCTGGATGAGGGCACCTTCGTCGCCGTGAGGGGCCCGTACGCCACGCACCTGGAGGAGGGCATGGAGCTCCAGGTGGTGGGGCCTCCGGGACGTGGCGGTCAGCGCCCGGTGCTGGGGTCGGCCAAGGTGCTGCCCGCGGGCGGCGCGAAGGGAATCCGCAAGGCGCTCCGTTCCCTGGAGGTGGCGAAGGTGATGTTGGACCAGGACGCCCTGTCCGCGGAGGGCGACCTCTTCGCCGTCGTGCCGGCCTCCGTCCTCGCCAAGGCGCGCGCGCAGGGGGAGGAGGAGGGTGGGGCCGAGCCGCCGAAGGCCGACCCGAAGCCCGCCAAGCGCCCCCTGCAGGGAACCATCAGCGTGGCCACGGGGCTGCGCAACATCCGCGGCGGCAACCTGCTCATCCGCAACACCGACTCCATCAACTGGACCCGCTGCTACGTCGTGAAGCGGCTGCGCTTCCGGGGGCTCCTGGGAGACCTGCCCAAGGGGACCGAGCGCGTGGTGTCCAGCTTCGCTCCGTCGGCGGAGTTCCTGGTGGAGAACGGCGAGGTCGGCGTCTTCTGCAACGAGGGCGAGCTGCGGGCGCGGCTGCCTGGCGTGCGCTGAAGCCCGGGGCCCTGGGCCTTGGGGGCGCCGCTCAGTCCGCGCCCAGGCGCTGGGTGGCCACCGGACAGTCGGCCACCACGGCGCGCAGTTGCGCGTCGTCCGGGTGGGCGCGGGCGTCGCGCACGGCGCGGTCCAGCGACGCGCGGCACTCCCTCGTCACGTCCCGCGTCCCATGGCAGCAGTGCCAGCCCGTCAACGTCCGCCCCAGGTACTTGAGCATCTCCGCGCGCGTCGGCGTGACGAGCAGCCACGCCGTGCCCGCGAGCACCCCCACCCAGGGGAGCTGCCACGTCAGGCCCTTGAACCAGGCCCGCGCGCTCGCGGCCGCCTGCTCCGCGTACAGACCCAACGCCGTATCGAAGGGCCGGCGCAGCAGCACGACCGTCAGGAGGAGATCCACCGGGGTGGTCAGCCCGCGGAGGACGCCCCGGAGCGCGCCCGGAGGACGACCGCCGCGCACCAGCCGCACCCCCCACAGCTGCCGCCACAGCGTCCTGCCCGTCAGCCCACCCACGCCGGACAGCGCGAGCCAGGCCAGTGTCATGGCGAGCACCATCTTCCCGGGCGTCCGCTCCTGCTCCAGCCCCCGCAGCGCGGCCCAGCCGACGAGCGCCGCCGTCGCCAGGTCCAACACGTCCGCGCCCCACAGCCGCCACTGGTAGCGGGCCTCGGTGCTCACCCTGTCCGTCGAGAACAACACCCCGTCGCTCATCCGCCCTCTTTTCGGGGCGCGCAGCATAGACCGGCGCGCGCGCGCGGGAAGTCGGCTCGCGCGCCGTGTGTCCGCTGATGGCGGACCGTGGCGACCCGCCAGGGGGCCCGCGCCTGTCGCGGCGGGCGGGAAGGCATGCGCCACCGGGTCGCCTGGGCACACCGGGGGACGTGACTGCTGTCTTCTTCCCGCAGTGGCGCGGAATTTTGGCGCTTCCCATCTTCCTCCCAGCGCGATGCGGCGAGGCTTCCTCCACCACCGGAGCCTCGAGGCGATGAGCGCTCGGGCCATGGCCCCGGCTTTCCGGGAGCGCGGCTCTTGGGGCCGGCGGTGGTGGCGTACGAGGCGACAGCGGCGGGGGGAAGTTTGGGTGTCGTGGGGGGGAAGGTGGTCCCCCGCCGCTGTTGCCGAGGCCGTTATGACCAACGTTCCACTATCGGTGAATGGCGGGGGTTTGGCCTCGCGGCCATTTCTGCCGGACACTGGGGGACGGCATGGTCATCTCGGGGCAGCGGCTCCGCGCGGTGTGGCGCGGGCTGGTCGGACTCGTCTTCGTCGTCGGGCTCGTCCTGGCGGGGACGGGTCATGCCCTGGACCCGCAACGCCGTGTCTCCCAGTTCAGCCAGGACTCCTGGCGCAGCGACGATGGGCTCCCGCAGAACAGCCTGCTGTCGTTGGCGCAGACGCGTGACGGCTACCTGTGGCTGGGCACGTGGGAGGGCCTGGCGCGCTTCGACGGCGCGCGCTTCGTCGTGTTCGACAAGCGCAACACGCCGGAGCTGCGCAACCACACCATCAAGGCGCTCGCGGAGGACGCGTCCGGCGTGCTGTGGGTGGGCACGGACCAGGGCCTGGTGACGTACTCCAACGGTCGCTTCGAGCGGGCGCCGGGCGCCTCCGCGCCGCTGGAGGGCGTGCGCGTCGAGGAGCTGCTGGTGGGCGAGGGCGTGCTGTGGGTCGGCACGACGGGAGGGCTGTGGCAGGTGCCCCTGAGCGGGGGCGTGGCGCGTCAATACACGGAGGCGGACGGGCTCCCCTCCCCGGTCATCACCGCGCTCGCGCACGCGGGCGGGGACAACCGGCTGTGGGTGGGGACGAAGAGCGGCGTGGCGTTGATGACGGGCGGGCAGCTGGAGCCGCACCCGTTCCCGGTGCCTGGCCCGGACGCGCGGCCGGAGGTGACGGCGCTGTTCCGGGACGCGTCCGGTGGGTTGTGGATGGGCACGGACTCCGGGCTCGTGTCGTGGAACGGGACGGTGGCGCGGCGCTTCACGGCGGTGGATGGCCTGCCCGCGGGCGTCACGTCGCTGTTGTCGGACAGCCGGGGCAACCTCTGGGTGGGCACGCGACGCGGCGGGCTGGTGCGGCGCGAGGCGGATGGCTTCAGCGCGCCCCTGCACGGCGCGGGGTTGGCGGACGCGGAGGTGTTGTCGCTGCTGGAGGACCGCGACGGCAACCTCTGGGTGGGCACGTATTCGGGCCTGTTCCGCCTGAGGGACGGGCCGTTCGCGACGTACGGCATCCCGGAGGGCCTGTCGAACGAGACGGTGAGCACGGTGTTGGAGGACCGCTCCGGCACGGTGTGGCTGGGCACGGTGGGGGGCGGGCTGTTCCGGCTGCGCGACGGGCGCATCCTCCACGTGGATGACTTCGGGGGCGGCTCGGACGCGGTCATCACCGCGTTGCACGAGGCGCCGGACGGCACGCTGTGGGTGGGCTCCAACGCCGGCGCGTTCCAGTACGACGGACAGCGCTTCGTGCGCACGGCGCTCACGCAGGGCCTGCCGGACGACGTGGTGACGGCGATGCTCATCGACTCGCGAGGCTCCGCGTGGTTCGGCACGCGCAAGGGCCTGGCGCGGGTGCGCGGTGGCGACGTCACGGTGTTCGGGGCGAAGCAGGGCCTCGTCCAGCCCATCATCGTCATGGCGGAGGACGCGTCCGGCGCCATGTGGTTCGGCTCCGAGGGCGGGTTGTGGCGCTACGAGGAGGGCAAGGGGCTGCGCCGCTTCACGGTGAAGGATGGGCTGCCGGGCGAGGTGGTGCTGTCGCTCCTGGCGGACGCGGACGGCACGGTGTGGGTGGGCACGGAGTCGGGGTTGGGGCGGTGGCGCAACGGGAACTGGGTCCGCTACACGGTGTCGATGCAGGGGCTGTACGACGACGCGGTGTTCAGCATCGTGTCGGACGGTGACGGGCACCTGTGGATGAGCAGCAACAAGGGGGTGTCCCGCGTGTCGCGGCGCGACCTGGACGACGTGGCGGAGGGCAAGCGGTCGCGCTTGCAGGCCATGGGGTTCGACCAGCGCGACGGCATGCGCAGCGCGGAGTGCAACGGCAACACGCAGCCGTCGGGGTGGCGGGGGCGGGACGGGCGACTGTGGTTCACCACGATTCAGGGCGCCATCGTCGTGGACCCGGTGCGCCTGAGCGCCAGCCGCCAGGCGCCGGAGGTGCGCATCGAGGAGGTGCGGGTCCAGGGGCAGCCGGTGGAGGTGGTGAGTCCGGTGGAGCTGCGGCCGGATGGGTCGCGGTTGGACATCCGCTTCACGGCCTTCACGCCGGGGGACGCGGCGCGGCTGCCGTTCCGCTACCGGCTGGTGGGGCACGACGACGGCTGGGTGCGGGCGGAGGTGCGCCGGGCGACGTACACGGGGCTTCGGCCGGGGCGCTTCCGCTTCGAGGTCCAGGCGGAGGGGCGTGACGGGCAGTGGACGGAGCCGGTGACGCTGGACGTGCTGCTGGAGCCGAGCCTCTGGCAGCGCACGGACTTCTGGGCGCTGTTCGTGCTGGGCATGGGGATGCTGGGCGTCAGCGTGTACCTGTTGCGCGTGGGGCAGCTGAAGGCGCGCGAGCGGTGGTTGGAGGCGCGCGTGCAGGAGCGCACGCGGGAGCTGGCTCGGGCGAACGAGGAGCTCGAGGCGAACGTGCGGACGCTGCGGCAGACGCAGGCGCAGCTGGTCCAGGCCGGACGCATGGCGGCGGTGGGGCAGCTCGCCGCGGGCGTGGGGCACGAAATCAACAACCCGCTGGCGTACATCGTGTCGAACCTGGAGCACGCGAGCGAGGAGTCGGAGGCGCTCGCGAAGGAGCTGGGGGACCGGCGCGACGCGGGCTCCCGCTTGCGCGAGGTGAGCCAGGCGCTGCGCGAGGCGTTGCATGGCGCGGACCGCGTGCGGCGCATCGTGCGGGACCTGAAGACCTTCTCTCGGCCGGACGACGAGAAGCAGGGGCCGGTGGAGCTGGCGGAGGTGCTCGACTCCGCGGTGAAGATCGCCATGGGCGAGCTGCGTCCTCGCGCGAAGGTGGTGCGGGACTACGGCGACGTGACGTGGGTGGAGGGGAACGAGGCGCGGCTGGCGCAGGTGTTCCTGAACCTGCTCATCAACGCGGCGCAGGCGTTGCCGGAGGGGCGCGCGGAGGAGAACGAGGTGCGCCTCGTCACTCGCGCGGGCCCGGACGGGTGGGCGGTGGCGGAGGTGCGCGACACGGGGAGCGGGATTTCGCCGGAGTCGCTCGGTCGTATCTTCGACCCGTTCTACACGACGAAGCCGGTGGGCGTGGGCACGGGGCTGGGGCTGTCGCTGTGTCATGCGTACGTGACGGCCATGGGCGGCTCCATCTCCGTGGAGAGCGAGCTGGGCAAGGGCTCCGTCTTCCGGGTCATGCTGCGCCGGGCGAAGGACGCGGGGACGCGGTCCTCCTCGGAGGTGCTGGGGCGTCCTCGGGACGCGCGCCTCTCGATGAGCGGCTACCCGACGTTGGGGAACAGGCCGGTGGCGGACCGCGTGTCGTCGTCCCGGGGCGTGCCCGCCGTCGACGAGTCGTCGCGTGCGGCTCGCTCCGTGACGGAGCGGACCTCGGCGACGACAGGGATTCCGACCGTGTCGGCGGGGCTCGACGGGCGCGAGGCGACGGATGGGTCGTCGGGGACGGGAGTGCACGCCGGGGCCACGGGGTCCGCTGGCTCCCTGGACCCGGAGTGGACCTCGGGTGAGCCAGAATCGTCCGTCACATCAGCGGAGAGCGCGCGGGGGACGGCGAGTCATCCCTCCATGCCGGCGAGTTCCATCGGGAGTCACGGCACGGAGCGAATGCCGGGAACACCCGTCTCATCCTCGAACCTCGGAGCGCAGTGGACGTCGGAGAAATGGAGTCCTGGGGAGCGCACGGTGACGGAGCAGGACTCGGGCGCGGCGGGCATTGCCTCCGCCTCCGTTCCGGAGAGCGCCGTCGGGAGTCGCTCCGCGGAGCGGGCACCGGGACTGCCCGTCTCATCGTCGGGTCCTGGTGGCCACTCCATCGGAGAGCGGGTCCTTGAGGGGCAAGATGCTCTCTCTCCACAGATGTCCGCGACTGGCGGCGCGGCTCGGATGTCCGAGCCCGAGCTGGCGGGCCGTCCCCTCGGACGTCCCGTGACAGAGCGGACGGCGGGAACCATGCCGGGACTGTCCACATTGTCGGCGGAGGCGCACGGACGCTCCGTCCCGGAGTGGACCTCCGGCACACCAGGGATGGGGCCTGGAACATCTCCGAGCACCACCGTGGGGCCCACCGCCGAGGTCGCGATGGGCATGGCGCGCCCGGGACTCTCCGAAACCCGTCACGGGAGCGAGGACGTTCGGCCGCGCACGGGCGCACCGGACGACGCCTCTCACGATCCACGAACCGCGCACGAGCGCTCCGCTTCGTCCTCGAGTCCGCGCACCGACCGGGCCCATCACAACGGAGCGGATGCCGCCCGTGCGTCGATGGAGCGGCCGGCCACTCGGCCAGGCGCTCCCACGGTGGGCGCGGGCCTCCACGAGGGCGGTGCCCGCCATGGGCACGAGCAGGACCCCACCGGGGGATTCGGTATGGAGCGTGCGTCCACGGCGCGGCCCCCCGCCACACCGAGCGAAGGCCGCGCGCCCGTCCCCCATGGGGCGTCGCTGTCCACGGGAGGACCCGGGCCTGGAGCGGGTGACCTCCCGGGCGAGGCGCCCGCCGAGGTGGTGCCCCCGAAGCCGGTGCGAGGGCGGGTGCTCGTGGTGGACGACGACGCGCTGGTGAGCGGTGCCATCCGACGCACGCTGGCGCGGGAGAACGACGTCGACGTGGTGGTGGGCGCGCGTCAGGCGTTGGAGCGCCTGCTTCAGCCAGAGCCACCCCGCTACGACGTGGTGCTCTGCGACCTGATGATGCCGGAGATGACGGGCATGGACCTGTACGAGGCCCTCCGTCGCACGGTGCCCTCGGTGGCGGAGCGCGTGGTCTTCATCACCGGGGGCGCCTTCACGCCGACGGCGCGCAACTTCCTGGAGCGCGTGGAGAACCCGCGCGTGGAGAAGCCGTTCGACCCGGAGGCGCTGCGCGGACTGGTGCGGGAGGAGGTCGCCCGCTCGCGGCGGGAGTCCTCCGGCTGGGCCGCCTGACTACAGGTCCAGCACCAATCGCTTCGAGCGGGCGCGTGACACGCAGACGAGCATGCGCTCGTCGTTCGCGCTCCCTTGCTCGAAGAACGTGTCCCGGTGCTCCACCTGTCCTTCGCAGACGCGGGTGACGCACGTCCCGCACGAGCCCGCCTCGCATTCACTGGGAACGCGCAGGCCGTTGCGGCGCAGCACGTTGAGGACCGACTGTCCCCTGGGCACGTTCAGCACCTGCCCGGTGCTGCGGATGGTCACCTCGAAGTCCCGGTCCTCCTTCCCGCTCGCGGCGCCCGCGCCCTCGGCGGAGAAGGACTCGAAGTGGACCTTCTCCCAGGGCCAGCGGTGCCGCGTGGCGGTGTCGCGCACCGCCTTCATCAACCCGGCGGGGCCGCAGCAGTACAGGCGCGAGCCCGGCGCGCGCGAGGAGAGCAGCGCGTCGAGGTCCAGCCCCTTGGCCGGGTCTCCACCATCGAAGTGGAAGAGCACCTTGTCCTTGAAGGGCGGTGACGACAGCGCCTCGCGGAACGCGGCGCGCGCGGGCTCGCGGACGCAACAGTACAGGCGGTAGTTCGCGCCGGTGCGCTCGAGCTGACGCGCCATGGCCAGCAGCGGAGTGATGCCGATGCCTCCCGCCACCAGCACGTAGCTGCGCGCGAAGAGCAGGGGGAAGTCGTTGCGAGGCGGGCTGACCACGAGCACGTCGCCCTCGCGCACGTGCTCGTGCATCGCGCGCGAGCCGCCCCGGCCGTGCTCCTCGCGCTGCACGGCGATGACGTAGCGATGCGTCTCCTCGGGGTCGTTGCAGAGCGAGTACGAGCGCAGCGACGTCTCCGGCCCGGGCACCCGCACGTCGAGGTGGGCACCCGCCTCGAAGGCGGGGAGCGCCCCGGCCTCCTCTCCCACCAGTTCGAATGAGCGGATGCCCTTGGCTTCCTGGCTGATTCGAGCCACCCGGACGCGCAATACGTCATTCATCACGATGTTCACGGCGCTTCCCCTCTCCCCGCCACCCTGCGATGCACCTCGTTCCGCTGTCCGGACATTGCGCAGACGTGGGGTGGCGTGGGACTGCCCTGGAGGACGGCCGCTCCGTCACCCCCGACACCCCGCCTCCTTGCCCTCGTCGCTCGGGCTCTCCACCCAGGCCCTTCCGCTTCATGGAATGTGAAGTCCGCTGCCACCTCACGGCAGCCTGTCCCCCAGGTGAGGGAGCCGCGTGCATTCCCTGACGACACCCCTGGAGTGGGAACGTCCGCCCGCTCGTCGGGGGCCCGGGAGGACGAGCCGTGTCCTCACCGCCCAGGCATGCCGGGAGCAGCGTCCCCACCATTCGGGGCATGTCGCGCCGGGCGCCTCGCGCCGAGCGGACGTGGGCCCCGGTGGGCCGGACAGGAGGCGAACCCCATGGATGCCATCGCGTTGCTGAAGGCGGACCACAAGACGGTGGAGCAACTCTTCCGCAAGTTCGAGAAGACGGGCCCCAACGCCCACAAGCTGAAGCGCAAGCTGGTGGACCAGATGGTGCTCGAGCTGTCCATCCACTCGGCCATCGAGGAGCAGGTCTTCTACCCGGCGGTGCGTGCCCGCTCGGTGCCGCTGCTGCACGAGGTGCTGCGCTCGCTGGAGGAGCACCATGTCGTGAAGTGGCTGTTGTCGGAGCTCGACGACCTGCCGCCGGACGCGGAGCGCTTCGACGCGAAGGTGCACGTGCTGATGGAGAACGTCCGCACGCACGTGCTCGAGGAGGAGGGCACGCTGTTCCCGGAGGTCAAGAAGGCCTTCCGTCCCCAGGAGCTGCGCGCGCTGGGGTTGCTGCTGGAGAACGCGAAGAAGACGGCGCCCACGCATCCGCACCCGCTCGCGCCGGACACGCCGCCGGGCAACCTGGTGTCCGGGGCCGTGTCCGCGGTGATGGACCTGGGCCGCGATGCCCTGCGCGCCGCGCGCCGCAAGGCCACCTCCAAGGTCCGCGCCGTGACGAGCCGGGGTGGCAAGTCGCCCACGCCCCAGCCGCCCGCGTACGAGGCGGCGGACGCCGCGAGTCCGTGAGCCCGCGCACTCGTGGACGGGGCGGGTGGCCCTCCCCCGAGGGAGGCCCGCCGCGCGTGCCGGGGCGACCCGGGATGCGGGAAGTGGCGTGAATGTTCGCCTGCGGGGGCCGTCCGTGGAGGTAAGGAAGCGGCACCACGACACCCGCCGTACCGGAAACCCCGCCCCAAGGAGGCGCCATGCTCCAGTCCCGACCCCTGCGTTCCCTGCTTCTCACCGCGGCCCTGCTCACCTCGCTGGGGGCGGTGGCCCAGCCCGCGCCGCCGCCGCGTCCCCCGGTCGACCCGTCCGTGCGCACGCTGCGCGTCGAGGGCACCGGCGAGGTGAAGGCGCAGCCCGACGAGGCCTTCATCGACCTGGCGGTGGAGACGCTGGCGTCCACCGCGAAGGCGGCGGGTGAGCAGAACGCGAAGAAGATGGAGAAGGTCATCGCGGCGCTGACGGGCGCGGGCATCCACCGCAAGGAAATCCAGACGCGCAACTACTCGGTGTACCCGGACTACGCCCCGCCCGCGCCCAACGAGACGGAGCCGAAGCTGCGTGGCTACCGCGTGAGCAACGTGGTGAGCGTGCACGTCACGGAGCTGTCGCGCGTGGGCAGCCTGCTGGACCAGGCGCTGGCCGCGGGCGCCAACCGGGTGGACCAGGTGCGCTTCGGGCTGGCCCGGCAGGACACGGTGCAGGGCGAGGCGCTGCGCCAGGCGGTGACCCGGGCGCGCAAGTCCGCCGAGGTGCTGGCCGCGTCGCTGGGCGTGAAGCTGGGCGCGGTGGTGGACGCGAGCACGGTGACCGCGCCGCCGCAGCTCTACCCGGCGCGCTTCGCGATGGCGGAGATGGCGTCCGACGCCCGGGTGGCCACGTCCATCCAGCCGGAGGAGCAGACGGTGCAGGCGAAGGTCACGCTCGTCTACCTCATCGAGGCCGCGCGCTGAGCGGCGCTCGCTGACCCAGGTGGTTTCGTGAGTTGTCGGACGCGGGTGGCGAGAAATCGCCGCCCGCGTTCGTTTTTGCCGAGGGCGCGCGCCACGCCGGTCCCTGGCGCGGCGATGTCAGGCCCGGCGTCTATCGTGGCGGGCATCGCGCTCGCGGACGCGCGCTTTCCGACATGGCCGTGAGGAGGGGCGAGCGGGCCGGGCGGCGCGAGGCTGTCTGTCCATCGGGCTTCGGGGCTGGGGGCTCGATGGGCCCGGGTTCTCGGCTGCCTGGACCGTTTGCATGTTGACGAAGCGGGGGCGGCGGTCGGGTGTGTCGCTGCGCGAGCCGCCGGAACGGCAGGAGGTCACGGGACGATGGACCGAGCGGGACGTGGAGCAGTGCTGGCGATGGCGCTCGGCGTGGGGGGGCTCTGGATGGGGTGCGGGCAGCGGGACGAGGGCTCGCGAGGAGGGGGCGTCATTCCCACGGCGGATGACCGCGAGCGGCGCTCGGCCCTCTTGAGGGACCTGGTGGCGTCGCGCGAGCGGGCGCCGGACCCGGATGCGTTGCAGGGGCCGGACCAGCAGGGCGTGGGGCATGGGGGCTCGGGCCGTCCCGCGCCCACTGGGAGCTTCCAGGGGCACGTGGCGTGGGTGGGGGACAACGAGCTGCTCATCCGAGACACGCAGGGGACGGAGCGGGACGTGGGCGTGGTGCCCGCGACGCGGCTGTTGCTCAACGGGCACCCGGTGGGGCTGGCGGCGATGAAGGAGGGAGACCCCGTCGACGTGACGTACGACGATGGCCCTGGAGGCTGGGTGGCGCGGGAGGTGACGGCGTCTGCCGCGCCCGGCCAGTTGATTCCGACCGAGCGGGAGGTCCGCGAGCAGCGGGCCCGCGAGCGGACGTCACGTGACGTGGCGCCGAGCCGCTGAAGGGCGGGCGACTCGCGGGGCCGCGGCCTGGCTAGAACGCGCCGCCGTTCGCGCGCCGCCCCGGTGAGGAGGTCAGGGCGGGGTTGAGGACGGTGTGCAGCACGAAGCTGGCGCCGGACTGTGCGTCGGGGTCGCGGTTGATGGACGTGTTGTCCCGGGTGCTGCTGTACGAGAGGGTGTCCACGAGCGTGCCGTCGCCGGCGCGCAGGCTCACGGTGTCCGTGTCGTTGTTGAGGCCGAGCTGTCCGCTGGACGCGGCCACGGTGTCCGGAGTGCCGGGGATGAAGCCTCGGGGGCCGCCGAAGACGACATAGGCCTTGCCTGGGGCGATGACCGTGCCGGTCGCGAAGGTGTGGCGGGTGGCGACGGCGTCCTGGAGCGTCCAGCCGGACAGGTCGGCGGGAGAGCCCCCGGTGTTGACCACCTCGATGAACTCGTAGTGGCTGTCGGCCGCGGTGCCGCCATCGGCGATGGGCACGGCGGGCTCGTTGGCGAGGACCTCGTTGATGAACACGACCGGAGGGGTGCCCGTGCCGGCGTCGGGCGAGCCGCCTCCGCCGAAGTCGTAGCGACTGATGACGGGATAGTGGTCGCTGACGGTGTCGACGTAGTCGGGATAGGTGGTGTCGGGGCGCAGGACGCGGACGGAGTTGTACACGTAGTGCGCGGCGACGTCGTCGCTGACGAGCGTGTGGTCGATGGCGTCACGGTATTCGACGGTGGTGCGCTCGCCGGCCAGGGAGAGGGGGCGGGTGACGAAGGTGTAGTGCGCCGTGTCCTCGAGGAAGTTCGCGAAGGGCGTGGGCAGGTTGACGCCGTTCTCGCGGGTGATGGAGACGTCCACGTCGTCGTTCCAGTCGCCGATGACGAAGGCGTGCGTGGAGGGCGGCAGGCCGTCGAGGTACGTCTTGAGCGCGAGGCTGGCCTCCTGCCGGCGGGTGTACGACTCCAGGTCGGCGAAGGCCTTCATGTGCATGACGATGACGACGAGGGGCGTCTGCACGCCGTGGAAGTTCGCGAGGAGGTCGACGCGCAGGGGCGGCCGTCCGCCGAAGGAGAAGGCGGACTCGGTGAGGACGAGCTGCGCGCCGCTGAAGGTGAGTGAGTCGTCGTAGAGGATGCCGGGCTTCTGCTCGCCCGTGGAGTACCAGGCGGCGCCGCCGGGGACGTAGCTCGTGTCATTGGCGAGGAAGCCGCTGTAGCCAGGGAGCTGGGACTTGAGGTTGGCGAAGTCCTGGGCGTCCACCATCTCGACGAGGCCCCACAGGTTGGCGCCCACGCCCAGGAGGATGTCGCGAGCGCGGGTGACCTGGAGGTCATCCGGGGGGCCCAGGTTGTCCGCGCCGAACCACTCGAGGTTCCACTGGCCCACGGTGAAGAGCTGGCCCGTGCCGCTGACGACGAGCGAGAGGGGCCTCGAGGCCGACGCGCCGCGAGCGTCCTGCACGACGGCCGTGAAGGACGTGGTGCCCGGGGAGGTGGGGACACCCGTGAGCTCTCCGTCGGAGGTCAGGGTGAGGCCCGCGGGCAGGGCGCCGAGTGTGCTCCACGTGAAGGGGGCCTGCCCGTTGGCGGTGAGCGGCGTGGCGTAGGACTGGCCGACGAGGCCGCCAGGAAGGGTCGTCGTGGTGATGACGGGAGGGAGGTAGACGGGCAGCGTGAGGGGGCGCTCGGCGAAGCGGCCGTTGCTGTCGGTGACCCGGGCGGTGAACGTCGACGAGGCCGCGGTGGTGGAGCCGGAGAGGGCGCCGGTGGTGGAGAGGGAGAGGCCGAGGGGCAGCGCGCCGCTGGAGATGCTCCAGGAGAGGGGCGGCCTGCCACCGGTGGCCGCGAGCGAGTGGGAGTAGGCCGCCCCGCCCTGGGCCTCGGGCAGGCTGCTCGTGGTGATGGCGGGGAGCGTGTAGACGGTGATGGAGAAGGCCTGCGAGGCGGTGCGGCCGTTCGCGTCGGCGACGAGGATGGTGCCCGACCAGGTGTTCGTCGTGGTGGGCGTGCCCGTCAGCGTCCCATTGGCGGAGAGGGTGAGGCCGGGGGGCAGCATGCTCGAGGTGTAGAAGGTGAGCGGGCTTCGTCCTCCGGAGGCGATGTACGTCACGTCGAAGGGATTGGAGACGTAGGCGCTGAGCGCGGTCGCGACGCCGCTGAGGGTGGGCGGCTCGAGGACGTGGAGCAGGAAGCTCTGCAGGCCGATGCGGCCGCCGCTGTCGGTGACGCGGAGGGTGAACGACGCGGAGGACGGAGTCGCGCCGAGGGAGCCGGAGATGACGCCGGTGCCGGGCGCGAGGGAGATGCCGGCGGGCAGCGCGCCGCTGTGGAGGCTCCACGTGTATGGGGCGCGTCCCCCGGACGCGCTGACGGTGGCGGAGTAGGGCGTCGTCACATAGCCATCCGCGAGCGTGCCGGTGGTGATGAGCGGAGCGCTATAGACGGAGAGCGACAGGGCGCGGCTGTCGGAGCGTCCGCCCGTGTCGGTGGCGCTGACGGTGAAGGAGGCGGTGCCCGGGGTGGTGGGGGTGCCGCTGATGGTGCCGTTGGCGCCGAGGGAGAGGCCGATGGGAAGGGCGCCGGAGGCGAGCCGCCACGTGAGGGTGCCCTGGCCGCCGTTGGCGGTGAGCTGCTGCGAATAGGCCTGGCCCGAGGTGGCGTCTGGCAGGCCCTGGGTGGAGATGGTAGGGCGGGCGTGGACGGTGAAGGTGATGGCGCGCGTGGCGTTGCGTCCGTTGGCGTCCCGCGCGGTGAGCTCGAAGGAGAAGGTGCCGGCCTGGGAGGGTTGTCCGTGGAGCAGACCCTCGGGGGCGAGCACGAGGCCTGGGGGCACGGGGCCGGACGCGCTGAAGACGTAGGGGGCCTTGCCCTGTGCGGCCTGGAGGGCGATCGCGACGGCGTCCTGGGTGTACGCGCTCGTGGTGGAGAGCGGGGCGAGGAGGGGAGGCAGGTACGTGGTGAGGGTCACCTCGCGGGTATCGGAGGCGCCGTCCGCGTCCGTGACCTTCACGGTGAAGGAGGAGGTCCCCAGGGTGGAAGCGGTGCCCTCGATGAGGCCGGAGTCGAGGAGGGAGAGGCCGGAGGGGAGCGCGCCGCTGACGAGGCTCCAACGGAAGGGCGCCTTGCCGCCGAGGCTGGTGAGCGTCTGGCGATAGGCGGTGTCCGAGTAAGCATCCGGGAGGGTGGTGGGGGTGATGGTGAGGCCATCGCGGATGGTGAGCTCGAAGGACGCGGAGGCGGAGCGGCCGTTGGCGTCACGGACCTCGAGGGTGAAGGCCGAGGCGATGGCGGAGGTGGGCGTCCCGGAGAGCGAGTGAGCCTCGAGTGAGAGGCCCGGTGGCAGGGCTCCCGTCGTGACGTGGAGGCTCAGGGGGGCGCGTCCGCCATGGACGTCGATGGAGGTGGAGTAGGGGGCGCCGACGACGCCGAGGGGGAGGGTGGTGCCGGCGATGGCGGGTGGGGAGAGGACGGAGAGGGTGAGCTCGCGCGAGCTGGAGGCGCCCGAGGCGTCCTGGACGACGACCGCGAGGGCGAAGGAGCCCGAGGTGGCGGGGAAGCCGGTGAGGTGGCCGGAGGCAGCGAGCTGGAGGCCAGGGGGGAGGGCGCCGCTCCCGATGCTCCAGGCATACGGAGGCTTGCCGCCGGAGGCGGCGAGCAGGGTCGCGTACGCGTCACCGAGATAGGCCTCGGGGAGGGCGGTGGTGTCGAGGGAGAGCGCGGTGTCGCCGCCGTCGCGAGTCCCCGCGTCCTGCTCGGTGATGGGCGGAGTGACGGACTTGGAGCCAGGGCACGCGGCCAGGAAGAGGACGAGCAGCGATGCCAGGGCACGGGTGAGCCGCATGAGAACTCCGGTCCATGAGGGCGAAGTCACGTGTCGGAGCCCTCGGAAGAGTCGCTACTGTAATCACCCGGGGTGACAGCAACTCAAGGTCACGGTGTCCCGTGTGCCCATGAAAAAGGCCGCGGCCCCGAAGCGGGACCGCGGCCGGAGTGATTCAGGACTTCAATCCCAGACTACGGGTTGGGCAGACCCCAGGAGGAGGCCCCCACTGCCCAATCGTCCCGGGTGTTCGTGTCATTGGGGCTGATGCGGCGCACGGTGACAGACGCGGGCGTCACGGTGCCCGAGGCGGGGACGTCCGACCAGTCCGCGGAGACCTGTGCGGCGCTCGGCGTCGTGTCCGCGGTGCAGGGCACGCCACCACAGTTGACGGGCAGCCACTGACCCACGGCCTGGAGGGCCTGCACGTTCCCCGGGAACGCATTCGGAGGCGTGCCAGAGCTCCTGGCGAAAGGTGCCCCATCCATGATTTCCCCAGCGGCGGTCCTCACCAGCACGATGCGGCTGGAGAAGGTGATGCCCGTGGCCCCGCCCTTGATGTCCCAGGCGGTGTCGTAGTTCACCGGCGTCGAACTGGTGGGGAACTGGTTCTTGGACGTGGTCTCACTCACATACGCCGCCGCCTCGGCGATGTGCACGACGATGATGTCGTTGGCCGCCACGGAGATGTCGGGGAACGTCGCGAGCACCGTGGGCGAGTTCACGTCCTGCTGGAGAACGACTCCTTCGATCGTGCCACTCGTCAGGGCCACCAATTCCACAAGATCCTTGCCGCCAGACATGTTGGGCTGGATCTCCGTGATGCGCAGCGTGGCCGTGGCGCGGTAGCCCTTGAACGTCGCGGTGTTATTCGCAGCCGCGACAGCCTTGCCCGCGAGGTCGAGCACCTCTCCCGTCACCGCCACGGTGTAGTTGTTCCCGCCAATCTGGGACGCCGTGGTGAGCGTCACCGTCGTCTCGGTGACGGAGGCTTCCGTGATGCCGAGGCCGTCGATGGTGAAGTCGGAGGCCTGCACGGACGCGGGCGCGATCCTCCGGTCGAAGGTGAGCAGCACGGACGTGCTGCTCTTCGCGACCGCCGAGACGAGCTTGGGCGCGGGGCAGTTCATGGAGAACTGCGAGGTGTTGAACACCGAAGCCTGCGTCACGGCGTTGAAGCGCCAAGACACTCCCGTGGTGACGGTGAACTGGCACCCCTGCACGATCTCCAACTCGCTCACGAGCGGGCTCGGCATCCGCAGGCGGAGGTTGTTGGTGATCGCCTGCACGCCAGCCGTGGTGATGGGGTAGGCCGTGAAGCCACCGCCGGAACTACCGGCTGCGCCAGCGATGGTTCCCGAGAGGGCCACGAGCTTGGCCTCGTAGTTGTCCGGCGTGGCCAGGTCGGTCGCCGCCGAGACATCGAACTTCAGGCCGGCGGGCGTCGCGGTCGACAGATTCTGGACCGGATGCCCCTTGCTGGTGACCACGAGGTCGGTCACGGCGAGGGCGACACGCATGCCCGCCGTGCCCGTGGAAGCGGGATCGGAACGCTGGGTGACGGTCAGGTTGACCCGGTCACCGACTTCGACCTGGCTCAGCGCCGTCGCGTCGCTCACGAAGACCGCCGGACCATTGGCCTCTGCCTGGAGGAAGAAGCCCGTGAGCTCCGTCGCCGCGCTGCCCGCGACCGCCGGCTTGATGAACGTCACGAGCGCGCCGTTGATGGGGAGGTTCACCTCGCCAGCGGCCGCATCCAGGACCGCGGTGATCTGGGCGCTCGTCTCCGAGGGCGTGCCACCGGAAGCCTCGCAGGCGCCCGACGTCGTGTTGCACACCTGGTTCACGCCACAGTTGCTGTTGGTGAGGCACACGCATGCCGTCCGGTTGTCGCAGACGGGGCGGTTCGGGTCGGTGCACTCGGCGTTGGTGAGGCACACCGCGCACTGGCCGCGACCGTTGCTGGCCGTGGTGTCGCAGTAGTCGAGGTTGCTGTCGGGAACCGCCGCGCATTGCGCGTCGTCCGTGCAGCCGCAGAGGTTGTTGGCGTTGCACGCCGGCTTGGTGGGGTCGCACCGGGTGGTGTTGTCGCTGGTGCACTCGACGCAGATGGTCGGGGTGGTGTCCGTGCGGCACACCGGGGTCTCGGCGGCGCAGGAGGAGTCATCCGCGCAACCCTCGCAGGCGGTGCCCTCGGCGTTGCAGGTCTGGTTGCCCTGGCAGCCCTGGGTCTCGCCGTCGACCACCGTGCACACCTTGCACTGCCCCACGCCACCGTTGGCGGTCGTGTCGCAGATATTGGTGGGGGACGAGCAGCCCAGGTCCGGGCTGGTCTGGGAGTCGACGCAGGCCTTGCACGCGCCAGCGCCGTTGTTCTCCAGCACATCGCAGATGGGGGCGGTGGCGGAGCAGCCATTGTCCTGGCCCGCGCCCGTGGCGGTGTCCGCGCAGGACACGCAAGCCCCGGCGCCATTGTTCCCGGTGGGGTCGCAGATGGGGGTGGTGGCGGAGCAGCCATTGTCCTGGCCCGTGCCCGTGGCGGAGTCCGTGCAGGCCTTGCACACGCCAGCGCCGCCAGCCGCGGAGGTGTCACAGACAGGCGCCGTGGCCGTGCAGCCGTTGTCCTGCGCGCCGCCGGTGGCGGAGTCCGTGCAGGCCTTGCAGACGCCCTTGCCGCTCGCGGCGGAGGTGTCGCAGAAGGGAGCGGTCTCCGAGCAGCCCTCGTCCTGACCCATCCCCGTGGCGGTGTCGCGGCACGCCTTGCACACGCCCACGCCCGTGCTGATGTCGCAAATCTCGCCCGACGCGCAGGCCGGGGTGCAGGTCACGGGGTTGGTGCCACCGTCCGTGCCGCCATCGGTCGTGCCGCCGTCGGTGGTTCCACCATCGGTCGTGCCGCCATCCGTGGTGCCGCCGTCGGTCGTACCGCCGTCCGTGGTGCCGCCGTCGGTCCCCGCGTCCGTGCCGGCATCCGGGCCCGGCTGGTCGGGGATGTCCTGCTGCTCGCAGGAGCCCTCGTGGCAGGTCCACTGCTTGCCAGGGGCCGGCTGGCCCTTGTCGTTGCGACAGTCAAACTCGTCGACGCACTCGTCTCCACAGCCCGTGCCCAACGTGACGAGCACGGCGGTCATGAGAGCTGGAAGCCAGTTTCGCTTCAGCATTCGGTCCCCTCCAGGGATGCAGGTTGTGACGTGCCCCCCTTACACCTGAACCTGGAGAGGATCCATCCAGGGCCCCCCGCTGACACCGGCATGTCACCAGGGTTGGCCTGGATTGTCTGGATGTCAGGGAGACTTGCGTGGCTTCTGTGGTCTCGACCCCGCGTAAAGGTCGATCACCTGGGAGATCGCGCTCTGACACACCGCGCAGAAGGGGACGCGGTCGCGCGTGAACATCACGCAGTCGAGCTGGGGTCGGTAATACCCCCGGGCCTCGTAGTTCGCGCCCTCGAAGGCCCCCACCTTTCCGGAGTACTTCTGGCTGGAGAGGAACTTCTCCTCCCAGTCCCGCTGGGCGATGAAGAGCGCATCCATGTCCGACTCCGGCTTGCGCTCGGCCCTCACCTGCTTGCGCTGCTTCTGCACGTCGTTGGAGTGGGTCTCGTATTCCTCCTTGCTCCAGGGCGTGGGCAGCGGCGTCCCCGGGGCGACGAGGTGCTTCCACTTCAGCTGCTCCGGGTCCTTCAGCGCCGTGACGTTCTTCTCCCACGGCTCCGGCCGGTCCGCGCTGGGGGCGTAGACGTTCTCGGAGGTGTAGTACTCGTCGGCGAGCCCCGCGAAGTGGTGGCCGAACTCGTGGACGAACACATACGGCGCCCACAGGCTGTCGGAGGCCACGGTGCCATAGAGGCCGAAGATGCCGCCGCCGCCATAGGTATTGCCGTTGGCGAGGATCTCCACGAACTCGTAGGGCGCGAACGCGGACAACTCGCGGAACGCCTTGTTGTCGAACGTGAGCACGTAGCGCTCGCTGCCGAAGGCGTCATAGGTCGCCCCCACGGGGGAGCGCCGGTGGATGCCCGTGGACGGACGGGAGATGCCGGACTGGGTGGCGACGGGCATCAGCCCCCAGACATTGAAGTCCGCCTTGCGCTCCTTGAAGGGGGAGAAGGTGAAGAGGATGTCCACCATGCGCCGGGCGTCCTTCTCGAACTTGGCGCGCTCCGCCTGCGTGTAGCCGTCTCCCAGGATGAGCAGGTCCACCTTCTCCGCCGGAGGCCCGTTCTCCATCAGCTTCAACACGGGGCCCGGGGCGGGCGGGGAGGACGGGTCCACGAACATGCCCTTGGGGTCGACGACGAGCGACCACACTTCGCGGAAGCCATTCTGCGCGTCCCGCTTCTTCACGAGGACCTGGACGGGGCGCTCGGGCGTGGGGAAGCGGAGCGACTCGTGGAACGTCTGGTTCTCGCTCTTCGCCTCGCCGGTGAGCTCCCACTCCCCGTAGATGGAGGCGAAGCCCCGGGAGAAGAGCAGCTTGTTGGTGTCCCGGTCCCTCACCTCGAACAGGTACTTGCCGAGGTTGGTGTCGTCGATGGTCCGGTCCGGATGGCCGGGCCAGGCGAGCGGCTCGATGACGACCTTGTCGAGGCTGAACCGCTCCTCGGTGGCGTTCCCCGTGTGGAAGTAGTCCACGCGAAGGGTACGAGGCGCGGCGGAGGCACTCGTGGCCAATAACAGGGCAAGAAGGGCGTGCGTCATGACCGGCACTCTACGCGGGCGGGAACGGCATGGGGGCGGGGATGAACGGAAGCAGCCAGGCGCGCACGCCGCCCTCTCGTGCAATGCATGCTTCTCACGGACGCGAGCATCCTGTGCGTGGAGGCCCGCACTCTGTCCGTCAGAATCGACCGCTGACGCTTGTCGCGACCCCCGCTCCATCCATCGCGACCCCCACGGATACGGGCCGCGAGGAGGGCGAGTCGGGCGACAGCAGGTAGAGCACCGCGCCCGCCGCGACCGAGGCGCCACCTCCGACGAGAAGTCCCGTGAGCAGGTTGCTCTTCGTCACCAGGGAGTCCCGCAGCTTCAGGGCCTCCTGGTCCGTGGAGAGGATGCGCCCATCGTGCAGCCGCTTGTTGAGCGCATCCGCGTCCTTCTGCGCGAGCAGGCGCACGATTCCCGCCCCACCGAGCGTGGCGGCCCCCACGCCGACGAGGACGTACGACGCCACTCGCAGGGACGGGGTCGATGAATCGTGTGCATTCGCGCCGCTGTCCAGGAGCAGGTCCGGCGCGCTGACGTCCAGGCCCCCCGCATGTGACGCGCCTGTCTTGTCGGTCGGGGAGGGCTGTTCCCACGGGGCCTTCCCGTTGGAGTTCATCACCACGAGGTTGGACGGGGAGCGTCCGGTCGTCACGAAGTCCACGAGCGCGGAGAGTGCTTCGGTGGGGGCGTCGAGTCCCTGGGTCTTGAACCCGCCTTCGCGGAGCTTCTGGCCGCCCTCGACGTTGAGCACGGTGGCCGCGAACCACTTGGGCCCGCTGCTGGGATGCTCCAGCCGGACGACGATGACCTCCTCGACACCGAGGGTTCCTCCCAGCCGGACGGCGTGGCTGAGCGTCCGCTCGTCGCTGCCTTCTCCCGTGGCGAGGCAGGGGAAGGGGCTGGCGGAGATCGACCCCTCGTAGGTCAGGTCGACGAGCATGGGCGTATCAGGGCCCTGGACCTGAATCTGTCGAGGGAAGCTGACGGCCTCTCCCTTCACGAGGGTGAGGTCGTAGGTGCCAGCCAGCAGGTCGAGCATCAGCGGCGTCTGCCCCACCTTGAGCCCATCCAGGTACACGTCTGACGACGGCAGGGTGGACTTCACGGACAGCTTCACCTTCCGCGCGCGTGCGAGCTCCTTCTTCAGCTTGTCGAAGCCCTGGCGCACGGAGGGCGCGAAGTACTCGGGGTCCAGCGCGTAATCCGGTTGGAGGCGGAGGACGTTCCGGAACGCGGCATCGCTCTCCTTCTGCCGGTTCATGGCGCGGTAGTTCAGACCGTGCAGGAGCTGTGCGCTCACGAAGAGCTTCCAGCGAGCCTCGCCGACGGGAAGGCGGACAATCTGCTGGAGCGCCTCGTCGATGGCCTGGGCCGCCTTGCCGTTGCGGCTCTCGTAGAAGTGGTCCTGGGCGGCGTCGAGCTGGCGTTGGAGGTCTTCGTAGCTCTTGGTGGGCTGAGGGAAGAGCCGCTCGGCGAAGCGGTCTGCGCCCAAGACGTCCTGCTCAGGGCGGGATGTCAGTGCCCCCAGGAAGGCATTGGCCTGGCTGCTCAGCTCTGCATCCTTGCAGTCGCCACTGGCGACCACCATGCGACGAGGCGCCGCGAGGCTTGATGCCGAGGCGAACGTCAGCATGAGAAGGGCGATTCGGAGACCATGCATGGCAGTTGGGGCCTGTATCTGAATGATATTGACCGTGGGAGGTGAACGACGACGCTATTGATTGAAGCGGCGCACGTGGTGGAGGCGTTCTCCGGAGGAGAAGGAAATCCACGTGAGAGGGAGTTCGACTCGGCAAAGTCGTCGAGCGATTGCCATGGTTCGAGTCGTCGAAGGGTCATCGGTCCAGCGCAGTGCAGGCCACGTTCCGTCGCCTGGTGCACAGCCGCCGGCACATACCAGCCCTCACCCCCTCGCTCCAAACCACCCCTCCCTCCTCAGAACCCCCAGGATTTCAAAGGGTTCGCCAGAGGCTCACCCGGGTTCCAGTCCAAACGGAACGCCGGACGCCCCGGGCCCTCCGTCCTGTCCCTGGACACCCCCGTCCGGGATCAGCGCCAGCCCCGCCGCTCGCCCTCCGAGGGAGCCTCGGGGGGCCGGGGCGTCTCCAGGCCGGCTCTCCATGTTCTCCAGGAGCACCAACACGCGCTCTCCACCCCTGGAGGAAAGGTCATGAAGCGCCCCGGGAAGGCCCCCGCGTGGGAATTCCAACCCTCGAATCCGCACCCATCGTGTCGGAGCGCATCCCCGCGTCACCGGCGTCTCCGAGGGAGGACCAGCCCCATGGGGCACCGCGTGCCCGCCTCCTCCCCGCACTCGGAGTCGCAGGGGCACATTCATGTCTCGGGGAGCTCCGCCCCGCGTCGCCGTGACCGGGCCATGACACAGCCTGGGGAAAGTCCGCCCTCCATGAGTGACATCGCAGTCCTCGTCAATCTGCGCGCACGTCGAGGCACCGAGGGAGTGGGTGGCCTGGTGCAGCGCTTCCTCCCCCGGGCCCGCGTGGCCCTCACCCGCTCGCTCGATGAAGCCCGCGAGTGGATTTCCAACCAGCTCCTCCCCAACCCGCCCTCCCTGCTGCTCGCGGGCGGCGGCGACGGCACCATCACCGGCCTGCTCAACGAGCTGCGCGCCGCGGGCGTCGCGCTCCCCGCCATCGGCGTGCTCCCCATGGGCACCGGCAACGCCTGGGCCCGCGTCACCGGCGCGCCCCGGCCCGCGGTGGCGCTCAAGCAGATCGCCGCGGTGGAGGGACGCCTGCCACCCCTGCGCCCCTTCGCCCTCGTCCGCGTGGACGGCAAGGTCGCGCCCTTCGCGGGCACCGGCTGGGACGCGGAGATGATCCAGGACTTCAAGGACCAGCTCGCCTCCGCCGGCCCGCTGCGCAGCCAGCAGGCGGGGCTGCGGGGCTACCTGTCCGCCATGTTCACCCGCACGGTGCCCCGCCACATGTTCGGCGGCGGAAACCCGCAGGTGTCCGTCTACAACCTCGGCGACGACGCGCTCACCGTGGACGCCAAGGGCAACGTCATCCCCGTCCCCAATGGCCAGAAGGGCGCGCTGCTCTACCAGGGGCCCGCGGGCGTGGCGGGCGCGGCGACGACGCCCGAGTGGGGCTTCGGCTTCAAGGCCTTCCCCTTCGCCCAGGCCGTGCCGCACCGCCTGTCCGTGCGCGTCTACGGCGCCGGGGTCCTCGAGGCCACCCGCAACATGTTCCGCCTGTGGAAGGGCGCCCACCCGCTGCCCCACATGAACGACTGGTTCGTCCAGCGCCTGCGCATGGACTTCGACCGCGAGGTCCCCTTCCAGATGGGCGGCGACGTCATCGGCATGCGCCGCTCGGTGGAGTTCGACCTGGCCGAGGAGAACGTCCAGCTCGTCGACTGGCACCAGCTCTCGCGCATGGTGTCCGTGTAGCGCCCGATTCGCGAGTCCAGGAGGCCCTCGCGGCCTCCTCGTTGACTCGGGTGTGCTCCGGACACTATGCCGACGCGCCGTGAGCCACACGTACGAGTACCCGAGACCCGCGCTGACGGTGGACTGTGTCGTCTTCGGCCTGGATGACGACGACCTGAAGGTCCTGCTCATCCAGCGCGGCGTCGAGCCCTTCGCCGGACGCTGGGCGCTGCCCGGAGGCTTCGTGCGCATGGACGAAGCCCTCGACGAGGCCGCGCGCCGTGAACTGGAGGAGGAGGCCGGCATCCGCCCCGGCCACCTCGAGCAGCTCTACACCTTCGGTGCCCCGGAGCGGGACCCCCGGGGCCGCGTCGTCACCGTGGCCTACTTCGCCCTGGTGAAGCTCAGCGCGCACACCCTCCGCGCCGCCACCGACGCGCGCGAGGCCGCGTGGTTCTCCGTCTGGGATACGCCCAAGCTGGCGTTCGACCACGCGGACATCCTCGCCACCGCCCTCCAACGCCTCAAGGGCAAGGTGCGCTACCAGCCCATCGGCTTCGAGCTCCTGCCGCCCAAGTTCACCCTCACCCAGCTGCAACGCCTGTACGAGGTCGTCCTCGAGCGCGAGCTCGACAAGCGCAACTTCCGAAAGAAGATCCTCGCCATGGACCTGCTCGAGGAGCTGGACGAGGTGGAGCAGGACGTCTCCCACCGCGCCGCGCGCCTGTACCGGTTCGACCACAAGAAGTACCGCCAGCTCGAGAAGGCCGGCTTCAACTTCGAGCTCTGACCCGACGACGTCCACCTCCCCCCAACAGCCCCACCCCTTCGTCCAGCGGGGCCCCTTCGCGTTGACATGGTGTCTGTTGGACACTATGTTGGTGTCGTAGAAACACGAACCTGGGGCGAGGCCTCTCGGGTGGTCGCCACCAGGGGAGAGGCGCGCTCGCGACGCCTCGCTCCGGGTTCGTGTGAGCGAAGCGCCCGTGGGGTCCACGGGCCTGTCTCGGGTCGTCCAGGTCATCCATGCCCGTCCGCGGGCCACGGGAGAGCCATGTCCACGCTGCCCTTCGAGCTCATCGCCGCGTCGGTCCAGGGCCGGGAGCATGCGCGGGTCGGTCGCAACAACCAGGATGCGCTGTGTGTCCTCGGCGGCGAGCAGGGGCTCGTGGCGGTGGTGGCGGATGGTTGTGGCAGTCAGGCCCGCAGCGAGCTGGGAGCGCAGCTCGGCGCGCGACGGCTGGCGTGGGCCGCCCTGGAGCGACTGGCGCGGGGGGCTCGCGTGGACGAGGACTCCTTCCTGCCGGGCCTGCGCGAGGACGTGCTGGGGCTGCTGGACGGGCTGCGGAGCGACCTGGGGCGCGAGGTCCTGTCGGACTGTCTGTTCACGCTCGTGGGCGCGGTGGTGACGCCCGAGCAGACGTTGGTCTTCTCCGCGGGCGACGGCGTCTGGGCGCTCAACGGTGAAATCCATCCGCTCGGGCCCTTTCCTGGCAACGCGCCGCCCTATCTCACCTACGCGCTGCTGCACGACGCGCAGGTGCCCCTGACGCGGTTGGCGCTGGTGCCCACGGAGGGGGTGCGGGCGCTGCTGCTCGGCACGGACGGCGTGGCGGACCTGGCGCGGCTCGCGGACGCCACGTTGCCCTCGGGGACGGAGCGGGTGGGGCCCTTGTCGCAGTTCTGGACGGAGGACCGCTACTTCGCGAACCCGGATGCGCTGCGGCGACGACTGAGCTTGCTCAACCGGGAGTCCCTTCGCGCCGACTTCGACTCGCGGCGTCTGGTGCGCTCGCCCGGATTGCTGCCGGACGACACGACCCTGGTGGTGCTGCGCCGTCGCATGGGGAGGGCGTGAGGCCATGGACATCTGGCTCGATGGCGCGAAGGTGCGAGTGGACCCGGCCCGGGCGCTGGGCAAGGGCGGTGAGGCGGACGTGTTCGACCTGGGCGGAGGGCTCGCGCTCAAGCTCTTCAAGCCGCCCGAGCATCCGGACTACGCGGGCCTCGCCGCGGAGCAGGCCGCGGCGCGCGCCCGGCTGGACGAGCACCAGCGCAAGCTGCGAGCGTTCCCCTCGGGGCTGCCAGGGCGGGTGGTGACGCCCCGGTCGCTGGCCACGGACAGGAAGGGGCGCACGGTGTTGGGGTACGCCATGCGCAAGCTCGACGGCGTGGAGCCGTTGAGCCGCTTCGGCGAGCCCTCCTTCCGCCGCGCGGGCGTCGCCTCCGAGCGCGTGGTGAAGGTGCTGTGCGACCTGCACCAGACGCTCGCCGCCGTGCACTCGGCGGGAGTGGTGGTGGGAGATTTCAACGACCTCAACGTGCTGGTGGCGGGCGAGGCGGACGCGCACCTCATCGACGCGGACAGCTTCCAGTTCGGAGGCTTCACCTGTTCGGTGTTCACGGAGCGCTTCCTCGACCCGCTGCGCATGGGGAGCGGGCAGGCCCTGGTCCCCTCGCGGCCCGCCTCCGAGCAGAGCGACTGGTATGCCTTCACCGTGGCCGCCATGCAGGCGCTGTTGTGCGTGGGGCCGCATGGGGGCGTGTATCGCGCGAGGACCTCCGCGGCGCGCGCGACGCCCGCGGGACGGGTGCTCCAGCGCATCACCGTCTTCCACCCGGACGTGCGCTACCCCCGGCCCGCGCTCCCCCTGCGCACCTTGCCTGATGCGTTGCTCCACCACCTCTTCCGCGTCTTCGTGGAGGACCAGCGCGGCGCCTTCCCGCTCCCCCTGCTCGAGCAGCTGCGCTTCCAGGTCTGCGCGTCCTGCGGCGTGGAGCACGCGCGGTCCACCTGCCCCACGTGCCAGCCCCATGCGGCGGCGACGGTGGCGCCCGTCTCGTCCGTGCGAGGGCAGGTGACGGCGACACACCTGTTCTCCACGCGAGGACTCCTCATCCACGCGAGCGTCGAGGACGGTGCGCCGCGATGGCTGTATCACGCGGACGACGCCTATCGCCGGGAGGATGGTCGCGCCGTGTGGCGAGGGCCGCTCGACCCCTCCTCGCGCTGGGCGCTGCAGGGCGAGGTGACGCTGCGCGGGCGCGGGGGACAGGTGGAGGTGCACGCACCGGGGCGCCCTCCCGAGGTCCTCGGCGTGGACGCGCCCGGTGGACATCCCGCGTTCGCGACCAACGGGCGACATCGCTACTGGGCCACGGCCGGCGCGCTTTGGCGGGACGGTGTGCATGGGCCGGAGCGCATCGGCGACGTGTTGCAGGGACAGACGCGGCTGTTCGTGGGGCCCCGCTTCGGGCTGGGGTTCCATCGCGCGGGGGGCTTGCGCGGCGCCTTCGTCTTCGACGCGGAGCGCCTGGGGTTGCGGGATGGGCTGAGCCTGCCGTGGCCTTCGGGGCAGCTCACGGACGCGACGTGCTGCTTCGATGGGCCGCAGGCGTGGTTGTTCCTCGCGGAGGAGACGGCGGGGCGCACGGTGCATCACTGCATCGTGATGGGGGCGGAGGGCGCGGTCCGCGCGAGCGCCGTGGCCGACGCGGGGGACGGGTCGTGGCTCGGAGGCGCTTTTCGCGGCGGTCGGTGCGTCGTGGGGGAGTCGCTCTTCTGTGCCACGGACGCGGGGCTCGTGCGCGTGGAGGCGCGCAACGGTCGGTTGGAGGCGGTGCGCGAGTTCCCGGACACCGAGCCGTTCGTGGACTCGGGCTGTCAGCTGTTGCTGTCGCGCAAGGGTTTGCTGGTGGTGGGCCGACAGACGCTCACCACGCTGCGCATGGCGTGAGGGGAGTTCATTCACCGCGCGGGGGCCTGCGGTCTTCGCGCCAGACAAGGGGTCGGACGATGAAGACGCAAGCGAGGGAACTGCCGCTGCCAGGGTTCTACCGGGCGGAGCACGCGGGGCGGTACGCCTATGGGCCGGACGCGGGGCGGCTCCAGGTGGAGGCGGGCGCGTGGCGGGCCACGCACGGGGTCACCGCGTCGGCGGTGGACTCCTTCAACCTGCACCTGCTGCTCATCGACGTGCAGAAGGACTTCTGCTTCCCGGAGGGCTCGCTCTACGTCGCGGGGCGCAGTGGACGCGGCGCGGTGGACGACAGCCGACGCATCGCGGAGTTCATCTACCGCAACCTCGGCGTGCTCACGAACGTGACGGCCACGCTGGATACCCACTTCGCGTATCAAATCTTCTTCCCGGCCTTCTGGGTCGACCAGGACGACCAGCCGCTCACGCCCTACCGCGAGGTGACGCGCGAGCAGATAGAGCGCGGGCAGGCGCGCCCCAACCCCGCCGTGGCGAAGTGGCTGTGCGGCGGCAACTACCCCTGGCTCCTCAAGCAGGTGAAGTACTACTGCGAGGAGCTGGAGCGCGCGGGCAAGTACACGCTGTACCTGTGGCCGCCGCACTGCCTGCTCGGCGGTGACGGGCACGCGCTGGCGGGCGTGGTGCAGGAGGCGCGGCTGTTCCACTCCTTCGCGCGCGGCGTCCAGTCCTGGGCCGAGGTGAAGGGCGGCAACCCGCTGACGGAGAACTACTCCGTGCTCCGGCCGGAGGTGCTGAGCCGGCATGACGGTCAACCACTGGCGCAGCGCAACACCCAGTTCCTCAAGACGCTGCTGACGGCGGACGCGGTGGTGATTGGCGGCCAGGCCGCGAGCCACTGCGTGAAGAGCTCCATCGACGACCTGCTCGGTGAAATCGTGGCGCAGGACGCGGCGCTGGCGCGCAAGGTGTACCTGCTGACGGACTGCATGTCCGCGGTGACCGTGCCGGACGGGAAGGGGGGCTTCGCGGCGGACTTCACGCCGCAGGCGGAGGCCGCGCTCCAGCGCTTCGCCGACGCGGGCATGCACCTGGTGAAGTCCACCGACCCGCTGACGAGCTGGCCGGACCTGCGCATCCGCTGAAGCGACGGTTCCAGCACTTCATTCGACGAAGTCCGCCCGCGCCCTCGTGGACGCGGGACGGGCGGAGCCATGCCCTCGACGAGAGGGGAACAGGAGACGGACATGGGCAGCACGAGCAAGGGAGTCCTGAAGCTCTTCGACGACGCGCACGCGGAAGGCACGCTGAGCACGGCGGGCCTGCAGGCGCTGACGGTGGTGGACCTGGGCGCGCAGATACAGGCGGGCCTCGGTGTCCGCGTGGAGGACGTGCAGTCGAGCGAGGTGGTGCTGGTGACGGTGATGCCGGACGACTCGGGCAGCATCTGCAACCACGCGAAGACGGTGTGTGATGGGCACAACCTGGTGCTCGACGCGCTGCTGACGAGCAACCAGAAGGACGGCGTGCTCTTCCACACGCGCTACCTCAACGGCGACGTGCTCAACCCCTACCGGCCGCTGGAGGACGTGGTGCGGATGCACTCGGGGAACTTCAACCCGGACAAGGGCACGCCGCTCTACGACCAGGCCGTGGTGCTGCTGGGGACGGTGTTGGCGAAGGCCCAGGAGTTCAGCGCCAATGGCGTGCCGGTGCGCACGGTGACGTTGTTGATTACCGATGGCGCGGACATGCACTCGAGCCGCGCGAGGGCGAAGGACGTGGCCGCGCTGGTGGAGGACCTGCGGCGGGCGGAGAGCCACATCGTCGCGGGCATGGGTATCCACGACGGGAGCACCGACTTCCGGCGGGTGTTCCGGGAGATGGGCATCGAGGACCGATGGATTCTCACCCCGGGACAGACGGCGCAGGAGATTCGCGCCGCCTTCCAGGTCTTCAGCCAATCCGCCGTGCGGGTGAGCCAGGGGGCCGCGAGCTTCAGCCGCACGGCCCTGGGAGGCTTCGGGCGGTAGGTTCTCGGCCTGTCTCTTCCGATAGTGTGATTCCATCCAAACGCGATGGGTCGCGAGAGAGCCTGTCGGAGATGCAGCTCGGGGACGTGCGCAACATCCTGGAGGCACTCCCCTCTGTCGACCGGGCGTACATGGAACATTGGGCCCGCGAGCTGGGGGTCGAGAAGCTGCTCATGCAGGTGACGCGATGAAAGACACGCTGCCCCGGGCGGAGGCCCTCGTCCGCATGCTCCTGCTTCGCAAGTCCGGGGAGGAGCGGCTGTTGATGGGCGCGGACATGTTCTCGGCCGCACGAGCGCTCGTCGCGGCATCCCTGCGCGAACAAGGGCTGGTGCCGGGTTCGGTCGAGTGGAAGCTCCGTCTCCTCGACCGGACGTATGGCGCGGAGGTCTCGCCCGCCCATCGCCAGCGGCTGCTGGAGCGGTGGCGGTCGAGCGCCACCCCCCAGAACGACTGAGGCCTGGAGCGCGTCGCGCGCCCCAGGCCTCTCCCCGCGTCAGTGAACGCGGGCGCGGGGCAGGTTGGACGGCGCGACGTGGCCGGACTTGAGTCCGACGTTCGGCGCGCACACCAGCGCCTTCAGGTCCTCCGCGCGGCGGCCCAGGTCATCGAACGTGCGCACGTTCTTCGTCACCGGGTCCGTCACCGTGGTGCCGCGCAGGAAGGGCGACAGCACCGACGCCTGCCCCGCCTGTCGAGGCGAGACGTGGAGGAACTCCGTCTGCGTCTCACCCGCGTGGCACCCGCTGCACGTGTTGATGGAGAACTTGTGCCGCACCTCGTTCGACACGTTCGGCGCCCGCCAGAAGAAATCCAACGGCACCAGCGCGTTCGCCCCCAGGAACGGGATGCCGCCCAGGCTGTTCGGCACCTCGTGGCGCTCCGCCAGCACGTCCGACTGGTTCTGCATCAGGTAGTCCGCCAGCATCCGCGTGTTCTCGAAGTGGTTCGCCGGCGTCAGCTTCACCGTCGTCGGCAGCAGCCCCAGCGGCGAGAGCACGAACTCGCGCATCTCCCAGGGCTCCTCCAACTGGATTTCATTGGTGCGAATCTGGTTCAGCGCGCTGCCCACGTGCCGACCCGACATCACCCCCGCCTTCGAGAAGCGGTCCGTGAGCGCCTGGAGCCTCGCGTTGTAGCCCGCGCTCCCCACGCGCACCGCGCCCAGCGCGTGCCAGTCCTCCGCCCACGCCTGGATGGCCTGCGCCGAACCCCCGGGCAGCGCGTACTCCAGGATGACCGTGAACTCGAGCGGCGCCCCGTCCGGCGCCACCGCGCCGAAGATGAAGCGGCCTTCACCCGCCTGGAACCCCTCGTGCCGCAGGTCGATGCGGTTGACGATGGCCAGCAGCCGGAACGGCGCGCTGTTGAAGTCCAGCGGCTTCGACGGCCCGCCGCTGCGCGCCTCCCACGGCCCCAGAATCTGCGTCTGCATCTCCGGCCGGGGCGGAATCTCCAGCCCGTTCACCATCTGCTTCGTCAACCACGTCTTCAGCCACGCGCGCACCAGCTCCGACGGGTCCTGCCCTCCCGCCATCTCCCGCATCACCGTGCCGAAGTGCCACGCTCCCCCCGGCGCCGTGCGCACCGGGTCGTCCACCACCGACACGTCGGTGATCATCAGCTCGCTCGGCTTGTGGATGCCGCACGTCTCCGGCGCGCACTGCGACCGTGACTCACAGCCGTTCGTCGTGTTCCCGTCGCAGTCGTAGTACCCCGGCGCGCAGGTGTTGCCGCACGTCGCCGCCACGCAGACACCATCCGCGTACGGGTTGTCCTGACAGGCGTTGCCACACGTCCCGCAGTGGTTCGGGTTCGTCGTCAGGTCCACCTCGCACCCGTTCGACGAGCGGCCGTCGCAGTCCGCCGTGCCCGGCGGGCAGCGCAGCTCGTAGGCGGGGCCCTCGAAGCAGGTGGAGAAGTTGTACGCGCGGTCCCGCGCCGCCAGGTACACCCGGTGGCTCCCTCCCGCGCCGAACGGCGCGCTCGCGCTGAAGCGGCCCTGCGCGTCCGCCTGCACCATGCGGACGGGCTCCCCCGTGCAAGGCGCGTCGACGAACACCCCCACCGTCGCGAGGGGCTCCGCCGTGCCCGTCACCCACAGCTCCCGCCCCGTGTCGAAGTACTGCCACTTCACGTCCGTCACGCGGGGAGGCTCGGGGGGCGTGCTGTCGTTCTGGTACTCCAGCGGATTGGAGCACGTGGACGGCGTCGCGTAGCCGCTCGCGTCCCGGGCCCTCGCGGACACCTTCACCACCGCGTCCTTCGCCACCGTCACCTGGAAGGTGAACGCCCCGGCGCCATCCGTCGTCAGCGTCTTCTCGACGGGGCCCTGGCAGTCCGCGCTCTTGAAGACGTCCACCGTGACGTTGGCCTCGGCGCGGCCCCCGAAGGTCGGCGTCTGGCTCTGCCCCGGCGAACCCGGGCTGCTGCTCAGCAGCACCGGCGCCACCCGGCGCGGACCTCCCGTGCCTCCGCCCGGGTACTCCATCGTCGGGCTGCAATGCGAGCCATTGCCCACGGCGTCATAGACACGCACCGAATAGGTCGAGCCCGGCGTCGTGGGCACCTGGACGGGCACCTCGCAGTACGCGCTGCTCCCCACCTGCATGTCCGCCACCGACGCGCCCGTGCAGCCCGCGCCGCGGTACACGAACACCCGGGCGTCCGGCTCCGTGTGCAACGTCAGGCGATGCTCCGGCCCCTCACCCGAGCGGACCCACGCGGGAGAGGGCGTCTCCGGCGGCGTGCGGTCCACGTAGACGGTGTTGCCGAGCGCGAGGTTGTCCCCCTCGCGAGGCTCGACGACGAGCCCATCCGGGTCCGCCCGCCCACCCACGAAGTAGACGCCCTCCTCGGTCGCCTGCGCGCTCACCCAGGAGGAGACCTCCTGACACTCGTCCGGCCGCAGCGAGACGCGTGGACCGCGCGCCAGCGACACCTCCGTCGCGCCCACCGACGCGGAGCTGGTGAGGAAGAAGTTCACCTCCGTCGTCCCCGCGCCGGTGCCGTGGTTGCAGAGGCGCGCGGAGACCTGCGCGCGCGTTTCGCCCAGGCGCGACGGTCCGGTGAGGCGGCTCAGCTCGAAGTCCGGGGACTCGGGCCGGGGCGGGCCGGGGTCGGGGTCCGGCTGGGTCCAGGGGGGCGGCTCCGGGTCGACGTCCGGTTCGCGGTCCACGATGCAGCCCGTGAGTGTTCCCGCCGCGAGCGCGAGCGCCCACCAGTGTCGAGCGTGCATAGGTCTGACGTGCCTCCGGGGAGCGCCCGGGACCGGCCCAGGCTGACTGACAGGGGTGCTCCCACCGTGCCCCTCGACGGGCCCTGTCGGTTTTTATTCATCCGCGCGAGTTCCTGGATTCGAGGGTCGTCGCCGCCCCAGCCCTGGCGTCGGAGGGGCGGGCCTCCCGCCGACCGTGTCACTCGGCGGACGCCGCGCGGGCCGGGGCGGGTAGATTCGCGCCATGGCTGGCTCTCCGCGCGTGTTGCTCCTCGCCGAACGGTTCCCCCCGGATATCGGAGGGCTGGCGCGCAGTGGCGCGCGGACGGCGGGGGCGCTCTCGCGGCTGGGGGCTCGGGTGGACGTGCTCGCGTGGACCCGCGCGCAGGCCCCGGGGGCGCTGAGCACAGTGGAGGACGCGGGGGAGGTGTCGCCCTTCGCGCGGGGGGCCACGCTGCATCGCCTGGGCTTGTTCGGGAGCATGGACCTGTCCATGCAACACACCCTGGACGTCCTGGGGCACCTGCACGCGAAGCGGCGCTACGATTTGGTGTGGGGACACTACCTGTCCCCTCCGGGGTTCCTCGCCGTCGTGTTCGCGGCGTCGGTGGGCATCGCCTCCACCGTCAGCGCGCGTGGCAACGACGTGGACCAGCTGATGTTCCCGCCCGGCGACTTCGCGCGGCTCTTGTGGACGCTCCAGCGCGCGGACGTGCTCACCGCGGCCTCGGCGGACCTGGGGCGGAAGATGGGGATGCTGCTCGGGCGAGAGTCGCGCGTCGAGGTCATCCCCAACGCGGTCGACACCGAGGTCTTCTCCCCAGGGCCCGCGGACCCCGCGCTGCGTGAGCGGCTGGGCATCGCCCCGGGGGAGGTGGTGCTCGGCTTCTCCGGCGAGCTGCGCCACAAGAAGGGCCTGCCCTTCCTGCTGTCCGCGTTGACGGAGGTGCGCCGCGTGAGGCCCGCGTGCCTGCTCGTCATCGGCGAGGTGCGGGCCCGCGACGCGGAGCACCTGGTGTCCTTCCGCGCGGAGCACCCCGAGGATGGCGCGCGCATCCTCGTCTCCGGAGCGCTCGAGACGCCCGAGGCCATCGCCGCGCACCTGCGCCTGTGCGACGTATATCTCCAGCCCTCGCTCTGGGAGGGCATGCCCAACGCGCTGCTGGAGGCGATGGCCTGCGCGCGCCCCGTCATCGCCAGCGACGCGGGAGGCATCCCCGAGGCCGTGACGCATCAGCGCAATGGCTTCATCGTCGAGAAGGCCCTGTTGAACCACCTGGGACAGGCCTGCCTCGACGTGCTCTCGCTCTCGCCCGACCACCTCGCCGCCATCGGCGCCGCCGCGCGACGGCGCATCCTGGAGGGCTTCACCTCGGACGCGGAGGCGGAGGTCCTGCGTCGGGTGCTCGCGCGCGCCACGCCTCGCGTCGGATGACGGGGCGGGCGCGTCTGCGCGGGCGGACCCCCTGCGCGGCGACACCCGGACAAGGGGGCGGGAGGCGTCGACCCGGGCGGACACCCTGCACGGCAGCACCGGGATCTGGGGTGGGCGCGTCGAGAGGGGCGCCCCTTGGACTGGCTACATCCCGACGGCGCCGCGTCGCGTGTCGGCCGGGGGCTCGACTCGCGCCACCGAGGGCGTGCCGTCGCGTTCCCGCCGCTTCAAACCGAATGACGTCTCGTACGCGCGCACCAGCGCCTCGCGAGACTGCTCCCACGAGAAGTCCCGCTCCACGCGCGCCCGGGCCCGTGCGCTCAGCGCGCGCCCCAGGTCCACGTCCGCGCGCAGCGCCTTCACCGCCTCGGCGATGGCCTTGGGCGAGCCAGGTCGAATCAGCATCGCCTCGTCGGGCTCCGCGAGGCTCCGCACCACCGGCAGGTTGCTGGCGATGACCGGCGTGCCGGACGCCATCGCCTCGAGCAGCTTCAGCGGGCAGCAGCCCTGCACGCAGTTGCGGTCGTTCACCGGGAGCGGCACCAGCACCGCGTCGCAGGCGTGGTGCAGCGCCGCGAGCGCTTCCTGGGGCATGGGCTCCAGCAGCTCCACCGCGCCCTCGAGGAGCAGGTCCCCACAGCGGTCCAGCAGCGTCCGACGCTGGTGCCTGCGCAGCGGCCCCACCAGCGTCAACACGGTGGGCAGCTCCCTCCGTAACAGGCGACAGGCCTCGAGGGCGTGGTGCACGCCCTGCCAGGACGTCATCGTGCCGCTGTAGAGCAGGCGCACGGGCCGGGCCGCGTCCGGCGCGCGAGGCGGCGCATGGCGGAACACCTCCAGGTCCGCGCCATTGGGAATCACCCGCACGCGCGAGGCCTCCGCGCCTCGCGCCACCAGGTATTCCGCCGTCACCGCGCTGGGCGTCACCAGCAGGTCCGCGCGGGCGATGCAGGCGTCCTCCTGCGCCACCAGCTTGCGGAGCAGCTCCACGTCGTCCGCCACGTCGGGGTGGTGGTACTTCAGCTCGATGGAAGGCAGCCCGTTCACCTCGAACACCAGCGCGTCCGTCAGGGACTCCTTGGCGAGCGCCACCGGGTAGCCCTCGAAGATGGAGCGCACGTGGACCACCGCGGCGCGGGGCCTGCCCCGCCACCAGGCTGCCAGGTGCGAGCGGAACGACAGGGCCTGGGCCACCAGGTCCCGGCCTCGCGCCTCCAGGGGGTGATAGGTCACCCCTTCCGCGAGAGGAAGGGGAGCCACGCCCGGGGTGGAGTCGTCCCGCAGGGCCAGCAGGTCCACGCCACCGAAGGCCCGCCCCAGCGCCTCCACGAAGGCCCGGATGTGCACGGCCGCCCCCTTGGGAGAGGGGAAGCGGTCGAACGAGGCGTAGATGATGCCGGAGCCGGACGTGAAGGACACGCATGGGTGCTATCGCGCCTCGTGGACCACCGCAAACGCCTGGGTTTGACCCCTACCCGACGGGCCCATACGCTCTCCCACCTCGATTCGGGCTCTGAGGGGGAGTCCTCACCTTGCCTAGCGATATCGACCTCGAAAGCTTCGTCCTGCGTCAGCAGGGGCCGCCGCGCTACTCCAGGACCGCGTCGCTGGAGCAGGTGATGGACGACCTGGATTTCTTCGCGAGCATCGACGAGGCCGTGGAGGCGCTCCGCGCGAAGTGGTCGCGGCGCGGGACTCACGCCATGAGGGTGGCGGGCATCTCCTTCGCGGCCCTGGTCTTTGGCTCCTTCTCGGGCGTGTTCGCCGGAGCGCTGGCGAAGGTGCTCGGGGGGACGGTCGTCGTCTCGCTCATCGCGGCCCTGGTCTGCTTGAGCAAGAACCACGGAGCGAAGCAGCGGGATCTGCCCAACCGCCGCTACGAACTGGTGACGTACCTGCTGCGCCGGCTGCGCAAGGACATCCCCGCCGACGCGCCCATGACGCTGAACCTGGACCTGACCGACCCGGACGCGCCCGACAAGCAGAAGCACTCCGGCCAGGCCGGCGAGTGGACGACGACCGAGTATGTCGACCCGTGGCTCCAGCTCCAGGTCCGGCTCGCGGATGGCACGCACCTGCGCCTCACCATGGAGGAGTGGCTCCAGAAGCGCGTGCGGACGCGGCGCAACTACCGGGGCAAGCTGAAGACGAAGCACAAGTCGAAGGGCGAGAGCGTCCTCGGCGTCCAGCTCCGCGTGAAGCCCGAGCGCCACCCGGAGCTCGTCGCGCTCGAAGGCGCCGCCCGCAGAGCGTTGAAGCTGCCCGGGTGCGTCACGGGCACGCGCCTGGACGTCGCCGAGGACCGGCTCTCGCTGAGCACGCGCCTGCCGCTGGACTGGCTCGCGGTGAACCCCTCCGAGCGCGCCGTGCTCCCGGAGCGCTCGGAGGATGGGTACGAGCCCGTCCGGCCGAACCCGAGCCGCGACGCGCAGGGCCGCTGGGTGGAGACCGTGCCGGACGCGACCCGGACGTTCCTGATGATGCTGCTCAGCCTCTACCAGGTGCTCAACTTCTCCTCCCGCTCCCAGCGTGAGTCGCCCCGGAGGGCCGCGCCATGACCCGACACCTTCCCTGGCTGGCCCTGCTCGTCTGGGTCGGCTGCTCGAGGCCCTCGGGCTCCGACGCGTCCGCCTCCGCGCCCCAGACCTCCGCCCTTCCAGCGGAGAGGGACGAGGCCGCGCTCCCCGGCAAGCTCAAGTTCAAGGACGCCGACGACCGCGAGCGCTTCTCCCTCAAGCCCAAGGATGACGGCGCCAAGCTGGTGGACGGCGACGACCGCGAGCTGGCGCGGCTCAAGTGGAAGGGCGGCGCGCTCAAGGTGTCCGGCCCGGACGACACGCCGCTGGCCCACGTCGTGGGCTCGGCGGGCGGCGCGCTCACCGTGCGCGACGGCGCGCAGCAGCAGGTCCTCTACACGCTCGCGCGCCAGGGGCAGGGCTGGCGGCTCAACGACGCGCGGGGCGCGGTCCTCTACACCGTGTCGCCGGACGACGACGGCGCGCGCGTGCGGGACGCGGCCGGCGTGGAGGTGGCCCGCGTGAAGGCCCGCGAGGGCAAGGTGTCGCTGCGCGAGCCGGGCGGCGGGACGCTGCTCGCCACGAAGTCCGAGGTCCGGGCGGACGCGGTCGCGTGCCTCGCCTTCGAGAAGCTCGACCTCGCCCTGCGCGTGGCGCTGCTCCATCAACTCCAGACCTCGCCCACGGGGACCTCTCCGTGAGCGCCTCGAACGCCCGGGAGTCGCACCGCTCATGAACGCCGAGACCTGTCAGGTGGACGCGGGCTTCCTCTTCACCCGCGCGTGCGGCCTCCCCTCGGAGGCGGTGTGCCCCAGCTGTGGGAGGAGCGCCTGTGGCGAGCACCTCACCACGTCCGAGGACGGGGCCCTGGTCTGCACCGCCTGCGCCGCGGCGGGCGCCGGGGCGACGGAGGAGGACGCGAGCTACTACTACGACGACTTCGGCTACTACCCCTCCGGCTCCTTCTGGGGGCGTCGCGGCGGTCGCGACCCGAACGACTTCACCGAGGCGGATGGGGGCAGCCTGCGTCACGAGGGCGACGCGGCCTTCGAAGAGGACATGGTCGGCAGCTGATGGGCGCGGCGCGGTGGCTCATCTATGCGCTGGGCGGAGGCATGGGGCACTTCACCCGCTCCTGCGCCCTGGCCCGGGTGGCCCTGGCGCGCGGACACCGCGTCTCGCTGGTGACCAACAGCGACTTCGCGCCGGACATGCCCCTGGAGGCGCTGCTCGGGCCCCGGGGGCGCGTGTACCGGCTGAGCGCGGCGCTGGACAAGGCCGCGGTGCGCGAGGCGGTGGAGGCCCTGCTGGAGGGCGTCCGTCCGGACCTGCTCGTCGTGGACACCTTCCCGCGAGGCATCGCCGGAGAGCTGGCGCCGCTCCTGCCCGGGCTGCGCATGGGCAAGGTGCTGGTGCACCGAGACCTGAACCCCACGTACGTGGAGCGCTTCGACCTGGCGAGCGCGGTGGACGCGTTCGACCTGCTGCTCGTCCCCGGTGAGGACGCGGCCTTCGCCCGGCACCCGCGCGCGGTGCGCACCGCGCCCTGGGTGCTGCTGGGGCAGGACGAGTGGATGAGCCGCGAGCGGGCCCGCGCCTGGTTCGGGCTGGCCCCCGCGGACACGCGGCCCTTGTTCGCGGTGATGGGCAGCGGCAACGCGGTGGAGGTGGAGGAGGCGGGCGTCATCGCCGAGCGCCTCCACGCGCGGCTGGGCGAAGCCGCGCAGGTGCGGTGGCTGGTGCCGCCAGGGCCCTGGTCGCCGGAGCATCCGCGCGCGGGCGCCCACGCGCGCGGGAAGGGCCGGGTGCGGCCGCGCGAGGTGTGGCCCGCGCTGGCGGTGCTGCCCGGGGTGGACGTCCTGGTGGGGGCGGGCGGATACAACACCGTGCAGGAGGCGCGCATCACCGGGACGCCGCTGGTGGCGCTCGCGCGGGAGCGGCGCTACGACCGGCAGGCGCTGCGCCTGCGCCCGGAGGAGCTGGCCCGCACGGGAGACGAGCTGGTGGAGCGGGCCGTGGCGATGCTGGGCCCGGGCCGGACACGCGCCCCGGCGACCTATGCCGGGGGCGCGAAGGACGCGGTGGCGCTCATCGAGCGCATCGTCCTCAGTGCTTGAGGTCCTTGTGGCCCGGCGCCGGGTCGATGCCGTGCGCCATGATGAAGTGGTAGAGGACCTGCGGGTCCTCCTTCGGTCCGCCCATCAGCTCCACCAGGAAGTGGCCCTGCGTGCCGGACTCCGGGTCCGGCGCCACGTTCACCTCGGTGACCTCGCGGCCCGCCATCACCAGCTCGCCCACGAGCGACTTGCCCTTGAGCACCTGGACGATGTGCTGGCGCTCCTCCTCGAGGAGCAGCCAGTGGAAGTCGTCGTGGTCGTACATCATCGCGTCGACGGAGCCCGCCCGGAGGATGCATTGCGTGTGCTCCTGGAGCCACCGCCAGAAGCCATCGAATTTCAGGGTACGTACCGGCTGGGAGAGCATGTCCATGGTGACCTCGTCGCGCGCGGCCAGGGGGGCTCACGCTCGCCCGCCACGTCCGCCCTCCCTAGCACGATTGCCGGCATCCGGTGACGACGGCGTGCGGAGAACCTCCTTCCCCGCCCGGCTGCTGTCCAGTCCGTGAATCCTCCCGGGTCGGACGCTGTTCCTCCAGTCAGGAAGGGGGCGTGAGCACCGGCGTCCCCGGTTCGTGGAGGACCGAGTGTGAGATTCCCCACCCGACACACGGCACGCCGCGACGCCCGCCCCGTCCTCCAGCGGGAGGGGCCATGAGTCTGCGCGCCTGGCTCGCCGCCACCCTGGGGGGACTGGCCCTCGTCACGCTGCTGGCCGCGGGAGCGCTCATCGCCCTGACGAATGCGCAGCACCACTCGGCGAACACGCTGGGAGACTCCGTGGAGGGGCTGCACGGCGCGGAGGAGCTGGAGATCGACCTGCTCATCCACTTCCGCCTGAGCGGCGTGGCGGGGCCGGTGGACATGACGTCGGAGCTCATCCGGGGGCGTACGCTCGAGAGCATCGAGGCCTCGTTCCCTCGCCTGCTCGCCGGCCTGGACGCCACCGCGTCCGGCGCCAGGGAGCAGAACCTCATCCGCGAGGTCGACCAGAACTTCTCCGACTACCTGGCGGTCCAGCGGGACGCCGCCCGGCTGCCCATGCGTCAGCGGGCCGAGAAGGTCGTCCCGGTGCTGGACGCGGCGCTCGACTCCCTGGAGCGGCTGGTGCAGCTCAACGTCAACGAGGCGCGCACGGCGCGCGAGGCGTCCGCGGACATCAACCGGCTGGCGAACACCATCGGGCTCGTGCTGTGCGGGTTGATGCTGATGGGCCTGGCCGCGGGCACCCTGCTCCTGCAGCGCATCGCCATCCAGCCGCTGCGCGACATCAGCCAGTCGATGCGGCGCTTCGGCAACGGTCGCAAGCGCACGCGCGCCCCGGTGTCCGGGCCCACGGAGCTGCGGGAGATGGCGCGCACGTTCAACGAGATGGCCAACAGCCTGACGCACCAGCAGGAGCAGCAGCTGGCCTTCCTGGCGGGGGTGGCGCACGAGCTGCGCAATCCGCTGTCGGCGCTCAAGATTTCCACCGCCCTGCCGGAGCGCAGCCAGGCGCCGCTGACGCCCGAGCGGACGCGGCGGGTGCTCTCCATGGTGGGGCGACAGGTGGAGCGGCTGGACCGGATGGTGGGGGACCTGCTCGACGCCACGCGCATCGAGGCGGGCAAGCTGGACCTGCGGCCGGAGGTGCGCGACGCGCGCGAGCTGGCGCGCGGCGTGGTGGAGCTCTACCGCGCCAGCGACAGCGGTCACGTGCTGCAACTGCAGACGCCGGAGGTCCCCATGCCGGTACGGGTGGACCCGGACCGGCTGGAGCAGGTGCTCGCCAACCTGGTCAGCAACGCGCTGAAGTACTCGCCCTCCGGCAGCCGCGTGGACGTCGGGGTGCGCCGCGAGGGCGACGAGGTCCTCATGTCCGTGAAGGACCAGGGCATCGGCATCACCGAGGACGAGAAGCGCATGCTCTTCGCCCCCTTCCAGCGCGCGGGCAACGCGCGCGGTCGCGCGCCGGGCGTGGGGTTGGGGCTGTCCGTCGCCCGCCGCATCGTCGAGGCGCACGGGGGCCACATCGACGTGGACAGCCAGCCAGGCATCGGGTCCACCTTCACCGTCCGGCTGGCGTGCGCCTCCGGCGCGCTCCCGGAGACACACGCCGAGTCCCCGTCGGACCACCTCCACTGAGGCGCGAGCGGTGAGATGAAGCGTTGCGTGTCGCGCTTCTGTCGAGGAGGCTGCGTGCGCCTGGAGGGAGGCGGACGTACCTTCCGGGCCACACGACAGGAGTTGCCTGGACCATGAAGATTTCGCGCCGAGTCGCGCCGCTCGTCATCCTGCTGTCCGCTGGAGGACTGGGGGCGTGTGCCTCCCGACAGCAGGCTCCGGCGGAGCCGTCCGCCCAGGCCGCCGTCACGCCAGCCACTGTCGTCCAGTCCACGGAGGGCGGCTTCTCCGTGTCGCTGCCGGGGCCGGTGAGCGAGGAGCGGCGCACCCAGGTCACCGAGGTGGGGGAGGTGACACTCCACACCTTCATCGCCGTCCGTCCGGAGGCGGACACGGCGTACTACGTCTCGTATACGGACTTCCCCGCGGCGGCCGTGCAGCAGGCGGACCCGCGCGACGTGGTGTCCCGCGCCAGCCTGGGCGCGCTGGAGGCCCTGGGCGCCACGGGCGTGTCCTCGCGCCCGCTCACGCTGGAGGGCTTCCCGGGCTGGGAGGTGGAGGGCGTGTCCGGCCCCCGCCGGCTGCGCGGGCGCTTCTTCCTGGTGGGCCACCGGCTGTACCAGCAGCTCCTGCTCCACCCCGAGGGCCGCATCCCCCAGGACGCGGACGGCTTCTTCGCGTCGTTCAAGCTGGACCCGCAGATGGCGGCGATGCTGACGGGCGCGCGTCGCTCCTGAGGCGCGGGGCCCCTCGGGAGGGGGCTTTGAGTCGGTGATGCCGGGTGGTGTATGGAATCACCGTCATGAATCTTTCGGGCATCGACCTGAACCTGTTCCTGGTGCTGCACGCGGTGCTGGAGACGGGGAGCGTCACGGGCGCGGCGGAGCAGCTCCACGTCACGCAGTCGGCGGTGAGCAACGCGCTGGCGCGGCTGCGCGACGTGCTGGGGGACCCGCTGCTGGTGCGCGACGGGCGGGGCCTGGTGCCCACGCCGCGCTGCGAGGAGCTGCGGCCGCTGGTGGCCTCGGCGGTGGCGCAGCTGCAGAGCGCGGTGGACGGCCAGCGCTTCAACCCGGAGGAGAGCACGCGCGCCTTCACGCTGGCGTGCGGCGACAACCAGGACGTGTGCGACGTGCCGCTGGTGGTGGAGGCGTTCGCGCGGCGCCTGCCCCGGGCGCTGCTGCGCGTGGTGAGCATCGACTACCTGGTGTCGTCCAACGGGCTGGCCACGGGGGAGGTGGACGTCGCGCTGGCGCCCCGGGCCGTGGCCGAGCGCGATGGCTACCCGGCCGAGGACCTGTACCTGGAGCGCACGGCGTTCCTCGTGCGCAAGGACCATCCCCACATCACCGGGACGACGCTGACGCGCGAGGCCTTCAACGCGTCGAGGCACGTGGACATGCTGGTGAACCATGGGCGTCCCGGCGTGGGGCACCGCATGTTCGAGCTGTTCTGCAAGGCCAACGGCCTCGAGTTCCGGCCCGCGCTCGCCGTCTCCCACTTCGTCGCGGCGGGCGTGGCCGTCACGCGCTCGGACCTCATCGCGGGGATGCCGGGGCGCACGGCCGACGTGCTGTGCGCGATGCTGCCCGTGCGGCGCCTCCAGTTCCTGCCGGACCCGCCCGCCATCCCCATGTCGCTCATCTGGCATCCCCGCACGAGCACGGACCCGGGGGCCCGCTTCTTCCGCGAGCTCCTCATCGACGTGCTGCGGGACGGCTCCCTGGCGAGGCCCGACGCGAAGGCGAAGCCGCGCCCCATGGCGGCCCGTCCCCGCAAACGCTGACGCCCCCGGGACGACGACTCCCGGAGGCGCCGGCACTGCCTGACGCGGCGTCGAGCCGCCGCGCGCTCCACTACTCCGGAATCGCTCCGAAGGCCCCCGACTCGAAGTCGTAGATGGCCTGGATGATCTCCCGGTGGTTGTTCATCACGAACGGCCCGGTGTGGGCGATGGGCTCGCGGATGGGCTCGCCGGCGAGGACGAGCAAGTGCGTGTCCTCCTCGGCGCGCAGGGCCAGCACGTCCCCGTCGTTGGCGAAGACCCCCAGCTCGCCGCCGCGAATCGCCTCCGCGTCCGCCGACACGCGGCCCCGGGTGACGAGCACCAGGGCGTTGTGCTTCGACGGGAGCGGGAGCTCGAAGCGCTCACCCGCGCGCGCCTTCACCTCGAGCAGGGTGATGGGCGTGAAGGTCCGCGCGGGACCCTTCGCCTCACCGTACCCGCCGGCGATGACGCGCACCTTGCTGTCTTCGGTGACCTCCCCGCCGGCCTGCACGGGGACGACGGGAATCTGCTCCTTCGTGATGGGCTGGTAGCCCGGAGGGGACATCTTGTCCTTGCGCGGCAGGTTCACCCAGAGCTGGAGCATGTGGAACGTGCCCCCGCGCCGGGAGAAGGCGGGCTCGTGATACTCCTCGTGGAGGATGCCGGACGCCGCCGTCATCCACTGCACGTCGCCCGGACCGATGACGCCGGAGTGCCCCGCGTTGTCACGGTGCGCGACGGAGCCCTCGAAAGCGAGGGTCACCGTCTCGAAGCCGCGGTGCGGATGCCAGCCGACGCCCCGCTGGCCCTTCTCCAGGGCGGGGTAGTCGAAGGGCGGATGGTAGTCGAGCAGCAGGAAGGGACTGGTCCGCTCCTGGCGCAGGCCGCCGCTGGGGACGAGGGTGTGGACTCGGAAGCCGTCACCCACCCAGTGCAGCGCTCCGCCGCCGTGGACGCTCTCCACGGTGCGGGGACGGGGCGTGGTGTGCGGAGTGAGGGGGACGCTGACTTGGGTCGTGGTGCTCATGGCTCGAACCTAAGAGCCGGGACCCGTCTGTAAATCGCTCCCGCGCATGATGCTTGTCATCACGTCGTGTGATGGTCCGCGCCGCCGAGCGCCAGCTGGCACAGCGAGGTGAGCCGGTTCGACGCCCACGTCGCCACGGGGCCCAGCGGCGTGCCCTTGCGGCGCACCAGGGCGAGCGGGCGCTGGGGCGGGGGGCCTCCCTCCCAGGCCGCCAGCCGCAGGGCGACCAGCCGGCCCGCCGCGAGGTCGTCGCGGACGAGGTGTTCGGGTTCGTGCCCCCAGCCCACGCCGCCGACGAGGAGCGAGTGCTTCGTCATCAGGTCCGCGACGCGCCAGACGCGCGTGCCGAGGACGCCCCGGTCCACGGTGCCGGTCTTCCCCTCCGCGAGCCGCTCGCTCAGGACCACCTGGATGGCGGAGGCGAGGTGCTCGTCGGTGAGCACGCCCTTCACGGCGGCCAGCGGATGCGACGGCGCGGCGACGGGAATCATCTTCAGGAGCGCGATGGGGCGCTGCTCCAGGCCGGTGAGGTCCAGGTCCGCGCCAGCGATGCCCAGCGTCGCGCGACGCTCGCGCACGCGCTCCGTCACCGCCGACAGCAGCTCCACCTCCAGCGCCAGCTCCACGCCGGGGTGCTCGCGCGCCAGCTCCTTCACGAAGTCCAGCAGCGCGTCGGTGGGGAACATGGCGTCCACGACGAGCGACAGCTTCGTCTCCTCGCCGCTCTTGAGCCGGCCCACCACGACCTGGAACGAGGCGAGGTCCTCGTGGAGGCGCCGGGCCGCCGCGACGACGGCCTCGCCCTTCGCCGTCAGGCGGGGGACGCGTCCGCTGCGGTCGAAGAGGCGCAGGCCCAGCTGCTTCTCCAGCCGCTGCATGGCCTGGCTGACGGCGGGCTGGCCCTGGCCGAGCTTCCGCGCCGCCGCGGAGAAGCTGCCCTCCTCCGCCACCGCGCGGAGCGTGCGGAGTTGGTCGATGGTGACGCTGTCGAGCACCCCGCGACTGCATCACATCGACGCGGGCGATGCACGCGCGTCACCGCGCGCTACTTCCTCGACGACAGCCAGGCGACGATGAGCGAGGACAGCGTCGCGGCGGCGGTGGTCTCCGGCACCTCGCCCCGGAGCATCTCCCGGGAGATGGCCTCCGCCGCGCCGATGATGCCCACGCAGCGCTGGCGCAGCGTGTCCCGGGGCAGGTCGCAGAAGGGCGCGAGCGTCTCCTGGTAGAAGGCCACGTAGCCGTCCAGCACCCGCTGGTAGAAGGCCTCCATCTCCTCGTCGCCCTTCAGCGCGGCGGAGACGGCGTGCAGCTCCGGGCCCATGTTCGCGTAGCAGCGCATGTACGCCGCGCTCAAGACCTTCGCGACGTCCTCCAGCTTGCGTCGCGTGCGGGAGAGCGCCTCCGTGAGCGCGGCCAGCTGCTGCCCGTCGATGCGCTCGTACAGGGCCATCAACAGCCCGGGGCGCGTCTTGAAGTGCTCGTAGGGGATGGGCTTGCTCACGCCCGCGCGCTCGGCGAGGTGCCCCAGCGTCAGCGCGTCCGTGCCCTCCTCCCGCACGATGGCCATGGCCGTGTCCAGCAGCTGGTCGCGTCGTTGGGCCTTCGGCAGCTTCTTGGATGACGTGTCGCTCATGGGGCGTCGCGAACTCCCTCCGGGGCTTAGCCCCCTCGACCCCGGCTCGCAACCCGCCGCCCCACGCCGACGAATGGGTTGCGAACCTACTATCGGTAACTTACTAATCGTAGGGTCAACGAGGCAATCCACCGCGCCGCTCCGGCGCCACACCCACCGTCTGCCCCGAGAGGGCAGGGGAGTGCATCCGTCATGTCCGTGAACACGCAGAAGCCGGTACTCATCATTGGAGGTTCGGGCGTCGTCGGCTCGCTGGCCGCGAAGGCGTTGCGCCGGCTCCATCCGACGTTGCCCCTGGTCATCGGAGGCAGGGATATGGCCCGCGCGCAGGCCGTGGCGCGGGAGCTGGGGCACGCGGAGGCCACGCGGGTGGACCTGGAGCGCGCGGACCTGGGGCAGCCCGCGTCGCGCGCGTATGGCGCCATCGCGATGTTCCTCAAGGACGACTCGCTGCGCTCGCTGCGCTACGCGCAGGCCCAGGGCGCGGCGTACCTGGGCATCTCCACCGGTCTGTTCGAGGTCGCGCCGGAGGTGGCGTACTTCATCCACCAGCCCGGACGCTCGGCCGTCCTCATGGACAGCAACTGGCTGGCGGGCGCGGCGACGCTGGCCACGCTCCACTTCGCCCGCGAGTTCCAGTCGCTGGAGGTGATTGAAATCGCGGCGGTGCTCGACGAGCAGGACGTGGGCGGGCCGGCGGCCCTGGCGGACCTGTCGAGACAGACGGGGGCCACGCCGAACACGCTGCTGCTCGAGGAGGGACGGTGGCGCTGGGTCGACGTGGCGTCCTCGGCGCGCACCGTGCGTGGCGTGGATGGGCGGGACGTCCTGGCGCAGCCATACTCGCTGCTCGACCCCGCGAGCCTCGCGGCGGCGACGGGCGCGAGGTCCGTCCGCTTCGACGTGGCGGTGGGCGTGTCCGCCGCGCGCCGCCGGGGGGAGCCCTTCTCCACGGAGTTCATCATCGAGTTGGAGGGTGTGCGGAGGGACGGGACACGGGCGCGCGTGCGCCACGAGGTCAGCCACCCCGCGGGGCAGGCGCCGGTGACGGCGACGGGCGTGGCGGTGGGCATCGAGCGGCTGCTCGGGCTCGTCGGAGGCGCTCCCGCCGCGCCGGGCCTCTACCTCCCCGACACCCTCATCGACCCCGAGCACCTGGTGCGACGTCTCCAGGACGCCGGGACCCGCTTCCATCGCGCGTGACGTCTTCTTCCTCGAGAACCTCGGAGCCCATGACATGACCACGAACACGTTGAAGCCTGTCCTCATCATCGGTGGCTCGGGAGTCGTCGGGCGCCGGGCCGTGAAGGCCCTGCGTCGACTCCAGCCCCGGCTGCCCATCTGGATTGGAGGCCGCGACACGCACAAGGCCGCGGCGCTCGCCCGCGAGATCGGCCTGGCGGAGGCGGTGCGCATCGACCTGGAGCGCGACGACCTGGGACTCCCGCCGGACGCGGACGTCAGCGGCGTCGTCGTGCTGCTGAAGGACGACACGCTGCGCTCCCTGAGGTACGCGCAGGGCCGGGGCGTGCCCTATGTGTCCTTCTCCGACTTCGCCTTCGACATCGGTCCCGCCGTGGCGCTGCACGCGCGCCACCCCACGCGCGCGCCCGTCCTGCTGCTGGGGCACTTCCTGGGGGGCGTCATGACGCTCGTGACGCTGCACCTCGCGCGGGAGTTCAAGGCGGTCCACTCCATCGAGATGGGGGGCGTATTCGATGAAGAGGACGTGGGCGGGCCGGCCGCGAGCGGCGACATGGAGCGGCTGACGAAGGGCGTGCCCAGCCCGCTCATCCGACACGAGGGGCGCTTCCTCTGGGCCTCGGAGGAGGTGGCGACGCGGGTGTTCCACGGCGTGGATGGCACGGCGTGGACGGGGCGCGCGTATCCGCTGCTCGACGTGCCGAGCCTCGCGGCGGCGACGGACGCGAACACCGTGCGGATCGACTTCGCGGTGCGGCCCGTCGCGCGGCGTCCTCCGGGACAGGGCCCCGGGCTCGAGGTCGTCATCGAAATCACCGGGGAGACGCCAGAGGGGACGACGAAGCGCGTGCGCCATGCGCTCGTGGACACGGAGGTCCATTCGGGGCTCAGCGCGCTGGGGGCGGCGCTCGCCACGGAGCGGCTGCTGGGGCTCGCCGGTGGGGCACCCGTCGCGCCGGGGCTGTACCACCCCGAGAGCGTGCTCGACCCCGCCTACGTCGTCGAGCGCGTGAGGGAGTCGGGGACGCGTCTCTGGACGATGTGACCGGGTGGTCCCCGGGGACCGGGCCGTCAGGGGCGGGAGGGATACTGGCGGATGCCGCGTCCCGCTCGGAGGAGACCGCCCATGACGAACCCGCTGCCCGCCTTGTCCGCCGTGCCGGTGTCCCAGTCGATGCAGCCGTCCGCGGAGCCGCTCCCGCAGAAGCAGGGAGCGTCACGCTTCGACGGCGTGCTCGCGGACAAGGCCGTCGCCAGCGCGCGGGAGACTCCCGCCGTTGCTCCCGTGGAGGCGACGGCGAAGGCGGAGGGCCCGGTCCTCCACATGGTGACGCAGGTGGCGCGCGACCTGGAGCAGGGGCAGCGCGTGCTCGACCGCATCATCGCCTCCGCGTCCTCGGGGGCTTCCTTCTCCAACGCGGAGCTGCTGTCGCTCCAGGCCTCCATGTACCGCTACACGCAGGAGCTCGACCTGGTGAGTCGCGTCGTCGAGAAGGGCACCAGCGGCTTGAAGGACGTCCTCAAGACGCAGGTCTAGCGGCCCGCGGCCTTGCGCCGCTTCGGCGTCGAGGCCGGCTCGTGCTCCAACCGGGCGTTGAGCTGGTCGCGGATGGCGAGCACCTGGGCCTTGAGGTCCTGGAGCTGCTCCACCGAACAGCCGGACGCCGAGAGGATGGCGGGCGGGACGCACTCGGCGCGGGTCCGCAGCGCGCGCCCCGCCGACGTCAGGGTGATGCGCACCAGCCGCTCGTCCGCCGCGTCCCGCTCCCGCTTCACCCACCCCGCCGACTCCAGGCGCTTGAGCAGCGGCGTCAGCGTCCCCGAGTCGAGCAGCAGCCGCTCCCCCAGCGCCTTCACCGTCACCCCGTCCTCCTCCCACAACACCAGCATCGCCAGGTACTGCGGATACGTCAGCCCCAGCTTCTCCAGCAGCGGCCGGTACGTGCGGTTGAGCAGGTGCATCGTCGAGTACAGGCTGAAGCAGAGCTGCTCGTCCAGGTGCAGCGCGTCCCGAATCTTCCTGGTCGTGGCCATGGCCGGCGTACTCGATTCCGGGGCGCACCCCGCCCCTCCCTCCAACATGCTGTCCTGTTCCATTGCGCGCAATAGAATTGGGCGTCCTCAATGCCAGAGCAGGTGCCAGGTGCGCACGCGCGAAAGGAGCGCGGCGGCGTCGAAGGGCTTGGCCAGGGTGTCGATGACGAGCGGGTGGTCGACGGGGCGGGAGGCCAGGGCGAGCACGGTGAGCCCGCCTCCCCACCTGGAGTGGCGGAACAGGCGGCCCAGCAGGTCCAGCCCGCTCAGCCGGGGCAGGTCCATGTCGAGCACCACCAGGACGGGGGCGTCGTGGACCTCCAGCCAGGTGAGGGCCTCGAGGGCGTCCTTCACGCCCGCGACACGCAGGCCCTCGGTGGTGAGTACGTCGCGGAGGATGGAGCGGAGGTCCTCGTCGTGGACGACGACGAGGACGGTGCCAGCGAGGGCGCCTGGAATCACGTGCCCGTGCCTAGGTCAGCTCCTCGCTGGGGAGAAGTGAACATCCGCCGGGTTGGAGTGGTACCGCCGCCGCTCCTCAGTGCCCGTCGAACATGGCCACGAGCACGCGCCGGGCGCGGCGCACGTCGTCCCCGGAGAGCCCGGAGAGGAAGTCGCACAGCTCCGCCACCTCGTCCGTGCGCTCGTGCTCGAAGCCCTGGAAGAGCGTCTTCAAGGAGACCTCCAGCCCCGCGGTCAGCTTGCCCAGCGTTTCCAGGGAGGGAGAGAAGGCCCCCCGCTCGATGCGACGGATGGCGTCCACGGAGAGGTTGCTGCGCTCCGCGAGGGCCTCCTGCGTCAGCTCCCGGCTGTTGCGGAGCTTGCGCACGTGACCGCCGAATTTGCGATGGAACTTCGTCCGGGTCGCCACCTTGTTTTTCGCGTTCTCCATATGAGGTGGCGCGTAATCTGGAGACGCCCGTCCCCAAGTGAAGTGAAGGTGTTGGCGGGTTCGCATCGCAGGTCTCCCGGCTGGTGGGGGGGCTGGCGGGCCGGGAAAATGCGCGGGCGGAAGCTTTCGTCTACGCTGCACGGCGCATGACGGATTCGGAAGTCGGGTGGAGTGGTTGGCGCTGCGTGCTCCCCGCCCTGGCGTGCGGCCTCTTGGTCGCCTGTGAAATCGGCGCGGAGCCCCGGCTCCTCTCCCGCGCGCCCGCGCCGCCGCGCGAGGCTCCCGCGCCCGGTCCCACGCCCTCGCCGCCCCGCGTGGGCGAGCCCCCCGCGCCCGCGGTGCGTCCCCGGGTGATGCCCTCGTTGCCGGAGCGCACGCGCGCCAATCAGGCCCTGGCCGAGAAGCTGGGGGCGCCGGGCGCCACCGTGGACGACCCGTGCGTGGAGCAGGGCGCCCAGGGCTGCGCGCGCACGGCGCTGTCGCCGTGGTTCGAGTCGCTGGACGCGCTGGCGTCGGGGCTGGCGTCGGGGCCCTCGGTCATCGAGGCGTTCGGCAATTCGCTCATCGCGGGCGACCGCATCGTGGACATCATCCGCGATGACCTGGGGGCCGCCTTCGGCACCGCCGGCAGGGGCATCCTGCTGGTGGACCGCATGGCGCCGTACGGCGGGCGCGGGCGCACCGGGATGAGCAAGGGCGGGTGGCAGCCCCGCACGCTGGGCGAGCTGCGCGCGCCGCCGCACCGGTTCGGCGTCACCGGCGTGTACCACGTGGCCACCGAGGCCCGGGCTCGCAGCCGCTTCAAGCTGGAGGGCGAGACGCGGGGCACGCTGTGGTGGCTGGACGCGCCGAAGGCGGGCGGCTTCTCCGTCGTCAGCGGCGACCAGGTGCTGGCGAGGACGGAGCCCACCGGCAGCGGCGAGCCGCGCTCCACGCACTTCACGCTGCCCGAGGGCGCGACGGTGGTGGACATCGTGGCGGAGAAGGGCGCGGTGGCGCAGGGCGTGGTGCTCCAGCACGCGCGCCCGGGCGTCATCCTGGACATGCTGGGCGTGCCCTCCGCGGACGCGACGCTGTACGCGCGCCTGGACGACGCGGCGCTGCGCGCGCAGCTGGCGGAGCGCGACCCGCGGCTGCTCCTCTTCTTCCTCGGGGGCAACGAGTCGAAGCGCCTGGAGTGGAAGCGCACGGACCTGGACACGCTGCGCACGGACCTGCGCGCGCTGCTGCGCCGCGCCCGCGCCGCCGCGCCGGGCAGCGCGTGCATGGTGGTGGGCCCCATGGACGCGGTGCGCGACACGAAGGCGGACGGCAAGAAGCCCTTCACCCAGCGCCCCTTCCTGGAGGCGGTGGTGGCGGCGGAGCGCGAGGTGACCACGGCCGAGGGCTGCGCCTTCTTCGACCTCTACTCGGCCATGGGCGGCAAGGGCGCGCTGGCGCGCTTCCACCAGGCGGGCTTCATGCACGACGACCTGGTGCACCCGCGTGGGCGGGGGCTGGACGTGCTGGGCCACCTGGTGACGGACGCGCTCTTGCGCGCCTGGGTGGCGGCGCCGCAGGGCCGGCGCGTGGCCGCGTTGACACCCGCCGCCGCGCCGCCGGCCGCCGCGCCGGAGCGCACCGTGGAGGCCGCGCCATGACGAGGTCCGGGCTGCTGTTCGCCGCGCTGTGGCTGTGGGCCGCGCCGTCGCTGGCGGCGCCCAGGCTCCCCTTCGAGTGCGAGACCGTCGGTGGAGACGAGGCGGGCGCCGGGGCGCCCCAGGCGTTCACGGCCGAGGTCCAGAAGGCCCTGGACGCCGCCGTCCGCGCGGAGCTGTCGCAGGGGCCCGTCGCGGGCCTGTCCGTGGGCGTCACGCGCGGCGAGCAGCGCTGGGTGTGCGCGTACGGCTACCGGGACGTGGTGAAGAAGCTGCCCGCGACGCCGCGCACCACGTACCGCCTGGCCTCCATCACCAAGTCCTTCACCGCGGTGGCGGTGCTCCAGCTGGTGGAGCAGGGGAAGCTGGACCTGGACGCGGACATCCACGCGCTGGTGCCGGCGTACCCGTCGAAGCAGTGGACCGTCACGGTGAGGGACCTGCTGGGACACCTGAGCGGCGTGCCCACGTATGACGGGCTCGCCTCCAGCGACAACGTGAAGGCGCTGGGGACGCGGGAGGCCATCTCCCTCTTCGCCCAGAAGCCGCTCTCCTTCGAGCCGCGCACCCGCTACCTGTACAGCACGTGGGGCTACAACCTGCTGGGCGCGGCGGTGGAGGCCGCGTCGGGCCAGTCCTACCGAGACTACCTGCGCGAGCACGTCTTCCAGCGCGCGGGCATGGCGCACGCGGACCTGGACGTCATCGCCACGCGCGACGAGCACCAGGCCGCCGGCTACCGGGTGAAGGACGGCGTGCTCAAGGCGTCGCGCTTCCTGGACGTCTCCAGCCGCTTCGGCGGTGGCGGGACGCGGGGCTCGGTGGACGACCTGCTCGGCTTCGGCCGCGCGGTGCTCCGCCACCAGCTGGTCAGCCGGGAGACCATGGGACGGATGCAGGCGTCCATGGCCACCAGCGACGGCCGCCTCACCGACTACGGCATGGGCTTCGCGACCTATCCCCTGCGCGGCCACTACCTGGTGGCGCACGCGGGCGGCCAGCCGGAGACGACGACGCTCCTGGTGATGTTCCCGGCGGAGGACACCGTCATCGCGCTGGCCACCAACATCGAGGGCGAGGCGAAGCGGCTGCGGCGCCTGTCCATCCGGCTGATGGAGGGCGTGCTGGAGGACGGCCTCGCGCGGCGCGACGCGCACTTCGCGGACCCCGTGGACGCGGTGGTGTACGAGGGCCTGGGGCGCATCGCCAGCTATGGCCTGGCGTACCACCAGTGGGGCACGCGCGGGCCGGGCGCGCTGCCTCCGGAGGAGGACCTGCCCGGGGCGTTCTCGCGCGTGGCGGAGCTCCTGGACCGCAAGCTCATCGCCCGGGACGGGAAGGCGGCGCTGGAGCGCATCCGGGGCGGACACGACCCGAGGCTCGGCTCCGTCTTCATCCGCGTGGGCGCGCACATGGCGCGGACGCTGGAGAAGGCGCATGGCGCCGAGCGGCTGCGCGCGTATCCGGCCGAGGGCCCGCTGTCCTTCTTCGCGGACTACCTGGCCGCGTGTGACGCCCTGGGCCTGCCGGACGCGGAGCGCTTCGGGGGGACGCTGCGCGCGGACCTGCTGCGCTTCGTGGCGGGCTGGAAGCGCGCGCAGGTGCCGGAGCCCCTCTTGCGCCAGCGCCTGGACGAGGTGAAGGACCCGGAGGCGCACTGGCCCGCGCTGAAGAAGCTGGCGACCACGGCCCCGGAGCTGCGGCCGGACTTCTCCGACGAGCTCCTGCGCGTCGCGGACGGGTTCGGCTGGCGCAAGCAGGCCGCGCCGCGGCTGCGCTGGCTGGAGCGAGCGGTGGAGCTGCAGCCGGGCAGCGTGGACGCGCGCCTGGCGCTGTCCCAGGCGCTCTTGGCGGCGAAGCGGGACGACGAGGTGCCGCCGCTCCTGCGCGAGGCGCTGGCCACGCCCCAGGGCGCGCTGGCGCTCGCGCCCGCCGCCTTCCTCAAGCGCGTGGTGCTGGAGGCGCAGGACGCGAAGGTGGGGCTGGGGCTGGTGCGCGCGGGCGTGGCGCTGCACCCGGACTCGCCCGAGCTGTGGGAGGCCCTGGCGAAGCGCGAGCGCGCCCAGGGCCACAAGGCGGAGGCGAAGGCGGCGCTGCGCCAGGCCCGGCGCGCGCGCGAGCTCCGTCCGGAAGCCCTGGCTCCCCCGGAGTCCACGAGTCGTCCGGGAGCGGAGCCGGGCAGCGGCCCGGTGCCGGATGACCACGGGCTGGTGCGCTCGCGACGCGCTCCCTGAGGGGAGAGGGGTTGTGAGAGGATGCCCGTGTGCCAGGCATCCCGTGTCCGTCGTGTCAGGCCTACATCATTCCCGGCGCGCAGTTCTGCGGGAAGTGTGGCCATTCCTTCCTGCGTCAGTCCACCCCGGAGTCGGGCGAGCCGGTGTGCTCCGTCCACCCGGAGTACGTCAGCGTCCAGGCCTGTGAGCGGTGCGGCGCCTTCTCCTGCGCGCGGTGCCTGAACGTGGGCGCCCGGGGCGAGGCGCTGTGCACGAAGTGCTTCGCGCGCGAGCCGGACGAGCTGCTGGCGTGGGACCGCCGCGAGGAGGTGGGGCTGGTGAAGGCGTTCTGGCAGACGTGCCTGGACGTCATGCTGCGGCCCGGCGCGACGTTCGACCGGGCGCGGCCGACGGGCTCCATGGGCAACTCCGTCCTGTTCGTCGCCCTGGCGTACTTCGTGTCGATGTTCACGACCCTGGTGCTGTACGCGCTGGTGATGGGCGTCATGCCCTGGGACAGCATGATGGCGAAGCAGGAGGACGCGCCCTCTGGAATGATGGTGCGGGGCATGATGGCGGGGGTCTTCATCGTCTACCTCTTCCTGATACCGCTGTTCGGCACGGCCTGGACCCTGGCGCACGCGGGGGTGGACCACCTGGTGCTGCGGATGGCGGGGGTGCCCAGCACCTACGCGGTGACGCTGCGGGCGCATGCCCTGTCCATGGGGCCCTATCTGGTGGGGCTCGTCCCGTTCTGCGGCGCCTACGTCTTCCCGTTCTGGTCCATGGGCGTGCGCGTGGTCGCGTACCGGGGCATGCACCGGACGTCGGGAGGCAAGGCGGCGCTGGGGGCGCTGGTCGCGCCCGTCGCCTTCATGGTGCTGGGCTGCGGCCTCTACATCGCGATGATGGCGTTCGTGTTCTCCACGCTCCCGGGCGCGCGCTGAAGGTCCACCGGGGCGCCTCAGCGCGGGGCGCCCTTGCGGGGGCCGTCATGGCCTCCGGGGGCTTCGCTGGCGCGCTCGTGGGCGCGCTTGAACTGGTGGGAGAGCTCCTTCAGCTCGTCCTCGGTCGCGTCCTCCAGGTCCTCGAAGAACGTGCGCGCGTGTTTGTGCGCGCGGATGAGCTCGTCGAGCTTGAGGTGCACCGCCTTCGCGTCCCGGTTCTGGGTGGCCTGGATGACGAACACCATCAGGAACGTGACGATGGTGGTCGACGTGTTGATGACCAGCTGCCAGGTGTCGCTGAAGTGGAACAGCGGCCCGGAGATGGCCCACGCCAGCACCACGGCGCAGGCGATGACCAGGGCCTGGACGGAGCCCACGCGCTCGGCGATGGTCTGGGCGAACTTGTGGAAGCGCTCGTGCATCCCCTCGAGGGTAGGCACGGGCGGCCCTCGCGGCCCTCCCGCGCTCGCCCCCTGTCCGCCCGTCAGGCGAGGGGGCGCCAGGCGCGCGTCACTGCGCGGCGGACGGGCTGGCGGGGATCGCCGCGGTGACGGTGCGCTGCTTGGGCCAGAAGCGCGCGTCGTGCACGTCCTCCAGCGCGGCCAGGCGCTTGCGCGCGCGGGCGTCGTAGATGCGCGCGGACCGGTCCGACACCACCAGCAGCAGCGGGCCGCGCGCGCGCAGCTCGAGGACGGACGTGGGCGCCAGCTCCAGCGACTCCGGCTCCTCCAGCCGATCCCCCACCTCCCAGCGCAGCGGCGGCATCAGCACCGGCAGCTCCCGCGCCGCGCGCCACGCGTACAGCGGTCCGCCGTGCGTCTCCAGGGACACCCAGGCGCCATACTCCGCATGGCCCTTGTCCTTCACCATCGCGTCCAGCCGCGCCGCGTCCTCGCTGCCCTCGGAGAACTCCGTCGCGGCGGGCGCGTCCGGGTCCGCGCCGGACGTGGAGGACACCAGCATGCCCGCCGTCGCCAGCGCGCCCGTGCCCACCGCGTCGTCCGTCTCGTACACGGTGGCCACCGTCTCGATGCGCTTCCACGCCTCGCCCTCGCGGCGGTACGCGTGCGCCAGGCCCGGGCTGCCCTCGGTGTCCGGCACGGGCAGCTTGCGCCCGTCCGACAGGAAGAACTCCTCGCCGCGCTCCGTCTTGCGCGTCAGGCCCTCCAGCTGCGACACCAGCGCGAAGACCTGGCCCTGTGCGTCAAAGCCGAGGGCGTCGGTGTGGCCGGCCTCGGGCAGGGCGAGCGGGTCGCCCCGCGCGGACTCGAAGTCGACCTTCCAGGCGCGCGGCTTGTGCTCGCCGCCGCCCCGGTCCACCAGCGCGCCGTGCTTGCCGTCCGGGCTCCAGGCGAGCCCCAGCCGGGCGCAGGGCGCGTCCACGGTGGCCAGGGCCTTGCGTAGGCCCGTGGTGTCCTGACGCATCCACGTACAGCCCGAGGGGGAGGCATCCCGCAGCAGCGAGAGGGCGAAGGGGGGAGCGGGCTCGACGGTGGGCGTGGGCGCCGGAGTGGGGGGCGCGGGGTCCTCTGACTTCTTGCAGGCGCCGACGGACAGCACGGAGCCGAGGAGGAGCGCGGGGCCAAAGCGGCGGAGCATGAGACTCTCCGGTGCGGGGTTTTCTCCCACCATCGCAGAACGGTGGGAGTGGGAGGAAGGCACCCGTGGAGTACACGGTCGGGCGCTTGCGCGCGTCGAGTCTTCCTCTCTACACCATGCCCCCCACGTCCCGTCGCCTGGGTCTCAGACGAGCCACCCTGTCTCATCCAGGAAGAGTGACTGGCTGAACATCGACGCGTCCGCGTCCGCGTCCCACTCGGGGGACGAGAAGAGGTCCTCGCCGTCCTTCACGGTGAGGAGCACCTTCAGGTCCACGAGCGCGTGGGGCGCGACGGTGAGCGGGTTGTCGGAGAGCACCACCAGGTCGGCGCGCAGGCCCGGCGCGATGCGGCCCTTGGTGGACTCCTCGAAGTAGAGCAGGGCGTTGCCCCAGGTGAGGCCGGCGAGCGCGTCGCGGGGGCTGATGCGCTGGTCGGGGCCGAGCACCGCTCCGGAGCGGGTGGTGCGGTTGACCGCCGCGTCGAGCAGGCGCATGGGCTCCAGCGGCACCACGGGCGCGTCCGAGTGGAGCGACAGCGTCATGCCGCGCCGCAGGGTGGAGGCGAGCGGGCTGATGCGCGGCGCGCGCTCCGGGCCGAGCGTCTCGTGCAGGTGCCAGTCCCCCCAGTAGAAGGTGTGGACGTTGAAGTAGCTGGGGAGGATGCCCAGCGCCTTCATCGCGTCGAGCTGGTCCTCGCGCACCGTCTGCGCGTGGATCATCACCGGCCGCAGCGCCTTGGGGCCGTGCTTCGCCTGGGCCGCGCGCACCGCGGCAATCATCATGTCCGACGCCGCGTCGCCATTGCAGTGCACGAGCAACTGGAGGTCTTCCGCATAGGCCTTGTCGAACCAGGCGTCCAGCTCCTCCTGGGACACCACGGGGTGGCCCCGGTAGTCCGGGGGCTCGTTCTCCGGGGGCTTGAAGTAGGGCCTTGAGAGGTAGGCCGTCTTGCCCTGCGGGGAGCCGTCCGCCGTGAGCTTCACGCCGCCCACCTTGAGGCGGTCCTGGTATTCGCCCACGTGCTTTCGCTCCTTGAATTCGCGGAGGACGTGGGTGGGGCCGGTGGTCTTCTCGTGGCGCTCGCGGCCGCAGTCGTGGCGATGCGTGGCGTGCGCGCGGGGGGCCACGCGCGTCGACAGGGACTGCGTGAGGGTGGTCCACTTCGGGTACGCGACGATGTCGATGAGCAGGCGCTTCTGGCGGGCGGCCTCCTCGAGGAGCGCCAGCGCGGCGGGTGACGTCTGGCCCTCCTGCGCGGTGGTGATGCCCTGGCTGGCATAGTGGAGCTGGACCTGCTCCAGGATGCCCAGCTGCTCCTCGGGCGTCCGGGGAGGGAGGTGGGCGAGCAGCCCGAACACGGCCTGCTCGGCCACGACGCCGGTGGGCACGCCGTGGGCGTCACGCCAGATGACGCCGCCCGGTGGGTCCTCGGCGCCGGGCACGTAGCCGGCCTGCTCCAGCGCGAAGTGGTTGGCGGTGGCGAGGTGTCCGGAGACGTGGATGAGGACGAGGCCGTGCGTGGTGGAGAGGGCGTCCAGTTCGTCGGCGAGCGGGTGGCGCTTCTCGACGAGCAGCGAGTCGTCGTAGCCGACGGCGACGACGGTGGCGCCCGGGGGCGGCGCGGTCTGCGCCAGGTGCTGGCGCAAGCGGGTGAAGAGGTCCTCGAAGGACTCCACGTCGCCCGCGGGGGGCGGGCTCAGGTCGGGCCAGCCCCACGTGTCCACCATGGCCGCGATGTGGGAATGGCCATCCACGAAGCCGGGCAGCATCGTCCGGCCGAGCAGCGGGATGACCTCCGTGGTGGGGCCGCGGTGCTTCATGACGTCGTCGCGCGACCCCACGGCGAGGATGCGGTCGCCCTGGAGCGCGACGGCCTCCGCGACGGGGAGGGCCTCGTCCAGGGTGAGGACGGTGCCGCCCTCGAAGATGCGGTCGGCGACGGCGAAGGCCGCCTGTGACGGTGGACGTGTCGTGGGCATGGGGGAATCCCGGAGGGAGGGGGGACGGCGTGGGCTTCACCGGGAAAGGTGCGCCCGTCGGGCGAGGACGTCCATGGTCCCTCGGGGCCACGGGGGCTCGGCGGGGCCCTCCCTCCGGGCGAGAGGGCATGCGGGCCGCGACAGGGCGCTCCGCCCTGGATTGCCCTCGGGCGCGGGCGTCCCCAGCCTGCCCTGGAGGAGGCGCGGGGCGGGGGGCCGCCGCACGCACATGTCCATCGACGAGGCCATCGGCGACCTTTCGCGGCCGGAGGTGCGGGAGCACGTCCTCTCGCTGGGCACGCTCACCGCGGACCTGCTGGGGGTGTTCGCCGGCTCGGTGCTGGGCGCGTTGCTGGCCGAGCGCCGGAAGCTGGACCTGATGGGGTTCCTGGTGCTGGGGCTGGTGTCTGGGATTGGAGGCGGAATCCTGCGCGACACGCTGCTCCAGGCGGGGCCACCGCTCGCCCTGGTGCGGCCCATCTACCTCGTCGCCGCGTTCGTGGGGGCCTTCGCCGCCTTCCTCTTCGAGCTGAAGCACGGGCCCACGGTGAGGCTGTTGATGTGGCTGGACGCGCTGACGCTCGGCTCGTTCGCGGTGGCGGGAGTCCAGCGCACGTTGGAGGTCGGGCTGTCGCCCGGCACGGCCCTGCTGGTGGGCATCATCACGTCCGTGGGGGGCGGCATCATCCGCGACGTGCTCATCCGGCGCACGCCCACGGTGATGCGCCCGGAGCCGGGCTACTACGCGCTGGCGGCGCTGGCCGCGAGCGCCGCGTGCCTCGTGCTCTCCCTCGCGGGGCACAAGCGCCTGGCGCTGCTCGCGGGCATCGTCCTGGGGGCGCTGGTGCGCATGTTCTCCGTGCGCCACGGCTGGCGGCTGCCCGTGAAGAGGACGCGACAACCGCCGCCACCTCCCAAGGAAGACGACTTCGGCGGGATGGAGGAGCCGAGGTGAGCCGGGAGGCATGGGGCCCGGTCGAGTAAGGACTTGGGAGCAAGGAAAAGCCGCCTACACTGCGCGGGCCTCTTTCCACTCACACCCCGGAGCCCCCATGCGACGTCTCGTCATCCTGCTGACCGCCCTGAACCTGGCCGCCTGTGCCCACTCGACGGGAGGCGCGGCCGCCCCGGCTGGGAGTTCGGCCTCAGCCGCCGCGCCCAAGCCCGTGGCCACGCCGGAGGCGCGTCAGGCGGCGATGGAGGCGGATGGGTTGGCTCGGAAGGGTGACCACGTGGCCGCGTTGGCGCTGTATCGCCGCGCCTGGGAGGGTGGGGTGCGCAACCGGAACACGGCCTACAACGCGGCGTGTTCGGCGTCCCTGTCGAAGGAGGGCGAGGAGGCGCTGACGTGGCTGGGGCGCGCGGTGGACGAGGGCTTCAACAACGTCGCCCACCTGCGCAAGGACCCGGACCTCGAGAACATCCGGGGCTTGCCGGGCTACGCGGCCGTCGAGCAGCGCGTCGTCGAGGAGGACGCGAAGCAGCTCCAGGCGGCGGACCCGGCGCTGCGAGACGAGCTGCTCGCGCGCATGGAGGAGGACCAGAAGGTCCGGCAGGCGCTCTTCGGGTCCAGCTTCCAGGACGAGGCGGCGAAGAAGAAGCTGGAAGAGGTCGACGCGGCCAACACCGCGTGGCTCAAGGAGGTCATCGCGAAGAAGGGCTGGCCGGGCAACGCGCTGGTGGGGCCGCGCGCCTCGTTCGCGGCGTGGCTGCTGGTGCAGCACGCGGACAAGGACGTGGCGTTCCAGGAGAAGGTGCTGCCGATGCTGGAGCAGGCCGTGGCCCGGGGAGAGGGCTCGCCGGCGAACCTGGCGTACCTCACGGACCGCGTGCTGGTGAACACCGGCAAGCCGCAGCGCTACGGCACCCAGATGGAAGAGGTGGAGGGGAAGATGGTGCCCAAGACGCTCGAGGACCCGGCCAACGTGGACGCGCGCCGCGCCGCGGTGGGCCTGGGGACGATGGCCGAGTACCAGGCCTCCTTCGAGCAGATGCGTCAGCAGCAGCAGAAGGCCGCCGAGCAGAAGCAGTGAGGCGGAGGGGGCTTCGTCGGTAGCCTCGGAGCCCGCTCCCGTCCGTGGGGGCGGGCCGTCCTATCGGCTGGTGTCCTCAGCGATAGCGCACGTTGCAGATGGCCTTGATGTAGTCCGTGTCATCGTAATAGGCGCAGGAGAAGACCACGTCCTGCTTGTCGCTCGGGGTGCAGGCCTGGCTCCCGGTCTGGATGGTGAGGTCCGTCTCCAGGTCCACGCAGTCGCAGCTCTTGCAGCTCTCCTTCTTCTCCAGACACAGATGGGTCGTCTCGGCGTTCGCGACGGTCGCGCAGTACTGGGTGGCGCGCTTGCAGGTCTTGTCGCCGCACTCGAAGGTCTCCGGGAGCGATTGATTGCCATCGTCCCCGTCGTCCTTGCTCGAGCCACCACAGCCCACCACCAGCATGGAGAGAAGCACCAGGTATCGCGTCGTCGCCTTCATGTCGTCCTCCCGAGGAGTCATGGGGGCATGAGCGCCCCCTCCTGACGGGAGGAGACAGGCCGGGCGACACCGTTGCATGAAATCGTCCGCGCCCCTCCTGACGGGAGTCGTCGGAGGGGCCCATTGAGGGCTCGGGTGGGAGCGGGGGCACGAGCAGGCCCCGACAACTCCTGGTCGGCGCCCGAACTGTCTGGCGAGACCGCCTTCCTTTCATTCTCCCGCCGAGGAGGCGCTGGCGGGAGCACGTGGCGGACGGCCGAACCGTTGGAAGAGCACCGGCACCACGAGCATGTTGAGGAAGGTGGAGGACAACAGGCCCCCGAGGATGACCACGCCCATGGGGGCCTGGATTTCATTGCCCGGCGCGTCTCCCGCGATGACGAGCGGAACCAGCGCCAGCCCGGCGCACAGCGCCGTCATCAGCACGGGCGCCAGCCGTTCCAGGGAGCCCTGCACCACGGCTTCCTCGAGGCCCTTTCCTTCCTCGCCCATCAAGTGCTCGTAATGGCTCACCATGAGGATGCCGTTGCGCGTGGCGATGCCGAACAAGGTGATGAAGCCCACCAGCGAGGCCACGCTCACCACGCCCGAGGTCAGCGCGACCGCCACGACTCCTCCAATGAGCGCCAGCGGGAGGTTGATGAGGGTGAGCAGCGAGTTGCGCACCGAGCCGAAGGCCACCACCAACAGCAGGAAGATGCCCACCACCACGGCCACGCTCAGCCAGGCGATGGAGCGCGTGGCCTCCTCCGCGCTCTCGAACTGGCCGCCGTAGTCCACGTAGTACCCCGAGGGCATGGGCACCTCGCGGGTGATTCGAGCCCGCAGGTCGTCCACCACGGCGGACAGGTCCCTGCCCGCGACATTGGCCTGCACCACCATCTTCCGCTGCACGCCCTCGCGACTGATGGTGTTGGGGCCCGACTCGCGCGTGAGGCTCGCCAGCATCTTCAGCGGGATGGGCGGCCCCAGGGGCGTGTCCACCAGGGTGGAGGCGATGGTGTCCACGTCCGCCCGCGACGCATCATCCAGCCGCACGGCGATGTCCACGACCCGTTGTCCCTCCAGCACCGTGCCCACCGTCTCCCCGGCGAAGGCCCGCTCGACTGCTTCCGCGACCGCGCCCGTGGTGAGCCCATGGCGGGCCACCGCTTCCCGGTCCGTGCGTATCTCCAGCTCTGGAATATCCACCTGCTGTTCGATGGCCACGTCCACCGCGCCCGCCGTGCTCTCGGCGACCCGCTTCACCTGCTCGGCCAGCGTGCGCAGCTGGTCCAGGTCATCGCCATAGAGCTTCAACGCGATGTTGGCCCGCGTCCCCGACAGCATGTGGTCGATGCGGTGGCTGAGCGGCTGACCCATGGTGACGACGACTCCAGGCACCTGCGCCAGTGCCTTGCGCATCGCCTCCATCAGCGATTGCTTGTCCCGAGACCCCCGCGAGAGGTCCAGCCCGACGTCCAGTTCCGCCGCGTTGACGTCCTGGGCATGCTCGTCCAGCTCCGCGCGCCCTGTTCGCCGTGCCGTGGACACCACCTCGGGAAAGGTCAGCAGCACCTGCTCCACCCGACGGCCCAGCCTGTCCGACTCCTCCAGCGAGGTGCCCGGCAGCGTGACGACGTTGAGGGTGAGCGTGCCTTCGTTGAACTCGGGCAGGAAGGAGCGGCCCAGGAACGGAACGATGGCCAGGGTCGCCAGCAACGCCAGCGCGGCCCCGGCCAGGACGGGCCTCGGACGGGCGAGCGCCGCCTGCAACAACGGCCGGTAGCGCTCCTTGAGCCAGCGCAGCACGGGTCCCTCTTCCGCGCCCAGCGCCCGGGCTCGCGGCAGCAGATAGGCGCACAGGGCGGGCGTCAGCGTCACCGCCACCACCAGCGACGCGGCGATGGCGACGATATACGCCAGCCCCAGCGGCGCCAGCATCCGGCCCTCCAGGCCCGACAGGAAGAAGAGCGGCAGGAAGACGAGGATGATGATGAGGGTGGCGAAGACGATGGCGTGCCGCACCTCCACGGACGCCTGGAAGATGACCTCCAGCGCGGGCTTGCGCCGCCCCTCCGGGAGGTGCGCGTTCTCCCGCAGGCGCCGGAAGACGTTCTCCACGTCGATGATGGCGTCGTCCACCATGGCGCCGATGGCGATGGTGAGTCCGCCAATCGTCATGGTGTTGAGGGTCACCCCCAGCGCCTCGAGCGCCAGCACCGCGGCGACCAGCGACAGGGGAATGGCGGTCAACGAGATGAACGTGGCCCGCGCGTTCATGAGGAACACGAGCAGGATGACGGCCACGAGCACCGCCCCATCCCGGAGCGCCACCGACACGTTGCGCACCGCGACGGAGATGAAGTCCGACTGCCGGAAGATGTTCCGGCCCACCACCATGCCCGCGGGCAGCGTGGCCTGGACCTCGTCCAGCACGGCGTCCAGCCGCCCGGTCAGCTCCAGCGTGTTCGAGTCGGGCTGCTTCATCACCGCCAGGATGACGGCCGGCGTCGCGTTGGCGCTGCCCTCCCCACGCTTGATGCGAGGTCCCACCCGCACGTCGGCCACCTGTCCCACGGTGATGGGCACACCCGAGCGCACCGCGACGACGGTCCCCGCCAGGTCCTCCACGCCCTTCGCCCGTCCCACCGCGCGCAGCAGGTATTCCTGGCCGCCCTGCACGTAGAAGCCACCCGAGGCGTTGTGGTTCGTCGTGCGCAGCGCGTTCGCGACCTGCTCGAAGGAGACGCCGAGCGCCTGCAGGGCCTCCGGACGCAGGAGCACCTGGTACTGCTTCACCGCTCCACCAATGGGCACCACCTGCGAGACGCCCGGCACGGACAGCAGCCGCTTGCGAAGCACCCAGTCCGCGGTGCCTCTCGCCTCCATCATCTGGGCCTGGCGGCCCTCCGCGTCCTTCGCCAGGGCCTCCTCCTTCCATGACACGGAGAGGAAGAGAATCTCCCCCATGACGGAGGAGATGGGGGCCATGGAGGGCGGGGGCACGTCGGGTGGGAGCTGGGCGGCGACGAGCTGGAGCTTCTCGTTCACCACCTGGCGCGCGGTGTAGATGTCGGTGCCCCACTCGAACTCCACCCAGACGATGGAGATGCCCACGCCCGAGGCGGAGCGCACCCGGCGCACGCCGGTGGCGCCGTTGACGGCCGTCTCGATGGGGAACGTGACGAGGGTCTCCACCTCCTCGGGCGCCAGGCCGTGGGCCTCGGTGAGGACGGTGACGGTGGGGGCGGTGAGGTCCGGGAAGACGTCCACCGGCATGTCCCGGGCCACCTGGATGCCCAGCACCAGCAGGAGCGCGGAGGAGGCGACCACCAGCAGGCGGTTGTCGATGGACCAGCGGATGAGGCGATTCATGAGGGGCGTGCTCTCAGTGCTGGTGGCCGTGCTCGGGAATCGCCCCGGTGGCGGTGGACAGCTTGAGTTCGTAGGCTCCGCGCGAGACGACTCGCTCGCCCTCCTTCACTCCGTCCAGCACCTGCACCCATCCTCCGGAACGAACACCGGGGCGGATGGCGCGCTTGAAGAAGGATTCGCCGCCGTCCATGACGAAGACGGTGGGCCTGCCGTTGTCGTCCACCACCGCTGACTCCGGGATGGCGACCGCGCGCACCGTCTCCCCCGTGAAGAGCATCACCTTGGCGAACATGCCGGGCTTGAGGCGGCCTTCGGGGTTGAGCAGCTCGAAGAGCACGGGGACCGTGCGTGTGCCGGGGTCCACGACGCTGCCCACCGCGACGCGGCGTCCCGTCGTTTCGTCCACGGTGAACTCTCGCGAGAAGCCCGCCACCGTGAACGCCGCCCCCGGCGTGCGCTCCACCCTGGGCGCGTCCGCCTCGTACACCCTGGCCTCGAGCCACAGCCGCGTGGGGTTGATGACGGCCACGAGCCGCTTGCCTGGCTCCACCACGGCCCCGGGCGTCACGTCCGCGAACGACACCACCCCGTCCAACGGGGAGCGCAGCTCGAAGGCCGCGCCTCCGGGCCCGCCCGCTCCGTGTTGGGTGCCACGGTACAGGGCGAGCTGACGCTCCGCCGCGGACGCGCGGGCCGCCGCGACCTCCCGCGCCACCCGAGCGCCGTCGAGCTGCTTCTCGGGGATGGCCTTGGCCGCGAGCATCTCCTCGGCCCGGGCCACCTCGCGCTCGGCCAGCCCCAGCTCGGCGCGAGCGCGGGCGGCCTCCAGCTCCACGGTGGCCAGGTCCGTCGTGCCGGCCAGGGTGACGGGGGCCAGCCGCGCCAGGACCTCTCCCTTCCTCACCACCTGTCCCAGATGGGGCACGGGCCCGACGAGCGGGATTTGCCCCATCACCGGGGCGGCCAGCTCCGCGGCCTGCCCGGCCACGGGCTTGAGCTCTCCATTGGCGCGCACACCCCCCTGGAGCACGCGCGACTCCGCGATGGCCGTGGCGTACTGAGTCTTCCACTGCTGCTCCTTGAGGAACGGCACGGTGGGCTCCCCCGGCTCCTCGGGAGGCGCGGCGGCCGCGGAGGCGGCCACGGTGGAGAACACCCTCACCTTGCCCGCGTCCACCGTCCCCGAGAGCTGCTCGCCCTCCAGTCGCAGGACCAGCCTCGCCTCGCCGGCCTTCGTGGGGCGGACCTCGGGCTTGAAGATGCCGTCGCGCAAGAGCCGCTCCGCGACGAAGTGTTCCTCGAAGCCATCCGCGTGCCGGAGGGTGGCCGTCACCCGTCCCTTCGTCACGACCTCGAAGCCGTCCGCGTCTCGCGCGTCCGTGAAGTGCGCCACCAGTGGCGAGGGCTGTCCCACCACCAGCGCCGGGTACTCCATGAACAACTCCAGGCCGTCCTGGTACACGGTGACGGAGACGGCCGGGCGCTCCGGCTCCGTCGCGTCGGCCGCGCCGCCCTTGTCGTGGTCATCATGGCCATGCGCGCCGTCGCCTCCGTGCTCATGGGCCTGTTGTCCATCATGTCCGTGCTCCTTGCAGGACATGGCGAGGACGCACGTGGCGAGGACGCACGTGGCGAGGGCCGCGGCGAGGATTCGAGAAGGGCTCATGGCTGGGCGCTCCCGGCGTCGGCGCCATCCCAGGCGCCCGCGAGTAGAAGGAGGTCTGCTTCGGCTTCGACGACGTCGAGCGCGAGGTCCACCGCGGTCAGTCGTGCCTCGCGGGCCGTCCGCTCGGCGTCCATGAGGACGAGGAGGTCCGCGCTTCCCCCTCGGTAGGCCGCCTCCGCGATGTCGCGCAGCGCCTCCGCGCGCTTCAGCGCGCCCTCCCGCTGCCGCGCGCGCCGCTCTCGGCGCTCCGTCACCTCCGCCAGCGCCAGCGTGAGTCGCGCGTGGGCGACGTCCAGCAGCTCGGCGCGCCGCGCTCGGGCGAGCCGCTCGCGGGCCTCGGCCTGCGCCCGGGGGCCCTGCTGTCGCTCGAAGAGGGGCAGCGGGAGGGTCAGCCCCACCACGTACCCGGCTCCCTCGCCTGGACGTCCGAGGTCGAGCAGTTGGACCCCGCCATACACCGTCGGGTCCGGAATCCATCCGCGCCCCGCCGCGCGGCTCGCGGTCCGTGCCGCTCGCGCCTCCCACTCCAGCGCCCGCGCGTCCGCGCGGCGGGATTCCAGCTCCAGCCGGAGCACGTCCGCCGAAGGCAGGGGGCGCTCCGCGGCCAGCGGCCCCTGGAGCGGAGGCAGTGACTTCGTCGCGGGCCCCAGCAGCCGCAGGGCCTCCGTCAGGGCCCGCCGCTCCTCGAGTCCCGCGCCGCTTCGTGCGTCCTCGACCGCGGCGGCCTCCGCTTCGATGCGCAGCCGGTCGTAGCCCGCTGCCTCCCCGGCGCGCTCGCGCACGGCGATGGCTTGCGCCAGGCGGTCCAAGGCGGCCAGGGACTCGTCGAGGATGGCGCGTCGCTCACGTGTCGCGAGGACCGCGGCGAAGGCGCGCGTCGCCACGTGCCGCAGCGCGCCCCGGGCCCTGGCGAGGTTCGCGTCCGCGGCCCGGGCCCCGTCGGAGGCGGCCTCCCGCGCCAGGCCGAGCCGGCCGGAGAGCACCAGGGGAATGGAGATGTTCACGATGTCCTGGCTCGCCCCATCCGCCAGGCCGGACGTCGCCTTCTCGCGCTGCCACGCCAGGGAGGGATTGGGCCACTGCCCGACCCCCACGGCCGCCGCCCTTTCCAGCTCCGCCTCGGCCTCGGCGACCCTTGCCTCCAGACTGCCTTGGAGGACCCGTTCCACGTAGCGCGCCTCGGTGAGCGCGGGCTGCGCCGCGGCGCCGCTGGCGAGCAGGAGGACAAGGATACTACCAGCGATAGTAGGTGGGGGCGTGAGATGAGGGTGGGCGCGTGGAGCCATGGCCATCGCTCAGGTCGTTCAGGAGATGAAATGGAGGGCGGTCTCCACCGCGTGGTGGAGACTGGCCGCGTGGAGCAGGGCGAGGACGAGCACCGCGGTCGCCGCGCTCACGCCCAGGAGGAGGGCACGCGAGGCGCCGGGCTGGAGCGCCTCTTCATCCAGCAAGGCCTTCACCCGCGCCTCCAGGGCCAGCTTTCCGAAGGCGGGCACGGCGGCGACCTCGCGAGCTCCTCGCTGGAGGCCCGCCATCTTCACCAGGGCCTCCGCCACGGCCATCCCGTCTCCGACAGCGCGCATCGCCTCCGCGTCGCAGGCCTGCTCGGCCGCGAGCTGGTACCTCGCGAGGAAGCCGCGAGCCAGGGGCGGTGGCGCGAAGAGCCCCGCGACACAGAGCATCAGGGAGGCCAGGGGGTCGCGTCGATGCAGGTGGGCCTCCTCGTGAGCCAGCACGCAGCGCAGTTGCCGAGGCGTCAGGGCCTCCTCCATGCTGGCGGACAGCAGGACGCGGCGGCGGAGCACTCCCGCCGCATGGCACAGCCTTGGCGCCCCTGGAACCAGCACCACCGGGAAGGGGCCGTGCCGAGCAACGCCCAGCGCCTCCAGCGCGGCGAGCCGGGAGCGCGTCTGGAGGATGCGCCACGCCAGTCCACCGGCTCGGAAGAGGAGCGTCGCGAGCGCGGCCGCGCCCGTCACGGCGAGGACCGGCCTCACTCCCGAGGAGTGCAGCAGGCACAGGTGGAGATGATGGCCATGGCCACCGCAGTGGTCCCGGCTCCAGCCCAGCATCGCGGACAGCGAGGGCGCGGCGGCGGCGGCCACCACCGCCAGCGCCACCACGGCGGGCAGCGTTCCCAGGACGAAGGCTCCATCCGCGCGAAGGGCGGGCCGGCCCCCACGCGAGGGCCAGGCGCCCAGGAGCGCCGACACCAGCAGCGAGGCCAGCGTCCCGACAGCGGCGGTCACGGCGGCGCACTCCAGGAGAAACGCCAGGGCGGCCGTCATCGTCGACCCCGTCGACGCTCGGCGATGAGCTGCGAGAGCCGGTCGAGCAGGGCCTCATCCACGTCCGCCGCGGCATCCACGAATGCGGCCAGCGCCGTCTCGCCATGCGACTGGAGGATGTCGGCCGCGAGCCCGTCGGCCAGCGCCTTCTCGAACTCGGGCTGGGAGAGGGCCGGGGTGTAGCGCCACGCCAGGCCGTCCTTCTCCCGCTCCAGCAGGCCCTTGCGGTGCAGCCGGTCCATCGTGGTCATGATGGTCGTGTAGGCGCGCTCCGCGCGACCGGTCATCCGCTCGCACACCTGGCGCGCCGTGACGGGCGATTGGGCCCAGGCGACCTTCATCACGGCCGCTTCCAACGTGCCGAGCGGCTCCCAGTTGCGCTTCTTCACGGAGCGGGTTCTATGCCCGGGGGTCTACTATCGTCAATAGTAGAGGGGGCCCCGGAGGCGGGCGAGCCAAGGAGGGACAGCCGTGTCGATATCCCCACGAGTCGCTGGCGCAGCCCTGGGGCTGGCCGCCGCGGCCCTCTTCGGCGTGAGCGCGCCCGTGGCCAAGCTGCTGCTTCCCGCCAGTACGCCGTTGGTGTTGGCCTCGCTCCTCTATCTGGGAGGGGGCCTGGGGCTGACGGCGCTCGTGTGGATTCGAGGGCTGCGCCCCAACTCCCCCGAAGAGCGCGAGGCGCGCCTGACGGGCAAGGACGTTCCCCTGCTCCTGGGGGTCATCCTCTGTGGTGGCATCGTGGGGCCGGTCCTGATGCTGGTGGGCCTGGAGCGTTTGTCGGGGGTGGCCGCCTCCCTGCTCCTCAATCTGGAAGGTCCCTTCACCATCCTCCTGGCCCTCCTCGTCTTCGGCGAGCACCTGGGCCGCGCCGGAGCGCTCGCCGCCGGGCTCATCATGGCCGGCGCCGCGGTCCTGGGACTCCAGGAGGGGGAGCTGCGAGGCGACGTGCTCGGCATCCTGGCCCTGGCCGGGGCCTGCCTTGCCTGGGCCGTGGACAACAACCTCACCCAGCGACTGTCCCTCAAGGACCCGCTCGCGTTGGTCCGCATCAAGGCGCTCGGTTCGGGGGCCTGCACGCTCGTGCTCGCCTTGCTCACCGGGCAGCCCATGCCCGGGGGCTCCGTCCTGGGGGCGACCCTGGTGCTCGGGTTCGCCAGCTACGGCGTCTCCATCGTGCTCGATGCCTACGCCCTGCGGCTGGTGGGCGCCGCGCGAGAGGCCGCCTACTTCGCCACGGCCCCCTTCGTGGGCGCCCTGGTTTCGATACCGCTCCTGGGCGAGCACCTGCGACTCCTGGACCTTCTCGCGGGCGGACTGATGGCGGGAGGCGTGGTCCTGCTGCTTCGAGAGCGACATGCCCATGTGCATACCCACGCCGCGCTGGAGCATGAACATGTCCATGCCCACGACGACCATCACCAGCATGCGCATCCGCCTGGCACCCCGGACGTGGAGCCGCACTCCCATCTCCATCGGCACGCGCCCCTGACGCATGACCATCCGCACGTGTCCGACCTCCACCATCGTCACGAACACTGACGCCGGTCCTGCCTCGACTCGCCGCCGTGGTGACGCCGCCTCCCCGTGCGAGCGTGGCCTCGGTGCCGCTCACGCCGGCGAGGTCCCGCGTGCGTCCCCCCCCAGTCCCGTGCGCGCACCTCGCCAGCTTCGTGTCCCCGCTCGTCGCTCGCCTCGAGTCGGCGCCAAGGCGCTCCCGGAGAGCTCGACACGCGGCTGGCGCGCCTCGGCGTGACGTGGCGGCAGAGGGGCTTCGGCCCGGGCCTCGAGGGGACGGCTTCCATGCGCGGTTCGGCCATTCACCGCGCGCACCCGGTCCGCAGTGGTTGGGATTCCGAGAGGCAAGACACGTCGCGCACGCGACTCCGCCCGTCGCCAGCGCGGCGAGACGGGCGGAGCCTCACCTCAAGGTCTGCTCACGGGGCGGTGAAGAGCTCCGCGGAGCTGTAGATTTCGGGCTCCTCCTGGCTGGTGCCGCCGACGACCAGCACCCGGCCGTCCTCCAGCAGGGTGGCGGTGTGGCCCGTGGTCGGCGCGTCGCCGCCCGCCACGGAGAGCGACCAGTTCGTGGTGCTGAAGAGCTCCGCCGAGCCGCCGACCTGGTTGCGCGTGCCCCGGGCGACGAGCACGCGGCCGTCATCCAGCAGCGTCAGCGTGTGGCCGCTGCGGCGGGACTCGTTGGCCGTCGAGACGTACTCCCACTCGTTGTCCTCCGCCCAGAACAGCCACGCGCCGCTCTCGAACCGACCCTGCTCCTGTCCCACGGCCAGCACCGCGCCCTGCGGGAGCAGGACCGCCGCGTGTCCATAGAAGGCCGGTGGCGCCGCCGCGCCGCTCCAGGTGCCCGTGGCCGGGTTGAACCGCTCCGCGGTCGCGGTGACCCCGTTGTCGTTGATGGCCAGCACGCGGCCGTCCGGCAGCAGCGTCGCGGTGAGGCGACCCTCGACCGTGGCCAGCGAGCCCGTCGTCGTCCACGCGCCCGTGGCCGGGTCATACAGCTCCGCGCTCTTCAGGGCCGCGGCGCCGAAGCCGCCCACGACCAGCACCTTGCCGTTGTTCAGCAGCACCGCCTTGTGTCCCCTGCGCGCCGTCGCCAGACTCCCCGTGGGGCTCCAGGTGTTCGTCGCCGGGTCGTACAGCTCCGCGCTCGCCAGCGTGGCCGTGTTCTGGCCACCGGCGACGAGCACGCGGCCGTCGTTCAGCAGCGTCGCCGTGTGGCCCTGCCGCGCCGTCGCGAGGCTCGCGCGCGCGGACCAGGCGTTCGTGGCGGGGGTGTACGCCTCCGTCGTCGCCGTCGCCGCCGCGGAGGACGGGCCCGACGTCCAGCCCTGACCGCCGACGACGAGCACCGTCCCGTCCGTCAGCCGCGTGGCGGAGTGATAGGCGCGCGTCCGGCTCAGCGACGGCGCGGACGACCAGGGCGAGGTCAGCGAGGCGTTGAGGGCGGCGGTGGGCGCCGCGGCGAACGCCGGACTGGCGCCCGTCATCGTCGCCAGCGCGCCGCACAGGCCCAGGCACAGCCACGTCTTCGTTGTGGTTGCTCGTGTCATACGTTCCTCGTGGTGGAAGTGAGGTCCGCATTGTGACGGGAGGGGCCGACACTCCGCTGGGTCTTCCGCGTCAATAACACGTGACAACGTGGTATTGTAGTCACTGTGTTGCATAAGAATCGTGGTGGTTTTCTGTGGGCGGGGCGGCGCACGACGCGCCCTCCGTTTGTTCCGCTCCTGGGACGTCGACGGACACGCCCCCGCGCTCAGGGCGCGGAGCTCCACGCCTCGACCTCGCGCTCGCGGGCCCACGCCAGCTCCCGGCCCACGGTGACGGGGTAGGCAGGATGGGCGGGGGGCAGCGCGCGGACCTCGGGCGGCAGCCGCGCCACCTCGCGGCGGGCGTACGCGCGGGCTTCCTCCAGCGTGGGCGTCGCGCCCGGCATCCGCCTCCCCGCGCGCATCACCGGCTTCAGGAGCGGGCGGCCCCGGGCGACGTCCGAACGCCGGGCGAGGACGTCACCGTGCGCCACGCCCCGGGACTCCTGCCGGTACACCTGCTTGGCGCCCGGCAGCAGCACCTTGCCCTCGGACAGCTTCACGCGCGGCCTGCCCGCGTACTCCACCAGCTTGTAGGCCATGTCCAACGAGGGCGCGTCCGCGGACACGCCCATCGCCGTGCCCACGCCGAAGCCGTCGAGCGGCGCGCCCCGTGCCAGCAGCTCCGCCACCCGGTCCTCGTCCAGGGCGCCGCTGGCGATCAACCGCACCTGCTCCAGCCCCGCCTCGTCGAGCAGCTCCCGCGCCGCCTTCGACAGCGCGAGCAGGTCCCCCGAATCCAATCGCAGCGCGGGCACGCGGAAGTCCTCGCCGCGCTCCCGCGCCAGCCGGATGGCGTGCTGCACGCCCCGCAGCGTGTCGTACGTGTCCACCAGCAGCGTGGCGTCCGGGTGGACGCGGGTGAAGTCCCGGAACGCCTGCAGCTCGTCGTCGTGCGACTGCACGTAGCTGTGCGCCATGGTGCCCGCCAGGGGGATGCCGTAGCGCTTGCCCGCGAGCACGTTGGAGGTCGAGTCCACGCCCGCCAGGTACGCGGCCCGCGCCGCCTTCAGGCCCGCGTCCGTGCCGTGGATGCGCCGCAGGCCGAACTCCATCACCGGGCGCCCCGCCGCCGCCTCCACCACGCGCGCCGCCTTCGAGGCGACCAGCGTCTGGAGGTGGAGCTGGTTGAGGAGGTACGTCTCCACCAGCTGCGCCTCCGGCAGCGGCGCGCGCACCTCCAGCAGCGGCTCCTGCGCGAACACCGGCGTCCCCTCCGGCATCGCGTCCACGTCCCCGCTGAAGCGGAAGCGCTCCAGCCACCCCAGCAGCCGGTCCGAGAAGCGCCCCTGGGACGCGAGCCACTCCAGGTCCTCCGGCGAGAAGCGCAGCCGCTCCAGCCCCTCCAGCGCGTCCTCGAGGCCCGCCGCGAGCAGGTAGTTGCGCCGCGCGGGGAGCCGCCGGACGAAGAGGCTGAAGACGGCTTCGTCCCACTGCCCCTCCGCCAGGTAGGCCTCCGTCATCGTGAGCTCGTACAGGTCCGTCAGCAGCGCGATGTCCGGCTCCATGACTCGTCGTTCCTCTCCGGGTGGTGCTCCCCGGGACTGCGGGGGCGACCGTCTTGGCGGGCTCATGCCCGGCGCGCGCGGGAGGTGCTTTTTCCGGGCCAGCCCGTCGGGCCTCAGGCCGGTGCGCCGGCGCCCGCCTGGGGCGTCGTCACGCTCGCCACCCAGCGCTCCAGCTCCGGCCTGGGCATGACGCCGCTGCGGCGCGCCACCTCGCGTCCTCCCGCGAACACCACGAAGGTGGGGATGCCCTGCACGCCCAGCGCGCTCGCGGGCCGGGGGTGTTGCTCCGTGTTCAACTTGAGCACCAGCAGCCGCCCTGGCTGCGCCCGCCCCACCGCGTCCACGATGGGCGCCGCCGCCCGGCACGGCGCGCACCACGGCGCCCACAGGTCCAGCAGCACCGGCACCGGCGAGGACACGATGGCCCGGTCCAGCCCCTCGCCATCCACCTCCTGCGGAGCACCGGAGACATCCAGGGCACGGTGACACCGCCCGCATTCGGGCGTGCCCGCGGGACGGGGCTCTCGCACGCGATTGAACGCACCACAGGCTGCACAGCGGAACATGACGCGCCTTCCTCTCGTTCGGAGCCACTTCCTCGGGAAGAAGGTAGGCCGCGCGGGCTCCAGGCGCGTCCCAGGAGCCCTCCCTGTAACGGCGGCCTCGCTCGCCCGCCAGCCCTGGGGCCGCCGGGGTTTTGCGCCCGCGCGGCGGCGTGCGCAGCTTTTGCGCGGCCGGGGCACTCTCCCCAGCGGGCCTCTCGGCGGTTCGACGATTGCATCGGCCCCGGTCCGTTGGCGGGAGGGCAAGCATGCGACTGGCTGTCTTCGATACCCACCGGTATGACCGCACGGCGCTGGAGGAGGCCAATGTGGACTTCCAGCACGCGCTGACGTTCCTGGAGCCCCGGCTGGTGCGCCAGACGGCGCCGTTGGCGGAGGGCTTCCCGGCGGTGTGCTCGTTCGTCAACGACCGCCTGGACGCTGGGACGCTGGCGACGCTGCGCGAAGGGGGCGTGCGGCTCGTGGTCACGCGCTCGGCGGGCTACAACCACATCGACCTCGTCGAGGCGGGGCGGCTGGGGATGCGGGTGGCGCGCGTGCCGGAGTACTCGCCCCACGCGGTGGCCGAGCACGCCGTGACGCTGGTGCTGTCCCTCAACCGACACATCCCCCGCGCCTTCCTGCGCGTGCGCGACTGGAACTTCTCGCTCGACGGGCTGGTGGGCTTCGACCTCGCGGGCAAGACGGTGGGCGTGGTGGGCACGGGCCGCATCGGCCGCGCGACGGCGCGCATCTTCCACGGCTTCGGCTGCAGGCTGCTCTGCCACGACATGATGCCCGATGACGCGTTCGCGCGGGAGGTCGGCGCGCGCTACGTCCCGCTGGACACGCTCTACGCCGAATCGGACGTCATCTCCCTGCACGTGCCGCTCACGCCGGGCACGCGGCACATGGTGGACGCGCGGGCGCTGGCGCGGATGAAGCGCGGGGTGATGCTCGTCAACACGGGCCGCGGCGCGCTCATCGACAGCCGGGCCCTCATCGACGCGCTCAAGCGCGGGCACGTCGGCGCTGCGGGGCTGGACGTGTACGAGGAGGAGGAAGGCATCTTCTTCCAGGACCTCTCCGGCCAGGTGCTCCAGGACGACGTGCTGGCGCGCCTGCTCACCTTCCCCAACGTGCTCGTCACCTCGCACCAGGCGTTCCTCACGCGCGAGGCGCTGGTCAGCATCGCCCGCACCACGCTCGAGAGCGTCCGGGCCTTCGAGCGGGGCGAGCCGCTCGTCCACGAAGTGCGCGCCGAGCAGGTGCTGCCACCGTCGCGCTGAAAGGAAGAAGCCATGTCCATCGTCTGCGCCACCAACTTCTCCGACGCGGCCCGCCGCGCCAGCGACGTCGCCGCCGAGCTGGCCCGGAAGGCGGGCGTCCCGCTCCTGCTGGCCCACGTGCTCAACCCCAACTCCGCGCGCGCGTTCGGGCAGGCGCTGTCGCGGGCCGCGGAGGCGGCGCTGACCGACGAGCAGAAGCGCCTGGAGCGGCTGGGCGCGAAGGTGGAGTGGGTGCTGCTCACCGGCGAGCCGGAGCGGGAGGTGGCGAACCTGGCGCGTGTGCGCGGAGCCTCGCTGGTGGTGGCGGCCTCTCCCACGCACGAGGCCCCCTTCCTCGGCGTGGGCGGGACGGTGGACCGGTTGGCGCAGGCGCTGGACGCGCCGCTCCTGGCGGTGCACGACGCCCGGCCGCTGGAGTCCTGGGTGCGTGGCGAGCGCCCGCTGAAGGTGCTGCTGGGCGTGGACCATTCGCTGCCCTTCGAGGCCGCGCGGGACTGGGTGCGGGGCCTGCGCGCCTTCGGCGCGGTGGAGGTGCTGGGCGGGCGCGTGGTGTGGCCCGACACGGAGTACCGCCGCCTGGGCCTGGCGCGCCCCGTGGAGTTCACGGAGGTGACGCCGGAGCTGCACGCGGTGCTGAAGCGGGAGACGGAGGCGCTGCTGGGGCCCCTGGCCGAGTCGGGCCGGCCTCCGCGCGTCTTCGTACAGCCGGGCTTCGGCCGCATCGCCGACTCCCTGGTGGAACTCGCCGAGCGGGAGGCGGTGGACCTGCTGGTGGTGGGCACGCACCACCGCCGCGCGCTCGGGAGGATGTGGAGCGTCTCCCACCACGCGCTGCGGCTGGCCACCATGTCCGTGGCCTGTGTGCCCTCCCAGGCGGTGCCGACGGGCGCGGACGCGCCGCTGCCCACCTTCCACGACGTGCTCGTGGCCACCGACTTCTCCGAGACGGGCGACCGCGCCGTGGCCCACGCCTGCGGGCTGGTGTCCCCGGGCGGCACGGTGCACCTGGTCCACGTCGCGGAGAACGACCAGGCGCTGGAGGCGCAGAAGCGGCAGTTGGAGGCGCTCATCCCCCGCGAGGCGGAGGCCACCGGTCGCCGCGTGCGGGTGGAGGTCCTCGTCGGCGGCAAGGACGTCGTCACCCCGCTGACGCAGGCCGCCGAGCGCTACTCCGTGGACGCCCTCGTCCTGGGCACGCACGGACGCACGGGGCTCAAGCGCGCCGTGCTCGGCTCCGTCGCCCAGGCCGTGCTGGCGCGCACCGAACGCCCCGTGCTCCTGGTTCGGCCACCCTCGGCCTGAATTTCGTGAATTGGATTGTAGATGAAACTGGGTTTCCATTGCATGGTGGCGGCGTTCTTGGCTAAGCGCCCGTCCCCATGTCCAATCCCGAGACGAAGTGGATGAGGTGGGTGGGGGGCACGAGCGTCGTCCTGTCACTGGTCGTGGGGGCGCCCGTACTGGCCGCTTCCAAGCCCTGGTGCGCGCCCAACCGCCCCGCCAACACGGCTTACGCGATGATCAAGAGCGAGTTGAAGTCGGAGGGCTCCTATCTGTCTCCGCGTGTCATCCGCCATATCGCCAACGCCCAGTGCGGGGATGACCACAAGGAGGAGTTGGAGGCGCACAAGGCGGCGCTGAAGAAGGCCTCCGGCCTGGACGACGCGGAGCTGGAGGAGCTGTTCGGCATGGAGGCGGACCAGGTGGTCGCCGCCCAGCTCCCGGTCGCCTACTGTGGCGCGTTCGGCGCGGATCCCAAGACGACGCCCGCGAGGACGTACGCGGCGAAGAGCGCGTTGCACAAGTTCCTGTGCTCCGTGCCGACGGACTCCGCCTCCCGCTATGACTGGGTGGACAACCCGGTGGTCCATGACGCGCAGTTCGTGAGGGGCTGCCCCGACCAGATCGTGGGGCTGTCCCAGACGGGCAACCCGACCTATCTCGTCGTCTTCGCCGAGTGCAACCTCGTGGAGCGGAGGCTGGACGCGAAGAAGTTCCAGGAGGAGCTGGCGGCGGCCACGGACGTGCCGCGCTACCTCCAGCTGAGGGGCAAGATTCGCTTCCACAACGCCAGGATTCGGTTCGCGGAGCTGCGCACGCAGGTCGAGAAGAAGGCCGGCGAGGACGAGATGCTGAAGGCCGCCCTGTTCGACCTGCCGGCCAAGGCCGCGGCGGACTTCCTGGCGGAGCACGCGCGCAACGCCGAGTGGTACGACAAGGCGTTCGAGCTCATGTCCAACACGGACGTCAACAAGGTGTTGGTGAAGCACAAGGGGTGTGGAGACGCGATCCGCGCGGAGCTGCAGAAGATTCTCTCCGAGCGCAAGCCGGCCACGCAGGACGCGTTGAGGACCCTGTTCGCGGAGCGGCCGGTCTCCATGCTCGGCTCGGCGCTGCTGGTGTGTGACGGGGGCGTGGACGGCCGCGAGCCGCTGGCCGCCTTGTTCTCGAAGAACGTCCAGAGCGGGCTCACGTTGTGGGGCCCGCGCGTGGTGGCCCAGCAGGCGTCGGCGCGCCACCTCGTCGAGCACAAGGACGAGGTGCCCTCCATCGAACGCCTGAGTCCGGGCTCCCACTTCGGCGGCTCGTTCGACTTCCGCACCGGCGGCTCGACGCAGTACGAGAAGGGCATCATCGCGACGGTGGCCCCGGACGCGGACGGCAAGGTGAAGATCACCTTCAAGCAGGAGACCTTCAAGGAGCCCATCTGGGACTGCAAGGAGACGGACAAGATCGACCGCATCGACGAGCGGGGGAGGGTCATCTACCGCGAGAGCTGCACCATGAAGGGCCATGAGGACGTCACGTTCCAGGTGAAGCCCGTCACCGTCGAGGCGCGCTACGCCACGGCGTTGAAGCCGGGCCGCTACGCGGTGGTCCTCTCCTTCCCTGACCGCGCCGCCCTCCCGGCGCTCGTGTTCGACACGCCCAAGCGCGAGCAGCTCTTCGGCGTGGCCGGTTTCGGCTGGTAGCCCCTCTCTCGGGGGCAGGAGGGCTGTCGGTCAGCCCGGCGGCCCTCGGACCCGGGGGCGTCCAGCGTCGTCCAGTGGATTGGCAGCACGACAATCCATTGGAGAGGGGGCTGTTTTCTTCGAGCGGAGGGACTACACCGCCTCATTTCCCCTGGAACACGAAAGGACGCGACCATGGCTTTCACGCTCCCCGAGCTGCCGTACAAGAAGGACGCTCTGGCCCCCCACATGAGTGCGGAGACGCTGGAGTTCCACCACGGCAAGCACCACGCCGCGTACGTGAACAACCTCAACAAGCTGCTGGACGGCAAGCCCGAGGCGGCCAAGTCCCTGGAGGACATCATCCTCAGCAGCGACGGTGGCGTGTTCAACAACGCCGCCCAGGTGTGGAATCACACCTTCTTCTGGAACTGCATGAAGCCCAACGGCGGAGGCGCGCCGACGGGTGACCTGGCCGCCGCCATCCAGCGCGACTTCGGCTCCTTCGACAAGTTCAAGGAGGAGTTCTCCAACGCCGCCGCCACGCAGTTCGGCTCCGGCTGGGCGTGGCTGGTGCTGGGCAAGGACGGCAAGCTGGCCGTCGCGAAGACGGGCAACGCGGACCTGCCGATGAAGCACGGCCAGAAGGCGCTGCTCACCATCGATGTGTGGGAGCACGCGTACTACATCGACTACCGCAACGCGCGTCCGAAGTTCATCGAGACGTTCCTCAACCACCTGGTCAACTGGGACTTCGTCGCCCAGAACCTCAAGGGCGGCTGAGCCCGGCGAGGGGTCTGGCTGTCCCTCCCCGGGTGTTCCCGGGTCGAGGGACGGCCCTGGCTCCGGTGTTCCACGTCCGCCCTCGGCTCCTCGCGGGCCGGGGCGTGACGGCTCCCTCTCTCTCGGGGCGGCTCGTGGACGCGGAAGCCCCGCCGCGCGTGGCTCAAGGCAGCTCGCAGGCGAGCAGGTCCTTGTCGTAGACGGGCCCCAGCAGCAGGTGCTTGCCGTAGACGGCGGCCGTGGCGGCGGCGGAGGTCTTCTGCCCGTCGTCGAGGAAGACCTCGGAGACGACGTAGTCCTGGTCCTTGCGCTGGACGCGCAGCACCTGCGAGGGGGCTCGGCGCGTGCCCGTGGGGTCCTCCTGGTGGGCCACGAAGTCGAACAGCTTGGGGTGCGCGGCGATCCACAGGTCGCCCTGCGCGTCCAGCTCGATGTTGTCCACGCCGGAGTCCAGCGGCACCGTGTGCACGCGCGTGAGGGCGCCGGTGGCGGGGTCGCGGTCGAAGATGGTCAGCGACTTGCCGATGGACTCCGTCACGTACACGGTGCGCCCGTCGGCGGAGCGGTTGATGCCGTTGGCGAACGCCGTGCCGTGTATCACCTCCTGGAAGCGCTGGCCGTCGTAGTAGAGGACGTTGCCCTGGGCGAGCTGGAGGTAGTCCTCGAGGACCTGCTTCGCGCCCGGCGGATTGCCGTGGTCGTTGGTGACGTAGAAGCGCTCGGCGTCCATGGCGACCAGGTCGTTGGGGGAGACGAGCCGCGTGTCGCGCAGTGTCTGTCGGTGGACGAACTTCCCGTCGGCGCCGACCTCGAAGCGCTCGATGGTGTTGCCCTTCGACGTGTGGTTCACCGCGTACAGCGTCTGGACGCCGTCGGGGGCGACGTAGAGGCTGATGCCGTGCGGGTGGAAGTCGGGCGAGAAGTCACCCGTCAGCAGCGTGGGCGGCGTGGCGCCGGTGGGGTCGAAGCGGTAGATGCCACCGGGCACCGGCTTGCCCGCCATGGTCGCGCGCCGGTCGTCCGAGGAGACGTACGCGTAGCCGAGGCTCGGGTGGAAGGTGATGTCCTCCGCGCCCACCATGCCGGAGACCGGGACGCATCGGCCCTGGGAGTGCGGCTGCAGTTGCTTGAACTGTCCCGCGTCGTGGAGCGTCTTGACGGCGAAGATGGCGACCGCGACGACGAGCACACCCGCGCCCAGCAGCAGCTTCTTCATGGGAGGCCTCGGAGGAGGTGGAAGGGGCCCAACCTAGCAGGGCCCGGCAGCGACCTCATCTTCGTGCGGATGGCGCTACGGCGACGCGTTCACGTCCACGTACGCGCGCCTCGCGGGCACCGACACGAGCCGGCCCTCCGGCATCACGTAGGCGGTGAGCTGGCCGCCGTACACGCAGCCCGTGTCCAGTCCGATGGCGTGGGGATGGCGCTGCAGGCCGCGCATGGCGTCATGCCCGAAGATGACCAGCTCCGGTCCCGGCCACAGGCTGGCCCACGGCGCGCCGCCGTCCACGCGCTTCGACGGCGTCCCGTCCTCCGCGATGCTGCGCAGATTGAGCAGCTCGTCCGGGCGCTGCTGCTCCAGCGGCACCCCGGGGACGAGCCCCCCGTGCACCGCGAGCGCGTTCAGCTCCGGGAAGCGGCGATACAGCGGCTGGGCCTCCAGATAGGTCCAGTCCTCGGGCGCGAGCGTGTCGAGCACCTGCCGGTGCTCCTTGCCCAGCTTCTTGCCCTCGGGCGCCAGGCCCGAGTGCCACCGCAGCACGTGCGCGTCGTGGTTGCCGCGCACCGCGAGGAACCCCTGCTCGCGCGCGCGGCGCACCACGCCCGCGGAGTCCGGGCCCTTCGCCACCAGGTCGCCCACCAGCACCACGCGCTCGCCCCGCCGCCAGCCACACGCCGCCAGGAGCGCGTCCAGCTCCTGGGCGCACCCGTGCACGTCTCCGATGAAGAGCGTCCGCATCACGGCCTTCCTTAATGCGCTTCGGCGCCCGGGGGAATGACACGCACGCCCGGACCCTCAGTCGGGTTTCGAGCGAAGCAGGCGGCTGAGGCTGACGTCGAGCTGGCTGGAGATGAGGCGCAGCACGCTGTCGAGCTGCGAGCCGGTGAGCCGCAGCCGCTCGGTGAGCAGCCGCCGCGTCTCCTGGAGCAGCGACTCCTGCGCGGCCACCACCCACCGCGCCGCCGTGGAGCGGTGCACGCCGTAGAGCGCCCCGAGCTGGTCGATGCTCAGCCCGTCCAGGTACTTCAGGCGCAGGAAGTTGCGCTGGCGCGGCTCCAGCCCCGACAGCGCCGTGGCGAACGAGGCGCTGAACTCCGCGCGGTAGGTGTTCTTCAGGTAGATGAGCTCCGGGTCGTCCCCCGGCGCCACCAGCATGGACAGGTCGCCGTCGTCGCCCACCGGCTGGCCCCCGCGCTGGCGCTGCCAGTCGAGCGCGAGCCACAGCGCCGCCGCGCGCACCCAGCCACTCAGCGGGCCCGTGCCGGGATACGCGGCCAGCCGGGCGGGGGCCTCCTGGCTGCCCACCAGCATGCGCTGACGCAGCAGCTGGCGCACCTCGTCCAGCCCCGTGGGCGGCAGCTTCAACCGCGCCACCGCCGCGTTCACCTCCGGCAGGAAGCTCGACTCGAAGGCCGCCAGCGCGGACGGCACCCGGTCCGCCGCCGCGCGCGCGATGTAGACGTCCTGCAGGTGCAGCTTCTCCACGTCCTCGTCGGGAGCCTCCGTCGGGAGCAGCCGCGCGAGGTGCCCCACGTAGCGGGCCCCCTCCAGCTCCACGCCGGGCCACGCCTCGCGCGCCGTGGCCAGCACGCGGGACAGCCGCTCCTGGAGCGGGAGCAGCGACTGCGGCGGGGCGCTCACGCCGCGCGCCGTGACAAACGCCTGGGCCAGGGAAACGTCCGGGGGGGACACGCCGTGGGACGATAGCACCCCCCTCCCGTAATCCAGATTCAACCATTTCCGAAGCAAACGCTTGTTCGTCCCGTTTCGCTGGAGGAGCGGAAGGCCCTGGACGGCGTGTGTGTCGGGCAACGGTTCCATGCGTGGGACACCGTCCGCCTGCCCCATACGCGAGCGCCCGTGGCTCCCGGGCCGCGCGCCCCATGGCCCGGCCATTGCTGGTATGGGGCGGGATAGACGCGCTGGAGGTACACGTGGAGTCGATGGGTGATGGACCGGGTGACGCGGCCCTGGCGTCGTGGCTGGAGCTGAGCGCGTCCGCGCTGCGCCACAACGTGGACGTCTTCCGCTCGCTGGGGGGCGGGGACGGGACGCCGCGCCCGGTGGGGGTGGTGCTCAAGGGCAACGCCTACGGACACGGGCTGGCGCAGGTGCTGCCGCTGGTGCACGGGCAGGTGGACATCCTCTACTTCATCGCCCCGCAGGACGCGCTGAAGGTGCGGGAGTACGAGCGGGCCCAGGGCCTGGCGCCCCGGCAGGTGGTGGTGCTGGGCGGGGTGTCGCCGCGCGAGGCGGTGGCGCTGGCGCGCGAGGGCGTGGACGTGGTGGTGGCGGACCGTGGCTGGGTGGACGCGTTGCCGGTGCTGCGCGAGGCCGGGCTGGAGCGCGCGCTGCGGGTCCACGTCCACATCGACACGGGGCTGGGGCGCGAGGGCTTCACGCTGGCGCGGCTGCCCGACGACGTGGACTTCCTGGCGGAGGCGCGCGACGTGCTGGAGGTGGTGGGCGTGCTCAGCCACTTCTCCAACACGGAGGACGTGACGGAGCAGGGCTACGCGTTGGCGCAGGTGGACGCGTTCGAGACGGGCGTGGGGCTCTTGAGGCAGCGGCTGGGCGCCGAGCGGCCCCTGCAGCGCCACATCGCCGCGAGCGCCGCCGCGCTGGTGCTGCCCCGGGCGCGCTACGAGACGCAGCGGGTGGGAATCTCCCTGTACGGGCTGTGGCCCTCGCCGGAGACGCGGCTGTCGGCGCGGCTGGTGCTGGGCGAGGTGCCGGTGCTCAAGCCCGTGTTGTCCTGGCGGTGCCGCAGCCAGGCGGTGAAGTGGCTGCCCTCGGGCAGCTACGTGGGGTACGGCTGCACGTACCGCACCTCCGAACCCACGCGCATCGCGGTGCTCCCCGTGGGCTACTACGACGGCTATCCCCGGCTGGTGTCGGGCAAGGCGCACGTGCTGGTCAACGGGCGCCGGTGTCCGGTGCTGGGGCGGGTGATGATGAACCACGTCATCATCGACGTGACGCGCGCTACCTCGGACGACGGCCCGGTGACGGCCACGCTGCTGGGCCGCGACGGCGAGGAGTCCATCTCCGCGGAGGCGCTCGCGGGCTGGGCGCAGACCCTCCACTACGAGCTGGTCACCCGCCTGGGCGCCCACCTGAAGCGCGTGGTGGTGGAGTAGGGCGGCGGACCGCCCGCTCGGGGCTCAGGGCTTCGCGTCCGTCGCGGGCGCGGGGCTCTTCGGGGCCTTCGCCTCCGGCTGGACCTTCCAGCGGCGGTGCAGCCACATCCACTGCTCCGGGTACTTGCGGATGCAGCGCTCCAGCGCCGCGGTGACGCGCGCGGTGTGCTCCGTGATGGGGTCCTCGCACTCGCCCGGCGCGGGCGGGAGGATGGGGCCCTCCACCTCCAGGCGCAGCGAGCAGCCCGGGCGGCCGTTGCGCACGCCCATCACCACGAACACCGGCGCGCCCGTGCGCAGCGCGGTCACCGCCATGGCGGGCGTGGTCGACGCGAGCCTCCCGAAGAAGGGCACGAACACCGCCGCCTTCGCGGGCATGGCCTGGTCCAGCAGCATGTAGGGGGACTCGCCCCGCTCCACCGCGCTCGCCAGCTCCTGGATGGCGCCCTTGGGGTAGATGAGCCCCGCGCCCGCGCCCAGCCGCGTCAGCGCGATGCGGTTGTTCAGCGCGCCCTTCAGCGGACGCACCAGCGCGTCGAGCGGGATGCCCCAGCGGATGAGCATGTCGCCCAGCAGCTCCCAGTTGCCGAAGTGCGCCGTCACCATCAGCGCGCCCTTGCCCGTGGCCACGCGCGCCTTGAGCGCCTCCCAGGCCTCCGTGCCCTCGATTCCCTGCTCGGCCCAGTCCATGGGGAGCCGGTCGCCGGAGGGCAGCGACTCCACCACCACGCGCGTCATGTTGATGTACGCGCCGCGTGCAATCGCACGCCGCTCCGCGTCACTCTTCTCCGGGAAGGCGTGCTCCAGGTTGTCCATCACCACCTTGCGGCGGATGCCCAGGCGGTACACCAGCCCGCCGACGAAGCGGGCAATCGCGTCGCGCGACGCGGGCGACAGCCAGGTGAGGAACGCCCAGACGAAGCGCGTGAGGAAGGCCGTCACGGGGCCTGGCAGCGTCCCTTCGATTCGACGCAGGTGCTCCGACGGCACCTGCATGCTGACCGGATTCGGGAAAGCCTGGCGTTCGTAGATGGGAATGGGCGTGGGCTGGGGCACGGCGCGCACTCCACCCCGAAGTGAAGTTTACGGCAAGGACACACTCCCAGCTCCGCGCTACCTTGCCCGCCCGGCATGGGTCAGGATGCGCGCCATGCCCAACCTGCTCCGTCCGGCGGCCCTGGCCGTCGTCACCCTGCTTTCCGCGTGCGGCGCCCGGCAGACTCCCGCGGCCGCCGAGCTCGCCGCGACTCCGGCGTCCGCCGAGGCGACGCCCGCACCCACGCCACCGACGCTGCGACTGCCAGGGGACGTCCGTCCCAACGGCTACGCGGTGGAGCTGACGCTCGACCCGAAGGTGTCCACCTTCCAGGGGACGGCGGACATCGGCCTCGACGTGTCGAAGCCCACGTCCGTGGTGTGGCTGCACGCCAAGCACCTGACGGTGAAGCAGGCCTCGGTGGTCCAGGGCGGCGCCACCATCGACGTGACGCCCTTGAGGAACGACACGGACTTCCTGGGCTTCCAGCTGGCCAGGCCGCTGGTGCTGGGCACCGCGAAGCTGCACGTGGTCTACGAGGGCATCGCGTCGGAGAAGGAGAATGACGGCGCCTTCCGCGTCAACGAGGGTGGCGACTGGTACGTCTTCACCCAGTTCGAGCCCATCGAGGCCCGCCGCGTCTTCCCGTGCTTCGACGAGCCGGGCTTCAAGGTGCCCTGGCAGCTGTCCTTCACCGTCCCCGCCGGCAACGTGGTCGTCACCAATACGCCGCAGCTGACCGAGGAGGCGCATCCGGACGGCGGCCACACCTACCGCTTCGCCCGCACGCAGCCCCTCCCCAGCTACCTCATCGCGTTCGGCGTGGGGCCGTTCGACTTCCTGCCCGCCGCGGACGCGGGTGAGAAGAAGGTGAAGACGCGCATCGTCACCCCGCGCGGTCGCGCCGTGGAGGGGACGTACGCGGCGAAGGTGACGCCCGAAATCCTCGCCGCCCTGGAGGAGTACTTCGGCATCCCGTACGCCTACGAGAAGCTGGACGTGCTGGCGGTGCCGCTGCTCGGCGGCGCCATGGAGCACCCGGGCCTGGTGACGTTCAACTCGCGCTCCATCCTGGCGAAGCCGGAGGAGGACACGCTCAACCGCCAGCGCGGCTTCTCCGAGACGCAGGTGCACGAGCTGGGGCATCAGTGGTTCGGCAACCTCGTCACGCTGGCGTGGTGGGACGACCTGTGGCTCAACGAGTCCTTCGCGTCCTGGGTCACGCCGCGCATCATCGAGAAGTGGCAGCCCTCGTGGGACGCGCCGGTGGAGCGGGTGGACAGCCGCAGCCGCGCGCTGGACGCCGACAGCCTCCTGGCCGCGCGCCGCATCCGCCAGCCCATCGACAGCGCCAATGACATCCACAACGCCTTCGACGGCATCACCTACGGCAAGGGCTCCGCGGTGCTGTCCATGACGGAGGAGTGGCTGGGGCGCGACGTGTTCCAGCGCGGCATCCAGCGCTACATGCGCAAGCACGCGCACGGCAACGCCACGGCGAAGGACTTCCTGGACGCGCTGTCCGCGGAGGCGAAGCAGGACGTGACGGGCGTGCTGGGCACCTTCCTGGACCAGAGCGGCGCGCCGCTCGTCACCGCGTCGCTGGAGTGCGGCGCCGGTCAGCCGAAGGTCCACCTGTCGCAGCGGCGCTACCTGCGGCTGGGCACGCAGCCGCCGGGCCCGCAGCTGTGGAAGGTGCCGGTGTGCGTGGAGTACGCGGTGGGCGGCAAGCAGTCGCGGGCCTGCACGGTGCTGGAGGGCGAGAAGGCGGAGGTGGCGCTGGCGGACGCGAAGGCGTGCCCGGACTGGGTGTTCCCCAACGCGGAGGGCGCGGGCTTCTTCCGCATGCAGCTGTCCGGCGAGGCGGCCACGAAGCTGACGAAGGCGGGGCTGGACAAGCTGTCGCGCGCGGAGCGCGTGGCGCTGATGGGCGACGTGCGCGCCCTGGCGCTGGCCGGGGCGATGCCGGCGTCGGAGGCGCTCACCCTGGCGGCGCGCATGGCGCAGGACCCGGACCGCATCATCACCGAGACGGCCATGGACATGATGGACCTGGCGAGCCTGCGCCTGCTGCCCGCGGACAAGGCGCCGGAGCGGCAGCGCTTCGTGCGCGACACGTTCGGCGCGCGGGCGCGGCAGCTGGGCTTCGTCCCGCGCAAGGGCGAGAGCGAGGACACGCGCATCCTGCGCTCCCGGCTGGTGCGCATGGTGGGCCGCGACGGCGCGGACCCCAAGCTCGTCGCGGAGGCGCGGACGCTGGCGGACAAGTGGCTGAAGGACAAGCGCGCGGTGGCGCCGGACATGGTGGACGCGGTGCTGGCCATCGCCGCCAGCCAGGCGGACGCGGCCTTCCTGCAGAAGGTGGTCGCCGCGGTGAAGACGGAGAAGGAGCGCGTGACGCGCCAGCAGCTCATCGGCGCGCTGAGCAGCCTCACCGACCCGGAGCTGGTGAAGCAGACGCTGCCCCTGATGTTCGACAAGGCGCTGGACCCGCGCGAGACGACGTGGCTGCTGTTCGCCGCCTCCGGCAACGTGAAGACGCGCGACGTGGCCTTCGACTTCGTGCGGGAGAACTACGACCGGCTCGTCGGTGATTCGCCGGACGCGCTGCTGCCCAGGGACATGGCGGGGCGGATGGTCTTCGTCGGCGGCTCCTACTGCGAGGCCGACAAGCGCCAGCAGGTCGCGGACTTCTTCACCGAGCGCAACGCGAAGGCCCCGGGCGGCCCGCGCCTGCTGGCGTTCGTGCTGGAGTCGGTGGACCAGTGCGTCGCGCTGAAGGCCGCGCAGGGCCAGGACGTGCAGACGTTCCTGGGCAAGCAGGGCGCGGCCAAGGCGCCGAAGGCTCCCGCGACGCGGTAGCCCTCCGGCGTGCCGACCCGCGCCTCCCGTCGAACCCGGGGGGCGCGGGCCGTGTCGCGAGGGCCGCGACTACTTCCGGCCGCGCGACATGAAGGCCATGAAGGCCTCCTGGGCCTCGGTGGAGCCGAGGCGCTGGATGAACTCCGAGCCCTCGGTGGCGAGCACCTGGTGGGTCCGCTGGCGCAGGGGCTCGCGGATGAGGCGCTTGGTCACGCGCACGGCCTCCGCGGGGCGGGAGGCGAGCGTGCGGGCGCGCTCCGCGGCGACCTCGTGCAGGCTCGTGTCCGGGACGACCTTGTTGATGATGCCGGCGCGCAGAGCGGTGGCCGCGTCGAAGGGCTCGCCGAACAGGAGCAGCTCGCTGGCCAGCGCGTAGCCGGCCACGCGGGGCAGCAGCATGCTGCTGGCGCCCTCGGCGCACAGGCCCAGCTGGACGAAGGGCATGTGGAAGCGGGCGCGCTCCGTGGCGACGACGTAGTCGCAGTGCAGGAGCATGGTGGTGCCGATGCCCACCGCCGGGCCGTCCACCGCCGCGAGCACGGGCATGGGCGCGTCCACCAGCGCCTTGAGGAAGCGGAACACGGCGCTGTCCTCGCCCGCGGGCGGGTGCTCCATGAAGTCGCCGATGTCGTTGCCCGCCGTGAAGACGCTGCCCGCGCCGGTGAGGAGCACCACGCGCGCCTCGGCGTCACCCTCCGCCTGCTTCAGCGCCTGGGTCGCCGCCTCGTACATCGCATGGGTGAAGGCGTTCTTCTTCTCGGGCCGGTTGAAGGTGAGGGTGAGGACCCCCGCTTCCCGCTTCGTCAGCAACGTGTCGGACATGGGCGCGGAGCCTAGACCGAGTCCGCCCGCCCGGGGACGGCAACTTGCGGGAGCCCGGGGACGCCCCGACACGTCGCGCGGTCGTCCGGTGGCCGAGCCGGGGCCGGCCCGGGGCGGTGGGCCACGAGCCGGGAGGCGCTGGCTCGCGTGCCCGCTCCGGGGTGGGAGGCGCGCCCGGGTGCGACGCTCCTCGTGCACGACACTCCCCGCGAGAGCCAGCGAGGCGCCCGCGAGTCCCTGGCGTGGGCCCGTCCTCGGAGGCGCTGCCGTGGCGAGTGGACGCTACGGTCGCAGCGCGCGCGCCACCAGCGGCGCCACCGTCACCACGCGGTGCGGGAAGGGCAGTCCCGACGGTGGCTCCACGCTGTCGGTGGCCACGAGCTGTGTCAGCGGGAGTCCGCGCAGCCTCTCCACCGCGGGGCCCACCAGCAGGGCGTGCGTCGTCACCACCGTGAAGTCCTCCTCGCAGCCCGCGTCGCGCAGCGTCCCCGCCGCCGCGGCCAGCGTGCCGCCGGTGGACACCATGTCGTCCACGAGGATGGGCCGCTTGCCGCGCACCTCGCCCATCAGCCCGCTGGCGTGCACCGCGTCGCCGCTCAGCCGCACCTTGTGGATGACCGCCCAGGGGCGCCCCAGCAGCCGCGCCAGAGCCTCCGCGCGCTTTACCGCGCCCAGGTCCGGCGCCACCACCACCGACGTGTCCGTCACCTGGGGCCGCAGCGCGTCCGCCAGCAGGGGCAGCGCCGTCAGGTGCTCCAGCGGCGCCCCGAAGCAGCCCTCCAGCGCGGGGCTGTGCAGGTCCACCACCAGCACCCGCGCGAACCGTCCTTGCGACAGCATGTCCGCCACCAGCCGGCCGCCCAGGGGCTCCCCCGGCTTCGCGCGCCGGTCCTGCCGCGCGTAGCCCAGGTACGGCACCACCGCCTCCAGCCGCGCCGCCCCCGCCCGCCAGCACGCGTCCGCCATCAACAGCAGCTCCAGCAGGTGCTCGCCCGCGGGGGGCGTCAGCGCCTGCACGAGCACCACCGTGCGTCCCCGGACCGAGGCGGGAACCTCCAGGTGCATCTCGCCATCCGGGAAGCGCTCGAATTGACAGTCCGCGGGCGCCACGCCCAGCGCCAGGCCGAGCTCGCGGCCCAGGTGGGGACTGGCGGTGCCGATGAGGAGGACGGGTTCCATCCCGTCACCCTAGCGCGCCCACCTCCCTGGCGGTACGGCGCCAGTCCGCCCCGCCACCCCCATGCCTCCGGCGGGGCCGTCGTCCGCCCCTCCGCCGCCAGCCGCGCTCGCCGTGCTTTTCCTTGGGAGGGAGGAAGATGATGCGTTTTCGCGATAGAGCCGCCGCGGGCCGACGGCTGGCGTCGATGCTGTTGCCGTATCGGGGCTCGGACGTCCGGGTGCTCGGGCTCGCCCGGGGCGGGCTCCGGGTGGGGTTCGAGGTGGCCCGGGCCCTCGAGGTCCCCCTGGAGGTCTGGGTCTCCCACCGCGTGCTCATCCCCGGGCGGCCGACCGTCGTGGGGGCCGTCTCCGAGGGCGGCGGGCGCTACGTGGACGAAGCGGCCCTGCGCCTGGCGTCGCTCCCCCGCGTCGAGGTGCTCAGCATGGCCCGCAGCGAGCTGGACGAGGTGGAGCGACAGGTCCAGCGCCTGCGGGGACGGCCCCCGCCGGTCCTGCGCGGCTGCACGGTGCTGCTCATCGACGACGGCGTCGTGACGGGCGCCACCGGCGCCGCGGCCCTGCGCGCGCTGCGCACGATGCACCCGGGGAAGCTGGTGCTGGGCACGCCCGTGGCCACCTCTCGGGGCCTCGAGGTGCTGCGCGCGGAGGCGGACGCCGTGGTCTGCGTGGAGACGCGGGACGCGCTGCGCATGGTCTCCGAGGCCTATGACGACTACCGCCCCTTCCCCGACGTGGAGCTGCGCAACCTGCTGGAGCGTTCGCGCCAGCCGCCGTGGCGCGCGCGCGCGGTGGTCGAGTCCACGGACCCCGGGGGCTCGTGGATGTGACGCCAGGACTCGCCGCGAGCGAAGAGGAGGACCCGACATGACCCATGACATGCTGGACACCGAGGTCCGCGAGGTGATGCTCCACGCCGGTCGGGTGCGGCTCGGCGGCGGCCTCGCCATCCCCGAGGGGGCGCGCGGGCTCGTCGTGTTCGCCCACGGCAGCGGCAGCAGCCGCTTCAGCCCCCGCAACCGCGCCGTCGCCCGCGCGCTGCGCGCCGCGGGCCTGGGCACGCTCCTGTTCGACCTGCTGGGGGAGGAGGAGGAGGCGCTCGACGCCGACACCGGCGCGCTGCGCTTCGACATCCCCTTCCTCGCGCGGCGCCTCGTCACCGTGGCCGAGTGGGCGCGCCTGCTGCCGGAGGCGCGCCGGCTCCCCCTGGGCTTCTTCGGCTCCAGCACCGGGGCCGCCGCGGCGCTGGTGGCCTCGGCCCTCCAGCCGGGGCTCGTCCAGGCCGTGGTGTCGCGGGGCGGCAGGCCGGACCTGGCGGGGCCCGCGCTGGCGCGGGTGCGCGTGCCCACGCTGCTGCTCGTCGGCGGGCGGGACGAGGAGGTGCTCGCGCTCAACGAGGATGCCCTGGAGGAGCTGGGGGGCGTGAGGGAGCTCATCGTCGTCCCCGGCGCCACGCACCTCTTCGAGGAGCCCGGCGCGCTGGAGGACGTGGCCCGCCGCGCCGCGGACTGGTTCACGCGCTACCTCGCCGAGGACCGGACGGAGGCGCGCCGATGAGCGCGGAGTCGCGGAGCGGAGTCGCGACGGGCGGCGCCCGGCCGGTGCCTCCTCCCCCGGCCGCTGGCGCGTCCTGGGAGGTCTTCACCCGGGGCGACGCGCGGTGGCTGCGGGGGCGGGGGTGCACGCCGGAGGTCGCCTTCGAGCAGGCCGCCGTCGCGCTGTGCGCGCGGGTGACGGACCCGGCCGCCGTGGAGGTCCACGAGGAGGTCCCGGTGGCGTGCGAGCCAGGGGACCTGGACGGGCTGCTGGCGGATTGGCTGCGCGCCGTCGTCCACCTCATGGCCTCGCGCCAGCTGCGCTTCCACTGCTTCGTGGTGCGCATGGACGGCCGGCGCCTGTTCGGCAGCGCCTTCGGCGAGCCGTTGGACCCGGTGCGCCATGGCGCGCGCGTCCGGGTGCGCGGCGTCACGGTGAGCGGCCCCCGCGTGCGCAGGGGCGCGGACGGCCAGTGGACCGCCGAATGCGAGGTCGAGGTCTGAACGCGGGAGCTTTGGTCACCCCACGCGACGCTGGGGGCTGGTATAGGCTCGGCCCCTCGCTTCCCTGGGAAAACGACACATGAGTTCGCGTGAACAGCGCTTCGTCTGGCTGGACCTGGAGATGACCGGCCTGGACCCCGAGTCCTGCGCCATCATCGAGATTGGCGTCATCATCACCGGCCCCGACCTGCGCCCGCTCGCGGAGATGGAGCGCGTCATCTGGCAGCCGGAGGCGGTCCTCCAGCGCATGGAGCCCGTCGTGCGGGAGATGCACACGCGCAACGGCCTGCTGGAGAAGGTGCGCGCGTCCAGCACGTCGCTGCGCGTGGCGGAGCGGGAGGTCACCGCCCTGGTCTCCGAGCACTGCGCGCTGGGCGAGGGCATCCTGGCGGGCAACTCCATCCACACCGACCGGCGCTTCCTCTTCCAGTACATGCCGCTCCTGGAGCGCTACCTGCACTACCGCATGGTGGACGTGACGAGCCTCAAGGTGCTCTCGCGCGCCTGGTACCCCAACCTCGTCGAGCCCCGGAAGCCGCCCAGCGGCCACACCGCGCTCGCGGACCTGCGCTCGAGCATCAACGAGCTGCAGTACTACCGCGACACCCTGTTCCGCGCGACGCCGGGCTGAGCGCCGCCCGGCGCCCGCCTTCAGCCGGCCTTGTCCCCGTGGTTCGGCTTGGGCCCGTCCGGCCCGCCGAGCAACTCGGAGATGGTGTCCAGCAGCAGGTCCAGCTCGAAGGGCTTGGCGAGGAAGCGGGCGCTCGAGCGGCGCTCCTCCTCGGAGATGCGGCCCGCGCTCATCACCACCACGGGGATGGCGCGCAGCGAGGCGTCGTCCCGGATGCGGCGCAGCATCTCCCGGCCGTCCATCACCGGCATCATCAGGTCCAACAGCACCAGGTCCGGCCGCAGCTCCTGCATGCGCTGCAGCCCCTCGGCGCCGTTGAAGGCGGTGATGATGCCGTAGCCCTCGACGGAGAGGATGTCCTGGAGGGCCTCGACGATGGCCAGCTCGTCATCGACGATGAGGAGCCGCTTCACGGGCCCACCCCTTCCTCCAGTGCCACACCGCCGAGACGGGCGTCGTCGCCGGGGCGCGCCTGGCCCCCCGTGAGCGTCCGCCCTGGCATGCCGCCGAGGGGACACGCGCGGCGTGCTCCCGGCAGCTCAGCCATGTCCGTCACACATGCTCCTTCCGCCCCCGCGTGGGAAGGTAGGACATGAGCGGGCGCCTGGCAGCGGTTTGCGCGCGCTCTGTTCGGAATCCTGCGGTGGGCCGGTGGGGGGACTCCCGCTACCCACGCTGAATGACGGTCGCTCACCTCAGGCGGGCGCGTAGCAGATGCTTCTGCACCTTGCCCAGCGCATTCCGGGGGAGCGAGTCCACGAAGACGACCCGGCGCGGCTTCTTGAAGCTGGCCAGCCGGTCCCTGCACCAGTCCACCAGCGCCTGTGCGTCCGGGGCGGCCTGGCCCACGGGCGGCACCACCACCGCCACCACCTGCTCGCCGAAGTCCGCGTCCGGCAGGCCCAGCACCGCCACCTCCGCCACGCCCGGGTGGGTGGCGAGCACCTCCTCCACCTCGCGGGGGTACACGTTGAAGCCGCCGCTGATGATGAGCTCGCGCGCCCGCCCGGTGATGCGCAGGTAGCCGTCCGAGTCGTGCTCCCCCAAATCCCCGGTGCGGAACCACCCACCCGCGTCGAAGGATTCGGAGGTGGCGTCCGGGCGGCGCCAATAGCCGGCGAACACGTGCGGCCCCCGGACCTCGATTTCGCCGGTCTCCCCCGGGGCCACGGGCTGGCGCGTGCGCACGTCCACCACGCGCGCCTCCTGGCAGGGGAAGGGGAAGCCCACCGTGCCCGGGCGGCGCTCGCCGTCGTAGGGGTTGGTGGTGTTCATCACCGTCTCCGTCATCCCGTAGCGCTCCAGGATGCGCGCGCCGAACTCCGCCTCGATGTCGTGGAAGAGCTGGGGGCTCAGGGGGGCGGAGCCGGACACCCACAGCCGCAGCCGGCCCGGCTTCACGCCCGTGCGCCGCGCCTCCTCCAGCAGCCGGCCGTACATGGTGGGCACGCCGAAGAACATCGTCAGCGTGGCGTCGTCGCGCAGCGTGGCCAGCACGTCCGTGGCCACGAAGCGCCGGTGCAGCTCCGCGCTCGCGCCCGTGTACAGCGTGCCGTGCAGGCCCACCATCAGCCCGTGCGTGTGGAACAGCGGCAGGGTGAGCAGCAGCCGGTCCGCCGCCGTCCAGCGCCACGCCTCGGTGACGGCCTTCACGTTGGCCAGCAGGTTGCGGTGCAGCAGCATGGCGCCCTTGGAGCGCCCCGTGGTGCCGGAGGTGTAGCCCAGCACCGCCAGGTCCTCCGGCCCGGGCGGCGCCAGGGCCAGCGACGACGCGGCGCCCTCCTCGAGGAGCGCCTCGAACGCGATGACCTGGAGCGACGGGGGCACCTGCGTGGCCAGGGCTTCCGCGGCCACCAGCCACTGGAGCGACGGCAGCTGCTCTCGCAGCGGGGCCAGCTCGGCGGCGCCCGCCGCGCCGGTGACGCAGGTGTGCACCTCCGCGTCCGCCAGGATGTGGGCCAGCTCCACCTGCCGGTAGGCCGTGTTGACCAGCACCACCACGCAGCCCGCCTGCTGCACGCCCAGGTAGGCGACGATGAACCGGGGACTGTTCTCCAGGTACAGCGCCACGCGCTCCCCTGGCCGGAGGCCCCGCTGCCTCAGCCCTCGGGCGAACGCGGCGACGTCCCGAGCCAGCTCGCCGTAGGAGGTCGACGCGCGCTCGAAGGTGAGCAGCGGCCGCTCCGGCGTGGCCCGGGCATGGTCCAGGAAGGCTTCGAGCAGGGACGCGGTCATTTCCGCCCGCATCGTGGCACACGTCGGGCGCCTCCCCGCAGCCTGTCCGCTTCTGGGACATCACTTTTCGGAAGCGGGCACGCCCTCCCAGGGAGGGGCCTTGGCGGCGAGTGATTCCAGTGGGTTGGCGTGTGGGAAGCGGTTGGCACGCGGCTGGCTCTAGCGGCGGTCCGTGGACATTCCCAAAGCCAAGAAGCCGCGCCGCAAGCCATGGATTCTCGCCATCGGGGGCGCGCTCGCGCTGATTCTCGTGACGGTGGGGCTGGGGCGGCTGCGTCCGGCGGCGCCGACGGTGGACCGGGCCTCGGTGTGGCTCGACACGGTGAAGCGGGGCCCCATGGTGCGGCAGGTGAAGGGCGCCGGCACGCTGGTGCCCGAGTACATCCGCTGGCTGACGGCGGACACGGCGGGGCGCGTGGAGCGCATCCACGTGCGCCCCGGCGCCCAGGTGACGGCGGACACGCTGCTCATGGAGCTGTCCAACCCGGACGTGCAATTGCAGATGCTGGAGGCGGAGCGGCAGCTGTCCAGCGCCGAGGCCGAGTTCATCCAGATGCGGATGCAGCTGGAGACGCAGCGGCTGGCGCAGGAGGCCATCGTGACGTCGCTCTCCGCGGAGGCGTCCGACGCGGAGCGCCGCGCGACGGCGGGCACCGCGCTCCACCAGAAGGAGCTCATTGGTGAAATCGAGGCCCGGCAGACGGGCGAGAAGGCGGTCGAGCTCAAGGGCCGCCTGGAGCTGGAGCGCAAGAAGCTGACGGTGGTCGCCACCAGCATGCGCGACCAGCTGGCCGCGCTGCAGGAACAGGTGGAGCGCTTGAAAGCGGTGGCCCGCTTCCGCCGTACCCAGGTGGAGTCGATGAAGGTTCTCGCCGGGGAGGACGGAGTGCTGCAGGAGCTGCCGTTGGAGCTGGGACAGTGGGTGACGCCGGGCGTGCTGCTGGCGAAGGTGGTGAAGCCCGAGCGGTTGAAGGCGGAGCTGCGCATCGCGGAGACGCAGGCGCGGGACATCCAGCCGGGCCAGAAGGCGCTGGTGGACACGCGCAACGGCGTCGTGGAGGGCGCGGTGGCCCGGGTGGCGCCGGCGGCCAGCCAGGGCACGGTGCGCGTGGAGGTGTCGCTGCCGGCGGAGCTGCCCAAGGGCGCGCGTCCGGACCTCACCGTGGAGGGCACGGTGGAGCTGGAGCGGCTGGGCAACGTGTTGTCGGTGGGGCGCCCGGCGGGCGCGCAGCCGAACGGGACGATGTCGCTCTTCCGGCTGCTGCCGGGCAGCGACGAAGCGGTGCGGGTGCCGGTGCAGCTGGGCCGTGGCTCGGTGAATGCCGTCGAGGTGGTGCAGGGCCTCGCGGAAGGTGACCAGGTGGTGCTTTCGGACATGGCCGCGTGGGACGCGGCCGAGCGGGTGAGGCTGCGATGACGACGAGTACGGCGGAGACGCCCGCGGTGGAGCAGGACGCGGCGGTGCTGGCGGGAGCGCCCAAGGTGGACGCGGGCAAGTCCCTCATCCAGCTCGAGGGGCTCACCAAGGTCTTCGAGACCGAGGAGGTGGAGACGCACGCGCTCTCCAACATCCACCTCACCATCCGGCAGAACGAGTGGGTGGCCATCGTGGGCCCGTCCGGCTCCGGCAAGTCCACGCTGCTGGCGGTGCTGGGCCTGCTCGACACGACGACGCGCGGCACCTACCTGCTGGACGGCAAGAGCGTGTTGGATTTGTCGGCGGCGGACCGGGCGCTGGTGCGCAACCGGCACATCGGCTTCATCTTCCAGAGCTTCAACCTCATCGGCGACCTGACGGTGTTCGAGAACGTGGAGCTGCCCCTGACGTACCGGGGCATGCCCGCCGCCGAGCGCAAGCAGCGGGTGGAGCGCGCGCTGGAGAAGGTGGGCATGGCGCACCGGGCGCGGCACATGCCGGGGCAGCTGTCCGGCGGTCAGCAGCAGCGCGTCGCCGTGGCGCGCGCGGTGGCGGGGGACCCGCTCATCCTCCTGGCCGACGAGCCCACCGGTAACCTCGATTCGAAGAACGGCGAGGCGGTGATGCAGCTCTTGTCGGAGCTGCACAAGGCGGGCGCCACCATCTGCATGGTGACGCACGACCCGGCGCACGCCCGCACCGCCACGCGCACCGTCAGCCTCTTCGACGGCCGCATCGTGCAGGACGAGCAGCGCCGCTGACCGTTCGTCGCAGGGTGGGGCCCGGCCCCGCGCCCCGCGCGCGGGAACGGGAGTCGTCCGTCTTCTTCCCCGTAGGGGCGTCACGCGCATGGAAACCTTCCTCCAAGACCTCCGTCACGCCTCGCGCTCGCTGCGCAAGAGCCCGGGCTTCGCGCTGGTGGCGGTGCTGGCGCTCGCGCTGGGCATCGGCGGGAACACGGCCGTCTTCAGTGTCGTCAACGGGGTGCTCCTCCGGCCGCCGCCCTTCGAGGCGCCGGAGCAGCTGGTGGACGTGTCCAACGACTTCGCGAAGGCGAAGCGCTTCGGGTTGTCCTCGTCGGTGGTGGAGTACCGCGAGTACCGCGACCTGACGCGGGCCTTCTCCTCGGTGGCGGCCTTCACCGACGACGACATGACGCTGACGGGCGTGGACACGCCCCAGCACCTGCGCGTGCTGGAGGCCACGGCCTCCTTCCTGCCTACCCTGGGCGTCACGCCGTCCCTGGGGCGCAACTTCACGGAGGAGGAGGAGACGCCGGGCCGCGACCGCGTGGTGCTGCTCACGCACCAGACCTGGCGGACGTACTTCTCGCAGGATCCGGGCGTGCTCGGGCGCACGCTCCAGCTGGATGGCGTGCCCTACACCGTGGTGGGCGTGCTGCCGCGCGGCGTGGTGTATCCGGCGGGGATGGACCTCTATCGGCCCTTCGCGCCCTCGCCAGACCTCGCGGGCGAGGAGAAGCGGGAGACGCGCTTCCTGGACGTGATGGCCCGGATGAAGCCGGGCGTGACGCTGGAGTCCGCGCGGAAGGACCTGGCGCGCGTGTCCGCGGAGCTGGCGGAGAGCCATCCGAAGTACGCCTCCTCGCAGCGCACCATCGGCGTGGCGTCCCTCGAGGACGAGGTGGTGGGTGACGTGAAGGGGACGCTGTGGCTCCTGCTGGGAGCGGTGGGGTTCGTGCTGCTGGTGGCGTGCAGCAGCGTGGCGAACCTGCTGTTGGCGAGGGCGGCGTCGAGGGAGCGGGAGGTGTCGATTCGAGCGGCGCTGGGGGCGGGGCGGTGGCGGTTGATGGCGCAGTTCCTGACGGAGAGCCTGGTGCTGTCGGTGGTGGGAGGAGGGCTGGGGCTGCTGCTGGCGCTGTGGGGGACGGACGCGTTGCTGGCGCTGGTGGGGGAGGGGTTGCCGAGGGCGGCGGAGGTGAGGCTGGACTGGCGCTCGCTGGCGTTCACGATGGGGGTGAGCCTGTTGTCGGGCGTGTTGTTCGGGCTGGTGCCGGCGCTGCAGGCGAGCCGCGCGGACTTGAACGCGGCGATGAGGGAGGGCTCGAGAGGGACGGGAGGGAGGCGGTCGGGGAAGCTGCGCTCGGGGCTGGTGGTGGGGCAGGTGGCGTTGGCGCTGGTGCTGCTGGTGGGGGCGGGGCTGTTCGGCAAGAGCCTGGTGGCGTTGTTGTCGCAGGACGCGGGCTTCGACCCCGAGGGCGTGCTCACCGCGCAGCTCTCCCTGCCGGAGACGACCCATGGCACGGCGGAGCGGCAGGTCGCCTTCCAGCGTCAGCTGTTGGAGAAGCTCCAGGCATTGCCTGGCGTGGAGTCCGTGGGGCTCACCAACCTGCTGCCGTTGGGGCGCTCGATGACCTCCGGCTTCGCCATCGAGGGCCGGACGAAGGGGCCCGACGAGATATGGCCGGCGGTGCAGTTCCGGACCGTCAGCCCCGACTACCTGCGCGCGCTGCGTGTGCGGCTGCGCGAGGGGCGGATGCTGGAGTCGACGGACGGCCCCGGCGCCGCGTGGGCGGTGGTCATCAACCAGCGCTTCGCGGAGCTGTACTGGCCCCAGGGCAACGCGCTGGGCCAGCGCTTGCGGTTGAACTGGCCGGACGCGCAGTGGGCCACGGTGGTGGGAATCGTGGACGACGCGCGGGAGTGGGCCCTGGACAAGCCGATGGTGCCCATCGCGTACTATTCGCTCGAGCAGCTCGGCGGGACGAACCTGGCGCTCGCTGTGAGGGTGAAGTCGGGGAGCCCCGACTCCCTCCGCGTGGCGGTGGAGGGCGCGCTGCGCAGCGTGGACGCAGACGTGCCGCTGTTCGGCGTGGCGCCGCTGTCGCGGCTGGTGGATGACTCCATCGGAACCCGGCGCCTGTCCGCGCTGTTGATGGGGCTGTTCGCGGGCACCGCGCTGCTGCTGGCGGCGTTGGGGCTGGCGGGCGTCATCGGCTACTCGGTGGCGCAGCGCACGCGGGAGATGGGCATCCGCATGGCGCTGGGCGCGGCCCGTGGAGACGTGCTGGCGTTGGTGCTCCGCCAGGGAATGGGCCTCGCGGGGCTGGGCGTGGCGGTGGGATTGGGGCTGTCCCTGGCGCTGGCGCACCTGCTGCGCGCGCTGCTGTACGGCGTGACGGCGTATGACCCGTGGACCTTCGTCGGCGTGGCGGCGCTGCTGAGCGGCGTGGCGTTGCTGGCGACGTGGCTGCCGGCGCGGCGGGCCACGCGCGTGGACCCCATCATCGCGCTGCGAGCGGAGTAGGCGGAGACGACATGGAAACCCTGCTACAGAACTTCCGCTTCGCGCTTCGTTCCCTGCGCAAGAGCCCGGGCTTCACGCTGGTGGCGGTGTTGGCGTTGGCCCTGGGGGTCGGCGCCAACAGCGCCGTGTTCAGCGTGGTGAACGGCGTGCTCCTCCGGCCTCCGGCCTTCGAGGCGCCGGACCGGCTGGTCCACCTCACCAGCGATATCGACATCGCGCGCCTGAAGGCCATCTCCGTCTCCGTCTTGGAGTACCAGGATTTCCGCGACCGCTCCCGCGTCTTCGACTCCGCGGGTGTGTACACCTGGAAGGACATGACGCTCACCGATGGCGGCGCCGCGCAGCGCTTCGGCGTGGCGAGAATTTCGGCCTCGTGGCTGACCACGCTCGGGGTGCGGCCGATGCTTGGCCGGGGCTTCACCGAGGAGGAGAACTCGCCGGGGCGCGACAAGGTGGTGGTGCTCACGCACAAGGCGTGGCGCGCGCACTTCGCGCAGGACCCGGCCGTGCTGGGCAAGTCCCTCCAGTTGAATGGTGAGTCGTACACGGTGGTGGGCGTGCTCCCCCCGCGGGCGGCGTACCCGGAGCGGGTGGACCTCTACGTGCCCTTCGTCCCGACGGAGGAGCAGGCCACGTCGCGCACCACGCGCTTCCTGGCGATGGTGGCCCGGATGAAGCCGGGCGTGACGCTGGAGCAGGCCCGCGCCGACATGAACCGCGTCGTGAGCGAGATGCAGGAGGCGGAGCCTCGCTACAAGGGCCTCGGCTGGTCCGTGCACGTCACCCCCCTGGAGGACCGGATGGTGGGTGACGTGAAGGGGACGCTGTGGCTCCTGCTGGGAGCGGTGGGGTTCGTGCTGCTGGTGGCGTGCAGCAGCGTGGCGAACCTGCTGTTGGCGAGGGCGGCGTCGAGGGAGCGGGAGGTGTCGATTCGAGCGGCGCTGGGGGCGGGGCGGTGGCGGTTGATGGCGCAGTTCCTGACGGAGAGCCTGGTGCTGTCGGTGGTGGGAGGAGGGCTGGGGCTGCTGCTGGCGCTGTGGGGGACGGACGCGTTGCTGGCGCTGGTGGGGGAGGGGTTGCCGAGGGCGGCGGAGGTGAGGCTGGACTGGCGCTCGCTGGCGTTCACGATGGGGGTGAGCCTGTTGTCGGGCGTGTTGTTCGGGCTGGTGCCGGCGCTGCAGGCGAGCCGCGCGGACTTGAACGCGGCGATGAGGGAGGGCTCGAGAGGGACGGGAGGGAGGCGGTCGGGGAAGCTGCGCTCGGGGCTGGTGGTGGGGCAGGTGGCGTTGGCGCTGGTGCTGCTGGTGGGGGCGGGGCTGTTCGGCAAGAGCCTGGTGGCGTTGCTGTCGCAGGACGCGGGCTTCGTCCCCGAGGGTGTCCTCACCGGACGCCTCACCCTGCCGGACGTGCGCTACGCGGAGGATTCGCGGAAGCTGGCCTTCCAGCGTCAGCTGTTGGAGAAGCTCCAGGCGCTGCCCGGCGTGGAGTCCGTGGGGCTCACCAACCTGCTGCCGCTGGGCGGGCTCACCTTCCGGGGGCTGGAGTTCGAGAGCCGTCCCCGGCCGCCGGGAGAAATCCTCCCCGAGGTGAGCTTCCGGCTGGCGAGCCCGGACTACCTGCGCACGTTGGGCGTGAAGCTGCTCCAGGGGCGGCTGCACCAGGGCATCGGCGAGCTGGGCCAGCCGTCGGAGGTCGTCATCAACAAACGCTTCGCGGACGTCTACTGGCCCCAGGGCAACGCGCTGGGCCAGCGCCTGTCCCTCGAGCCGAGGACGCACTGGTCGACGGTGGTCGGCATCGTCGATGACCTGCGCGAAGAGGGACTGGAGGATGTCTCGAGGCCCGCCGCCTACTGGTCGCTCGACGCGGCCCCCAGCGCCTTCCTGGGGCTGGTGGTGCGGGCGAAGTCGGGCCCCGTGGAGGCCCTGCGCCCGGCCATCGAGGCGGCGCTGCGGGAGCTGGACCGGGACGTGCCGCTGTTCGCCGTGGCGCCGCTGACCCGGCTGGTGGACGAGTCCATCGGCTCGCGCCGGCTGTCCGCGCTGCTGATGGGGCTGTTCGCGGGCACCGCGCTGCTGCTGGCGGCGCTGGGGCTGGCGGGCGTCATCGGCTATTCGGTGGCGCAGCGCACGCGGGAGATGGGCATCCGCATGGCGCTGGGCGCGGCGCGCGGCGACGTGCTGGCGTTGGTGCTCCGCCAGGGAATGGGCCTCGCGGGGCTGGGCGTGGCCCTGGGGCTGGTGTTGTCCCTGGCGCTGGCGCGCTTCCTGGGCTCGCTGCTGTACGGCGTGACGGCGTACGACCCGTGGACCTTCGTCGGCGTGGCGGCGCTGCTGAGCGGCGTGGCGTTGCTGGCGACGTGGCTGCCGGCGCGGCGCGCCACGCGGGTGGACCCCATCATCGCGCTTCGTTCGGAATAACCCGCCTTCTTCCACCATTCCGTGCGCCACGGGGCGCACCCGGGAACCTCATGTCCTCACCTCTCATCTCCCTGCGGCATGTCGAGAAGTCCTATCCCCTGGCGGGAGGGCGCGCCTGGGTGTTGCGCAACATCGACCTGGACATCCAGGCCGGCGAGTTCGTCACGCTGATGGGCCCCTCTGGCGCGGGCAAGTCCACGCTGCTGTCCATCCTGGGCATGCTCGACGCGGAGTGGCAGGGCGAGTACGTCCTGGACGGCCAGGCGGTCCACAAGCTGAAGCCCAAGGACCGGGGGGAGCTGTCGCGGCGCACCATCGGCTTCGTCTTCCAGCAGTACCACCTGCTCGACAACCTGACGGTGGCGGAGAACCTCGAGGTCCCCCTGGCCTACCGCAACCTCAAGAAGGGCGAGCGCGACGCGCTGGTGGGCGACATGCTCGACCGCTTCCAGCTGGTGGGGAAGAAGGACCTGTTCCCCTCGCAGCTCTCCGGTGGGCAGCAGCAGCTGGTGGGCATCGCCCGCGCGCTCATCGCCAACCCCAAGGTGCTCCTGGCGGACGAGCCCACCGGCAACCTCCACTCGCAGCAGGCGAAGCACATCATGGAGGTCTTCCAGAAGCTGAACCAGGAGGGCACCACCATCGTCCAGGTGACGCACTCGGACGCCAACGCGGCGTACGGCCACCGCATCGTCCAGCTCGCGGACGGGTGGCTCCAGAAGAACTGAGTCGCACGGAGGGGGGCACGCCATGTGGAACGACGTCTCGATGGATGTGCGGTACGCGGTGCGGACGATGCGCCAGTCGCCCGTGTTCACCGTGGCGGCGGTGTTGGTGCTGGCGCTGGGCATCGGCGTGACGACCGCGCTGTTCAGCGTGGTGGACGCGGTGCTCCTGCGCCCGCTGCCGTTCCCGGAGTCGGACCGCGTGGTGGTGGTGACGCCCGAGTCGTCGACCCGGCAGCGGTCGGCCTACAGCCTGCCCAACTACGAGGACCTGGCGCGAGAGGTCACCCAGGTGCGCGCGTTGAGCGCGTACGCCGGTGAGGCCTTCACCCTCACGGGCTCCGGGGACGCGCGGCAGCTCTGGGGCGCGGTGGTGGTGGGGCCGTTCTTCGAGGCCCTGGGGGTGACGCCCTCGCTGGGGCGCACCTTCACCGCGCAGGAGCGCGACGCGCGCGTGGTGGTGCTCTCCCATGCGCGCTGGCTGAAGGAGGGCGGTGGCGCGGAGGTGCTCGGCCGGACGCTGACGCTGGATGGGCAGCCCTACACGGTGGTGGGGGTGATGCCCCCGTCCTTCGACGTGCCGCAGGGCTCCACCGAGCTCTGGGTGCCGTTCGACAGTCAGCCCGCGAGCGTGACGCGGGAGCTCCGGGAGGCGCGGGGGCATCGCGCGTTCTACATGCTGGGGCGCCTGTCGCCCGGCGCGACGCTCGAGTCCGCGGGGCACGAACTGGGCGCGGTGGGCGCGCGCATCGCGGCGGAGAAGGACGCCGTGCTGGAGGTGAGCCTGCGCGGGTACGGCGAGCAGCTCACGCGGGACGTGCGGCTGCTCCTGTGGGTGCTCCTGGGCGCCGTGTCCCTGGTGTTGCTGCTGGCCGCGGCCAACGTGGCGCACCTGCAGCTGGCGCGCGCGGCGGCGCGGCAGCGGGAGCTGGGCATCCGCGTCGCCCTGGGCGCCGGGCGTGGCCGGCTGGTGCGGCAGCTGCTCACGGAGAGCGTGCTGCTCGCGCTGCTGGGGGGCGTGGGGGGCGTGCTGCTCGCGCTGTGGGCCACGGACCTGCTGCTGTACCTGGGCGCCAGCCGCCTGCCGCGCTCGGACGGGGTGGGGGTGAGCGGTCGCGTCCTCCTCTTCGCGCTGGGCGTGACGCTGACGACGGGCGTGGGCGTGGGCCTGGTGCCAGCGCTGCAACGCAGCCGGCTGTCTCCCGGCGCGGTGCTGGGACGGGGCGCCGCGGAGTCCTCCCGCGGCCGCGTGCACGCGGTGCTGGTGGTGGCGGAGGTGGCGCTGGCGCTGCTGCTCGTCACCGGCGCGGGGTTGATGCTCAAGAGCTTCTGGCGCATGTACCAGGCGGACCCTGGCGTGCGCGCCGAGGGCGTCTTCGTGGCCCGGCTGTCGCTGCCCGCGGACCGCTACGGGGAGCCGGTGCGGGCGGCGGGCTTCCACCGGGAGCTGACGGAGCGGCTCGCCGCGAGGCCGGAGGTCGCCGCCGTGGGCCTGGGAGAGAGCCTCCCCGCAGGCGGCTCCATCCACCGCTCGGGCTACTTCCTGGAGGGCACGGTGGATCCTCCCGTGCGCCCCAACGCGCTGGTCAACGCCTCCACGCCGGGCTTCCTGGAAGCGCTGCGCGTGCCGCTGCTCGCCGGGCGTCGGCTCCAGGCGTCGGATGGCGCGAACGCGCCGCGGGTCATGGTGGTGAGCGAGCGCTTCGCGCGGCGGGTCTTCCCCGGGCAGGACCCGTTGGGCCGCCGGGTGTCCTTCGGCGGTGACGACGCGGAGGGCAACCCGCTGTGGGTGACGGTGGTGGGCGTGGTGGGGGACGTCGCGTACGCGGGCGTCGAGGAGGGGCACGAGCCCACGGTGTACGTGCCCATGGCGCAGGACCCGTCCTCGGGAGGACAGCTGGCGGTGAGGGCCGCGGCGGGGCTGTCGCCCCAGTCGCTGGAGGCGGTGGTGCGCGAGGAGCTGCGCGCCGTGGACCCGCTGGTGGCGCTCTCGCAACCATCCACGCTGGAGGCGCGGCTGGACAAGGACCTGGGCCAACCCCGCTTCCGCGCCGTGCTGCTGGGCGCCTTCGGCGTGCTGGCGCTGGTGCTGGCGGCGGTGGGCATCTACGGCGTCATGTCCTACGCGGTGGCGCAGCGGGCCCACGAGATGGGCGTCCGTCTGGCGCTGGGCGCGAGGGGCGTGGACATCCTGAGGCTCGTGGTGGGCCAGTCGCTGCGGCGCGTGGCCCTGGGCCTGGCGCTGGGCCTGGGGGGCGCGCTGGCGGCCCACCGCATCATGGAGGGGCTGCTCTACGGGATGGAGGCGCTGGATGTTTCGGTGTTGGCCTCCGTCTCCCTCCTGCTATGGGGCACCGCCTGGTTGGCGAGCTGGCTACCAGCTCGCAGGGCCGCCAGCGTGGACCCCGCTTCCATCCTTCGTCGCGGTTGAGCCGCTTCATTCCTGGCACCCTCCTTCCCTTCATGGATGTCCCCGTGTCCGAACCCCTCCCCGTCACTCCCGTTGCCGCGCCGGAACCGGCGCCCGCCCCGGCCGCGAGGCCCGCGCGCATCCTCGTCGCCGACGACCAGGCCGACGTGCTGGAGGCCCTGCGCCTGCTGCTCAAGCGCGACGGGTACACCATCGTCACCGCGCAGTCGCCCGCGGGGGCGCTCGCCACGCTGGACGCAGAGGACGTGGACCTGGTCCTCATGGACCTGAACTACGCGCGCGACACGACGTCCGGGAAGGAGGGCATGGACCTGCTCGGCCGCATCCGCGCGCAGGACGCGGCGCTCCCGGTGGTGGTGATGACGGCCTGGGGCAGCGTGGAGGGCGCGGTGGAGGCCATGCGCGCCGGCGCGCGCGACTACGTCCAGAAGCCGTGGGACAACACGCGCCTGCTGGCCACGCTGCGCACGCAGCTGGAGCTGCGGCGCGCCCTCAAGCGCAGCCGCCGGCTGGAGGAGGAGAACGAGCACCTGCGGCGCGGCAAGGGCGGCCTGCCGTCGCTGGTGGCCGAGTCCCGGGCGATGCAGCCGGTGCGCCGCATGATTGAGCGGGTGGCGCCGTCCAACGCCAACGTGCTGGTGACGGGCGAGCACGGCACGGGCAAGGAGGTGGTGGCGCGGCTGCTGCACGCGGCCTCGGCTCGCGCGGACCGGGCCTTCGTGGCGGTGAACTCCGGGGGCCTGTCGGAGGGCGTCTTCGAGAGCGAGCTGTTCGGCCACGTGAAGGGCGCCTTCACGGACGCGAAGGCGGACCGCATCGGCTGCTTCGAGCTGGCGGACGGCGGCACGCTCTTCCTGGACGAGATTGGCAACATGCCGCTGTCGCAGCAGGCCAAGCTCCTGCGCGTGCTCCAGACGGGCGAGCTGCACCCGGTGGGCTCGTCGAAGACGCGGCGGGTGGACGTGCGCGTGGTGAGCGCGACCAACGTGGACCTGGCCAAGGCGGTGGCGGAGGGCCGGTTCCGCGAGGACCTGCTGTACCGCCTCAACACGGTGGAGGTGCCGCTGCCGCCGTTGCGCGAGCGGCGCGAGGACATCCCGCTGCTGGCGGCGCACTTCCTGGCCGAGCACGGCAAGCGCTACGGGCGCGCGGCGTCCAGGCTGTCGCCGGGGGCGCTGGAGGCGCTCCTCGCCTATCCCTGGCCGGGCAACGTGCGCGAGCTGGAGCACGCGGTGGAGCGCTCGATGCTGATGGCGACGGGCGACGAGGTGACGGCGGAGGACCTGCTGCTGCGCCGCGCGGGGCGCGAGGGCCTGTCCCGGCTGGAGGAGATGACGCTGGAGGAGGTGGAGCGCTACCTCATCGAGCGCGCGCTGGCGCGGCAGGAGGGTAATGTGAGCGAGGCGGCGAAGGGACTGGGCCTTTCGCGGAGCGCGCTCTACCGGCGGCTCCAGTACTACGGAATCAAGGGAGTGCGGTGAGCCGACGGCGTGAGCGCTGGCCCCATGACGTGCAGGTGCTGGCCCTGACATGGCTGGCGGGCCTGCCGGGCGCGGTGACCTCGCTCGCGCTGGTGTGGACGGGGGACTTCTCCTCGAAGGTGCGCTGGACGCTCAGCTCGCTGGTGGTGGGTATCTTCCTGGGCGTGGGCCTGCTGGTGCGCGAGCGGGTGATGAGCCCGCTGCACGCGCTGGCCAACCTGCTGGCGGCGCTGCGCGAGGGCGACTACTCGACGCGCGGGCGTGGCGCGCGCGTGGGCGACGCGCTGGGCGAGGTGCTCCTGGAGGTGAACGCGCTGGGAGACACCCTGCGCGAGCAGCGGCTGGGCGCGCTGGAGGCGGGGGCGCTCCTGGAGCAGGTGATGGAGGAGATCGACGTCGCGGTGCTGGCCTTCGACGCGGCGGGCACGCTGCGGCTGGTGAACCGCGCGGGCGAGAAGCTGCTGGGGCAGTCGCGTTCGCAGCTGATGGGCAAGGGCGCGGGCGCGCTGGGACTGGCGGACCTGCTGGAGGGCCCGGCCCCCCGGAGGCTGACGCGCACCTTCGCGGAGGAGGGCGGCCCGTACGAGCTGCGGCGCGGGAGCTTCCGTCAGGGGGGGCTGCCGCACCACCTGGTGGTGCTCGCGGACCTGCGGCTCGCGCTGCGCGAGCAGGAGCGCGAGGCGTGGCGCCGGCTGGTGCGCGTGTTGAGCCATGAAATCAACAACTCGCTGGCGCCCATCCAGTCCATCGCGGAGGCGCTGAGGGACACGCTGCTGATGCAGCCCCGTCCGTCGGACTGGGAGGACGACGCGAAGGGGGGCCTGGGCATCATCGCCCGGCGTTCGGAGGCGCTGGGGCGCTTCATGTCCGCGTACGCGCGGCTGGCGCGACTGCCGCCGCCGGTGCTCGCGGGCGTGGAGGTGGACGGCTGGGTGCGGCGCGTGGCGGCGCTGGAGAAGCGCCGGCCCGTGTCGGTGCGCGCGGGGCCGGGGCTGGTGGTGCGTGGGGATTCGGACCAGCTGGAGCAGCTGCTCATCAACCTGGTGCGCAACGCGGTGGACGCGGTGCTGGCGGAGCCGGGGAGCGGCGACGTCTGGGTGTCCTGGGCGGTGCTGACGCCAGGCGCGGTGGAGGTCTGGGTGGAGGACGAGGGCCCGGGCCTGGCGGACACGGGCAACCTCTTCGTGCCGTTCTTCACCACCAAGCCGCAGGGCAGCGGCATCGGCCTGGCGCTGTGCCGGCAGATCGCCGAGGCGCACGGTGGCACCCTCCGGTTGGAGAACCGGCCCGAGGGGCGCGGCTGCCGGGCGCGCTTGAAGCTCCCGCTGGACACGCCTGGGGTCAGCGTGGCGGCCCAGGGGTGACTGGAGGCGTGGAGGCTTCCTGACGCGCGCCCTCGGTGGGTCGACACCACGCGGCCCCGAGCACGGTGCCCGAGGCCACGCGGCGCGCGGACCGGCTCGCTAGAAGCCGCAGCAGGTCACGTACGCGTCGATGCAGGCCTCGCGGCAGGAGGCGTTGCCGCCGCAGTCCCCCAGACACGCGATGCGGTCCGGGCCGCAGTACGACGGACAGGCGGCGATGGGGCCGGGAGGCGTCAGCTCCACGGACGCGGTGGGCGCGACACACACGGCTTCGACGGACTCCGAGGCGAAGGACTCGCCCTGCTCGGCGGCGACCGCGACACCCGCCAGCCCCGACAGCACGACCACGGCGGACACAATCAGCTTGTTCAGCATCGTTGCTCCCTCCTGGATGTGGAAACGCGCCTGCATCGTCCCATCGGGTCGACGGGGCGATGCCGCGCATTCCAGCACGGCGGAGGGGCTTTCCGGAAAAAGGGCTCAGGCCGTCTGCGCGCCCGGCTCCGGCGGCGCGTCATACGTGGGCGTGAGGTCCACCACGTTGACGGTGAGCAGGTGGTACACGATGACGTTGCTCACCCAGAAGAAGAGCGCGGCGACATGGACGTAGACCAGGAACGAGCTGGGCCAGACCTGCAGCGGGTGGTCGAAGACCTTGTCCGCCATGTAGCCGCCGAACCACTCCCCCAGGAAGCAGGCTACGGCGCCCACGCCCACGCGCATCCACACCTTCACCTTGCGCGGGTAGAACCAGAAGAAGTGCATGGCCCACAACAGGCCCACGCACCCGGCCCAGAGAATCATGCTGCCGAAGGAGAACCAGTGGTACGGCGACTCCGGGTAGTGCCAGCCCCAGTCCCCGTTCATCCATCGCCAGGCCACGTTCTGCGCCAGCTCCAGGAACCAGAACAGTGGCACCACGTAGAGAACCTGCGTCATGAGCACCCGCATGAAGCAGGCCAGGTTCTTCCAGGGCGACTGCGTGGACCGGCCGAACGAAAGCATGCATTCCCCCGTGTCGCGGCCTGGCTTCTCTGTTGAAGGGCCGCCAACCGACAGAACGCAACAAGTCCCATGTCTTGAGACGAGGTCGCACGACAAGCGGTTGCTTCCGGACGACACGCTGTCGGGGCCCCGCTGAACACGGTTTCAGCCGTCACGCGGCGCCGGAGTGGAAACCCGAGGCGCCGCCGGGAGTTAACTGCCCTCGAGACACGTGTGAAGCGGTTCACACCCCGCGAGCGACCCGGTGTCCGCCATCGACGGTTCACGTGCCGGGTTCGGCGCGAGGGCCAGTGTCTCGGCGTGGCGGCCCGCGTCGACTCGAGGACGACGGACCTCCCAGGAGTCCGAGGTCCGTCGTCGCGGAGGACTCCAACAGCCGCGTGCCGTCCGGCGTCGGCTCCAGCGGGTGGGCGTGCGGATGCTCCCAGTTCACGAGCGCGTCCGTGCCCTGTGCGCAGGCGCTGCCCGCGGACAGCACGAGGCCCGGCCAGCGCCCTTGGGACGGACGACCTGGAGACCTCGAGGGGATGGGGTCTTGCCGTGAGCGCCGGGCCACGGTCAGGTGAAGGCGCCGCGCGTGGGCTCCTGGTCGGGGGGGCCGCCGAGGGCTCAGCGCCCTGGAGGTCCCGCCTTCGCGAGCAGCTCGACGAACGCGGTGAGGTGGGACGCGGGGCGCGGGGCGCGCGGCCAGACGGCGTGCCAGTGCCTGCGCAGCCCCTTGCGCGTCACACGCACGGCGACGAGCGTTCCGCGCGCGAGCTCCGGCGCCACGGCCCACCGCGCCAGCACGGCGATGCCGAGGCCCGCTTTGGTCAGCTCGATGAGGGCCTCGGTCAGCTCCACGTGGGACACGCGCGCGGGGGTGATGCCAGCGGGCGTGAGCACGTCCTGGAACAGGGTGCTCTCGGTGAGGGGGATGCTGTAGAGCAGCACGTGCTCGCGCGCGAAGTCGGAGGCTTGCAGGACGGCGCGGCTCGCCAGGGGGTGTTCGGGCGCCATGACGGCGACCAGCTCGTCCTCGAAGAGGGGCGCGTGCGCGAGGCGCCGGTGCCGCGTCGGGGCGCTGACGATGCCCAGGTCCAGTGTGCCCGCGAGCAGCGCCTCCACCGGGCGGCGCGTGGCCTCCACGGCGATGCGCACCTCCACCCGGGGATGTCGCGTGGAGAAGCGGCGCAGGACGGCGGGCAGCCAGTGGTAGGCCGTGTAGCACTCCGTGGCGAGCCGGAGCCGGCCCTGGGCTTCATGGGTGAGCCGGGCCACGTCCGCCTCGGTGGCCTCCACCTCGGCCACCACCTTGCGCGCGGCCTCGAGGACGCGCTGGCCGGAGCCGGTGAGGACCATGCGTCGGCCCTGGCGCTGGAACAGCGCCGTGCCCAGGCGCTCCTCCACGTCGCGGAGCTGGTGGCTGAGCGCGGGCTGGGACAGGTGGAGCACCCGCGCCGCCGCCGTCATCGAGCCGGTGTCCACCACGGCCGCCACCAATCGGAGGTGTCTCACGTCCAGAATCATCGATTCGATTCTCGCATGGATGGATGCGGAGGATGCGTTGGACGCATGTGGGCAACTCGGGGACAACTCCTGCCTGCTCGCTGACGAGAGGTGATGGAATGGGCTTGAAGACGCTGCGGTGGGCCCCGGACGTGTGGGTGGTCCGGGGAGAGGCGTATGACTCCAACGCCACGCTGTTCCTGCGGGAGGGGGAGGTATTGATGGTGGATGCGCTCGGGAGCCGGGCGGACGCGGAGGCGCTCCGCGCGTGGATCGCGGGCGAGTTGAGGGCCCGGGTGCGGCGGGTGGTCTGCACGCATGGCTTCAGCGACCACCTGGCGGGGCTCCGGGTGTTCCCGGAGGCGGAGGCATGGGCTCACGCGCGCTTCGAGGAGACGTTCCGTCAGGAGCGCTTCCGCTCGGACGAGGAGGCGGGTTTCTTCCGCGCGCCGAACCGGTGCTTGGACGCGGTCGAGTTCCTGGAGTGGGGAAGGTACATGCTGGAGCTGTTCCCGAACCCCGGGCACACGCCGGGCACGCTGAACGTCGACGTCCCCGCCTTGGATGTGCTGTTCAGCGCGGACATCGCCGTGGGGAACATGGCCTACGTGGCGTATGGCGAGCCGGCGGACCTCGACGCCTCGCTGGCCCGGGCCCAGGCGAGAGGGCGCACGTGGGTCATCCAGGGGCACGGCGGGGTGGTCTCCGCGAGCACGTTGGCCTCCGCGAGGCACTACTTGCGGGCGCTGGAGGCGGCGGTGCGCGAGGCCCGTGGCGTGCCGGAGCGGGTCCGCGCGATTGCGCTCGGAGGTTGTCTACCGGAGGGCGTGGAGGGCAGTGACTTCGAGGCGTTCTTCCACGGACGCAACCTGGAGGAGGTGCTCTCGCGGCGGCTGTGGTCGGAAGGGTGAGCGCGGTCAGCCGCGCAGCCAGGCGAGCATGACGTCCTTGTCCCCCGTCGCGAGGACATGGGGCGTGTCCGGCGTGATGAGGCCCCTCGCCGCGACACCGGCCACGGCGTCCCGCGCGTGGGTGAGCTGGATGCCGGCTCCACCTCCACCGAGGACGAGGGGCGCCCCCATCTTGAGGTCGAGCACCACCACCCGGCGCCGCGCGGGGCGGGGCTCGGACATGTCCACGACGACGAAGTCACCCGCGAAGCGGCGCTGGTCGCAGCGGAAGAGCCACAGGTTGCGCTTGCGCTCGAGCAGCTCCCTGGCGAAGGGCTTCTCGTCGCTCTTGAGGGCGTAGCGCTCGGAGAGGAGCGCGGCGGTGTTGAGCGGATAGCCCTCCTCCCGCGCGAGGAGCAGCGCCCACGGGTTCGCGTGCCGGAGCAGCGGCAGCAGGACGGGCAGGACGATGGGCGGCTCGCGAGGCATGCGTGGGCGTGCTCGACGCGCGGAGGCGCTCGTGCCGGACGGGCATTCGAGCACGTCGCGGTTCCCCATGGGAACGCCTGGGTTCCCGAGCCTTCCCGGCTCTGCTAGAGGGACGGGCTTTCAACCCACACCTCGGAGTCTCAGCATGTCCAGATTTTCAAGTCGTGCGCTCGTGCTCGCGCTGCTGTTCACGTCCACCTCGGCTTTCGCGGGTTCGCAGTGGGTGGAGGCGCGGACGGTGCTCAACACGTGTGGCTATTTCAGCACCGCGCAGGCGGAGGTCACCCTCACGTACCGTAACGACGACCTGCCCTGGGGCACGAGCGTGTTCCTCATCTACGGCTGGGGCGGCAGCACGTTCGACTGGGCTCCGGCTCCGCAGACCGTCGAGGTGCCCGCCGTGGCGCCGTACCACTGGGGCACGAAGGTGACGAGTGTCATCCGGGCGCGTTCGTCCACGGAGTACACGAGCATCAACTACGTCTGGAAGGTGGTCCTCCCGGACGGCCACGAGTTCTACGAGAAGGGCAACGGCTCCACCTACGGCTACTACGCCGCGAACTTCTCGCAGGTGCCCATGCCGTGCACGAACACGGCGGGGACGTTCATCGGCACGCCGACGCCGCTCATCATCACCACGGTCGTGAAGGACTGACGTCCCACCGCTGGTGGTGTCCGTTCGGGCACGCCGGGGAGGCTTCCCGGGTGAATGGATGTTCAGCGAGGACTCCCGGCGGAGCCCTCCGGGGCTGGTTCCAGGAGCGGGCCCGCCGCGTGGCGTGTCGGGGGGGACCCGGAAGGCGTCGAGAGAGGGAACTCCCCGTTGGCCCGGAGGCGGAAGCACTCCAGAATCGGCGGGATGAAGCGTTCCCTCCCCGTTTCCAGCCGGACGCCCTGGCGCGTCGCGGCCTTCTCGCTCTCCGCCCTGTTGTGTGCCCTGGCGACGGAGGCCCGCGCCGAGGTCGCCGTGCAGCGGACCTTCCTCAAGCTGCCGTCGTCCAACGGCCACGGCGCGGTGATGCTGGACCTGGAGCAGAAGAAGGTGACGCACTTCCGCGAGCACCTCTTCGCCACCGAGGAGCCCATCATCGACGCCGCGGGCAATGACGTCTTCGTACGCGGGCAGCCGCAGGTGGTGCACGCGCGCGACGTGCTCTTCGATGCGTTCTTCGGGCTGCGCTCCGGTGGGACGCAGCGCTGGCTCAGCACGCAGGACGCGGACCTGGAGGCGAGCGGCTACGCGGCGTGGGCGCCCGGGAAGACGGCGGGCACGGGCCTGGCCACGCTGGTGCAGAAGGTGGGCCCGCTCGAGGTGACGACGTATGTCTTCGCGCCGCAGTCGGTGCCGCACGCGTCCTTCGTGATGGCGCTGCGCGTGCGCAACACGGGAACGGCGGCGTCCACGGGGGTGAGCGTCTTCTCGCTGCACAACTTCCACCTGGGCTTCGGTCGGCCGGGCGTCATGTCGGACATCGACGAGAACGGCGAGACGGTGGAGTTGAACGGCAACGACTTCGCGGAGAAGGGTTACGCGGGCGCGGTGGTGGCGCGGCCCCTGGGCGCGGTGGCGCGCAAGGCGGCGTGGGTGTCGACCGCGACGGGCTCCGGCAATGCGTACACGGTGGTGAACAACGGCGGAGGGCAGGACCTCCAGGACTTCACGGCGGCGCCGTCCGCGGCCAACGGCTGGGCGACGGCGTACCAGTTCAACCTGGGCGACATCGCCGCGGGCGCGGAGAAGTGGGCCGGCGTGGCCTTCGTGCATACGGGCAACCCGGATGGCGTGGCCGAGGCGCGGCAGTGGCTGGTGGACTACGCGGGCACGTCCGACGCGAAGACGCTGGTGGACGCGGAGGTGGCGCGGTGGGCGGCCTTCCAGACGGACACGGTGAAGGTGCCCGCGGGCGTGGCGGAGCGGGAGGAGCAGCTGGTGCGCCAGTCGGCGGTGGTGCTGCACATGGCCCAGGTGCGCGAGAGCGAGACCTTCCTGCGCGACTCGCTCAGCCGTGACGGCGAGGCGCGCCGCACGCGCTTCAAGGCGCCCGACGGTTCACCGGCCACGCTGCCGGGCCGGGTGCGCCACGCGGGCAAGGGCGCGGTGCTGGCGAGCCTTCCCCCCGGACAGTGGACGTACGCGTGGATTCGGGATGGCGCGTACGCGGCGGCGGCCATGGCGACGCTGGGGATGCGCGCGGACGCTCGGGACGCGTTGAGCTACTACCTGAACGCGGACAGCGGCCGGTTCCAGAGCTGGCGCGAGCTCCAGCCGTATTCGATGCCGCCGTACATCATCACGCTGACGCGCTATCACGGCTTCGGCGTCGAGGAGACGGACTTCAACGAGGCCGGGCCGAACCTGGAGTTCGACGGCTTCGGCCTGTTCCTCTGGTCGCTGCGGCACTACGAGCGCACGACGGGGGACGTGTCGCTGGTGGACCAGACGTGGCCGACGGTGTCCACGAAGGTGGGCGACGCGCTGGTGGCGCTCATCGACCCGGAGACGGGGCTCATCCGTCCGGACTCCTCCATCTGGGAGACGCACTGGAACGGGCGTCAGCGCTCGTGGGCGTACACCAGCCTCACGGCGGCGCGCGGCCTGTGTGACGCGGCGGCGCTGGCCGGGCGCGTGGGCGACACCGCGCGCGCCACGCGCTACCGCGAGGCGGGCGAGTCCATCCGCAAGGCGATGGCGGAGAAGCTGACGGATGGCAACTACGTGCTGGCGTCGAACCTGGAGGAGCTGAAGGCGGGGCGGGGGTACTGGGACGCGGCGGTGTTCGACGCGTTCGCCTTCGGCTTGTTCGACCCGAACGGGAAGATCGCCAAGGCCACGGTGCGTGGGCTCGACCTGCGCCTGTCGTCTCCGGCGGGGGCGGGCTGGTCGCGCAACGATGACCGGTACGACCACGCGGGCTTCGCGGACATGAGCCCGTGGGGCAGCGAGTACGACAGCGCGGAGTGGGTCATCGTGAGCCTGCGCGGCGCGATGGTGAAGCGCATGTCGGGGGACGCGGCGCGGGCGGACCGGGTGTTGGAGTGGGTGACGAACCAGTCCACGAAGAACTACCTCGCGGTGGCGGAGACGTATGACGAGCTGAAGGGCACGCACAAGTTCAACATCCCCATGGTGGGCTTCGGCGCGGGGGCGTACGCGCTCGCGCTGGCGCACCGCGCGGACGGCACCGAGGACCCGGCGTGCGGCGCGTACTTCGACGAGAGCACGCTGACGAAGACGCCGGACGCGGGGCCGGGGACGCCGGACGCGGGGGGCGAGGAGCCGGACGCCGGGCCGTGGACGCCGCCGGACTCCGGACTCCATCCGGACGTCGAGGTCAGCGGCGGCGGATGCAGCGCGGCGGGCACGGGCGTGGTGTGGTGGGTGCTCGCGCTCTCCGGCTTGCTGGCCGTGGTGGCCCGTCGTCGTCGGGCCTGAGGCCGTCGGGGGCGGCGCTTCGATCGCCGCTCCTGCCGCGTCACCGGCGGCTGGCGACGCGCAAGAGAGCGTCTCGTCCGACCAGCCGGTGAGCAACGTTACTCGACGGCCTCGCAGATGAATCCCAGCTGCTCGGCCTCGCGCGCGATGCGCTGAGCGACCTCGCGAGTGCCGACGTCGATGAATGCCGGCGGTGGCTGGGTCGCTCTCTCCGCGATGCATCGGGCCTCCTCGGGCGAGAGTCCGGCGATGGCGACCAGGAGGTCGGCGAACGCGGGGCCCGCGCCAGGGTCCCGAGTCCCCGTCACATGCGCCTGCCGTCCGTGAACCCTGACCATGACCCCCAGGGGGCATGCCCGGTCGGCGAGCACCTGGGCCTGCTCGATGTCCGGCAGTTCGATGACCTCGACGGGGCGACGGGTGATGACCTCCATGGTCGAGACTGTGTCGTACGACGAGGAGCCAAGCTCCCGTCGGAGGAGCTTGAACAGGGGGATGAACGGGATGTAGGTCTTCCAGCCGGAGAATCGCACGCGCATGCGCCGCACACGGCCAGGCTCACGCCTGGCTGACAACGAGCCGCGTCCATGCGCACGGGGCCGTGTCTCAGCGACGGCTGTCGCGCCGCGCCTGCGTCCGCCGGTTGCGCGCGACGCCGTGCGAGGTGCGCCTGACGGCTCCGAAGCGTTGCTGCTTGCGAGCACCGCCCTTGCGCCGCTGTGCCTTCGTCGCGCGCGCCGAGCCCGTCGCGGTGCGCCCCGCGGCACGCGTGCGGCGCACGGGCTTCTTCCCCATGACGCCCCGAGCGGTCGCCCGCCCCGCGGTCGCCGCGCGCCCACGGCGTGAACCCGCCGCCCGTCGCTGCGCCCTCGACGGACGCTTCGCCATCGCGCGGGCCTCGCTCTGGCGATCCACCACCTCCAGCCGCTTCTCGAAGCGCTCCAGCGCCTGCCGGAAGTAGGCCGCCTTGCGCAGCGTGTTCTTGTTGCCCTCCGCCGGACGCACGCGGCGCGGCGCCTGCTTGCGCAGGGCCTCGCGACGCTGGCGCATCGCCAGGTCCTCGTACTTGTCCACGAGCCGACGCGCCCGGAGGACGCGCCCGCGCAGCTCACGCCGCGTCAGGCTCGACAGGTGGCCCGGTGCGCTGGACAACACGAGCTGGGCCTCGCGTTCCGACATCAGGGACAATCTCTTCGGTGGACTCGTGCGCAAGGTGTCCTCCTTCGACGACCGTGGACATTCTCGCAACGTCCGCATGTCCCCAGTCGGAGGCAACCTGCGCTGGAGGGCTATTCGAAGACGGAGAATTCCGACAGTGAGTAGAGGGTGCCGGAGTACAGCCGGTTCTCCTCGAACAGCGTCAGCCGCAAGTGGCGCACGGTGGCCTCTCCCGGGAGGGGAATGTCCAGGAAGCGCGCCTTCGTCACCATGTCCAGCCGCTCGTCTCCGTAGGGAGAGTCCTTCTCCGTCTGGTCGACCGTCATCCGGAGGACGTCCCATCCCAGGTCGTTCTCGTCGTGGTTCACGTAGAGCACGTCCGCGAGCATCGTCCAGTCGGCGCCGTCCACGCTGCCCTCCAGCACCACGCGCATCTTCGGCAGGTGGCCCAGGCCGATGGTCTCCAGGTCGCGCAGGACGATGCGACGCGGCCTCACGGGCGCCTCCCACGACAGGACGAGCTCCCGCTCACCCGGGTTGACGTTGTCCGGAGCCGGATTCAGCTTCACCCGCGTGAGCACGCCATCCGTGTAGGGACATGGCCCTTCCACCGACGAGGGCGCGCAGGCCACGCCCCGGCTGACAGGCCGCAGGTGCCCCGGCGCCACGGGCACCCGAGGCCCCCGCCACTCCACGCGGAAGGCCACGCCGCTGTCGCCAGCCCCCAGGGGCTCGAAGGTCCACGTCCCCATCGTCACCGCGCGCGCCTGCGCCTCCACGCCCTCGAAGTCCTCCAGCACGTAGGGCGAGGGCCGCCACGGCGAGCCCGGGTCATGGGCCTCCCAGACGAGCCCCCCTTCGCCACGCAACTGGAGCACCGGCGCGGGCGTCGTGGGGGGCATGGGCACGGGCTCCTCTCCGTAGCGATACAGCTCCAGGAGCCGCCCCGAGGGTGGCAGCTCCGGCGGTGGCGGCGCGGCGTCGAAGGACAGCGCGGGCCCCTCCGCTTCCTCCCTCACCACGAGGTGGGGCTCCCAGGTCCGCATGGGGGGCAGCTCCACGTCGTCGTCGAACGTGAAGCTCGCATAGACGCCATGCCCGTCCTCCAGCGGCGCGGTCACCCGGAAGCGGTAGTCGATGAACTCGTTGAACTGCGTGTCCTGGGCATCCCCCTTGAGGACCTCCATCGTGAAGTGCCCGGAGCGCTCGCTGCGCTGCTCCGCGTAGAGCACGAAGGGGTTCTCCGCCTCCGTGGGAGGCAGGCCGCTCTTCCGATGAATCTTGCGCTCCAGCGGCAGCGGCGTGTCCACGCGCGGCGAACCATCCGCGTGCAGCAGCTTGCCGTAGACGAACACGGGGTCCTCGGGTTTGCGGTCGCAGCCCGAGACGAACAGCGCGAGGGAGGGCAGGGCAAGGAGCAGGCGGCGCATGTCAGTACGTCCCCTTCACCCCGAGCATCGGGAGGATGATGGGAAGGCTCGCGGGTTTGCGCTCGGGCTGGCCCCGCATGTCGAAGCCATAGTCATACGCGAACACCTCCTGCTGGGCGGAGACGTTGAGGATGTCCAGGGACGCGTCGAGCGTGAAGTCCTCCAGCGCCCAGGACTTCGCCACGCGCAGGTCCACGCGGAAGAACGCGTCCAGTCGCTCGGCCTGGTCCCGACCCTGGCGCACCCAGTGCTGGCGGCCCTCCTCGTCGGTGACGAGGCGCTGGGTCAGCGTGGTGATTTCGCCCGACTCCGGGCGGCCGGTGTTGAAGTGGACCACCGTCCCCACCGTCCAGTTGTTGCCGAGCTTGTAGCTGAGCGCCGCGTTGACGACGTGGGCCTGCTCGAAGGCGAAGGGCAGCGTCCCCTCCACCGTCTCCACCACGCGGTCGTTGTCGCCATACCGGTCGAACCACACGCGCCGCTTGCTCTGGAGGAAGCTGTAGGACACCCAGCCGAACCAGTCGCGTCCCAGCGGGTGGCGCGCCATCAGCTCGAGGCCGTAGGCGTAGCCGCTCGCGGCCGGGTCCGGGACGTTCAGCCCGCGGCGCCGCCGGTTCTCGACGACGTCCTGGAGGTTCAGCTCCACCGTGCGCGACAGCGGGTTGTAGAAGACGTCGGCGCTCACCTCCAGGCCCTCGGTGGCCTTCCACTCCGCGCCCACGTCGAACTGCACGCCCTCCTGGAGCCCGTAGCGCAGGCTGGAGGTGTCCACCGCGGGCAGGTGGATGAGCACGGTGGGGGACTGGTGGAACAGCCCCGCGCCGCCCTTGAGCGCGAGCGTGCCGGTGAGCTGGTGGCGCACGGTGAGGCGCGGCTCGGCCACCGTGTGGTCGATGCCGGGAGACAGGTGGTAGTTGTCCACGCGCACGCCGGGCTGGAACAGCCAACGCTCCACCGGCACCCACGTCACCTGCGCGTACGCGCCCGCGAACGTCGCCAGCGACGACGGACTCTTCACCGGGTCCGGCCCCTCCGTCGGGTCGTATCCCGGAGGGATGGCCGTGCCGGTGATGAGGGTGGCCGCGCGCCGGTGCTCCACGTCGCCGCCCACCGCGACCTCCAGCGTCTCGCCCACGCGCCGCTTCCAGCCCGCGCGCGCCGCGTACGTCGTCTGCTCCAGCGCGTACCGGCCCACGGAGTCCACCTCGATGGCGCCGCTCGGGCGCAGGACGGACTCCTCGCCGGTGAGGCCCACGGTGTCGAAGCCCACGGTGAGCCCCAGCTCCGCCTCGCCGCCCGCCAGCGGGTGCGTGCCTCGCAGGTCCACGCGGTGGAAGCGCGACACGACGCGCGCCCCCGTGTTCCCCGCGAGCTCCTCTCCCGGCGCCGCGCCCACGTCGTCGGAGCTGCCTAGCGCGAACAGCCGCACCCGGCCCTGGCCCACCTTCTGCTCGACGCGCGCCTGGTAGTCCCAGAAGTTGGCGTGGATGCGCTCCGCCTCGTTGTTGCTCAAGAGCGCCGCGGCCAGCGTCACCAGCAGCGCGGAGTAGCTGATGCGCCCCGCGACGCTGACGGACGTGCCCGTGCTCTCGAACGGGTACTCGACGAAGCCGCCGCTGTTGAGGAGGTCCGCGTAGGCGGTGAAGTGCAGCCGGTCCTCGCGCGGCCGGCTCAGCCGCCCCTCCACCGCGCCGCCCAGGATGCGGCCGTACTGCACCGGCGGCGTGCCCGGGTAGAAGTCGATGGTGTCGATGAAGTCCGGGTGGATGACGGCGGGGCCGAGCAGCAGGTGGTACAGCATGGGGATGCGCACGCCGTCGAGGAAGAAGCCCGTCGCGGCCGGCTGGCTGCCCCGCACCACGGGGTAGCTGATGCCGGAGGCGAGGCTGCCCACGCCCGGCATCAACATGACGACGCGGAACGGGTCTCCCAACGTGCCAGGCACCTCCCGCAGCTCCTGCTCGTGCAGGGTGATGCGCGTCACCTCCGTGCGGGGGCGCTCGTCGCGCACCACCGTCTCGTAGGGATTCACGCGCCCTGGCTGGAGCCGGTAGACGACCTGGAGCACCTGGCCCTGCTCCACCGTCTCCTCGAACACGCCGGGTCGATGGCCGGGGGCGCGCACCTCCACGCGGTGCGCGCCGGGGGGGACCTCCAGCGCGAAGCGCCCCTGGGCATCCACGCCGCCCGCGGGCTCCGGGCTCCCGTCGAGGAAGAGGGTGGCGTCGGCGAGCGGCCGGCGCGTGCCTCGCGCGCGGACCTCGCCCTCGAGACGCGCGGTGGCCCGGGGCACGGGCGCCGCGGGGGGCTCGAAGCGGTACACGAAGGGCAGCCGCACGGCGACGGGCGCGCCCGCCAGCGTGGCGGGGGTGAAGCGCAGGCCCGGCGCCGCCTTCAGCGCGGCCTCCGTGAGCCGGGGCTCGCCCGCGGGCGTCACCACCTTCACCTCCGCCACCGCGCCCGTGGCGTCCACGAGCAGCTCCAGCGACACCTCGCCCGCCGTGCCCTCCAGGCCCTCCGGCCACGGGGCGGGGGAGTCCCGCGTCAGCGCGGGCGGCACCAGCTTCACCTCGCGTCCATCCGGCGAGAGGCCCAGTCGCGCGGCGTCCTCGGCGGACACGGCGGCGCCGTCATCGCCCGTCTCCAGCTCGACTTCGACCTGGCGAGGGTCGCTCGCGGGCGAGGGAAGCCCCTGGGCCAGGACCAGGCGGGGCGTGACGAAGGCCCAGAGCAACAGGGACACGGCGAGGCAACGGTGCGACAACATGGACCCCCACGAACACCGAGGACGCCTGGAACTGTCACTTCCGGCCGGTGACCTCGTCCTCGCGGGCGCGAAGCCTCTCTCCGGAAGGCGTCGGCGTCCATCGTCCCGCGCCGGAGGAACGATGGATGGAGCGATGCGTCGCGTCGACGCGCGGCGTTGATGGGGGGAGGGCCAGCGTGGAGCCGTGGACCCTTGGGTTGGACCTCCAGACGCTCCCATGTGTGGCACCTCACGGAGGAGGCGCGCGGGCCGCGAACGCGGGTGGCGGGCCGGGGCGCGGCCCGTGACGTCCCGGGTGGGGAAGGAGTGGATGCCCATGCGCACGCAGAAGGATGAGCTGCTCTTCCAGGGGATGGCGCACGCGGTGGCGGGACGGCCCGGAGCGGCGCGCACCGCCCTGTCCTCGCTGGACGCCCTGCTGGACGTGGAGGCCGAACCCCAGGACCTCGAATACCAGCTCTTCGCCTCGGCCATCGCCAGGCGGCTGGACGGCCCCCGCGCCGGAGCCCGCAACCCCTACCTGCAACCCCTCTGCGTGGACGGCGCCCGGCAGATTGATTTGTTCCGGCTGCTGATGACGCACCTGCCGCTGGCGTCCTGCGCGGACGCGCTGGCGAACGCCGTGCTCGGCGGACTGCTCGCGGGCCGCGAGGAGGCCACGCTGCTGGACGTGGGCATGGGGCAGGGGCGACAGGAGGCGCGGCTGCTGCGCGGCATGGCCGCGCGGGGCCTGCTGCCGAGGCGCCTCACGGTGGTGGGCGTGGACCCGAGCGCGGAGAGCCTCGCCCAGGCGGAGGCGACCGTGAACGACGTGGCGCGCGAGCTGGGCGCGACGTTGCGCTTCGAGCGCGTGGTGGCGCCCGTGGAGGCGCTGTCCGGGGCGACGTGGGCCTGGCTCGCGACGCTGCCCCGCCCGCTGGTGGTCAACGCGGCCTTCTCGCTGCACCACGTGGCGGAGGCGCCCGGGAGCGGGGGCGAGGCGCGCGACGCCGTCCTGCGCCACCTGCGCGCGGTCGAGCCCGCCGGGCTGGTGCTGTGCGAGCCCGACGTCGACCACTTCCGCGCCGAGCCGCTGGCGCGCTTCGCCAACGCGTGGAACCATTTCACGCACGTCTTCCATCTGCTGGATACGCTGCCGGTGCCGGAGGACGAGCGCGCGGCCATCAAGCGGTTCTACGGCCGGGAGGTGGACGACGTGGTGGGAACGGTGGACGAGTCGGCGCGCTGCGAACGCCACGAGCGGGCGCGGACCTGGCAACGGCGGCTGCGCCGCGCGGGCTTCGCGCCGCTGGAGGCGCTGGAGCGGGTGGCGGTCCCCCTGCATCCCGCGCTGGGCGCGCGGCGGGAGCCGGGCCTGGTGGGCCTGAGCTGGCGCGACGAGCCGCTGGTGGCGGTGCTGGGCGCGCGACCCTCGGAGGCGCGGCCATGACGGACGACGCGCTGGCGGCGCGCGTGCTGGCGCGCTGCGGGCAGCTGGGCGCGCGGCTGGTGCTGGTGGAGGCGTGCGCGGGCGGCGGCGTGTGCGCGCGGCTGACGGAGGTGCCGGGGGCCTCGGCGGTGGTGGAGCGCGGCTTCGTGCCCTACTCCCACGAATCCAAGGTGGAGCAGCTGGGCGTGCCGCTGGCGCTGCTCCAGGCGCATGGCTCGGTGAGCGCGGAGGCGGCGGAGGCCCTGGCGCTCGCGGCGCTGGAGCGCTCGCGCGCGGACTGGAGCGTGGCGGAGACGGGCATCGCCGGCCCGGGCGGAGGGACGCCCCAGAAGCCGGTGGGGCTGGCCTTCATCGCGGTGGCGCGCCGGGCCGGGCCCGTCACCGTCGAACGGCACGTGTTCACGGGAGACCGGAGCCAGGTGCGGCGGGCCGTGGTGGAGCGGGCACTCGAGCTCCTGCTCGAACGGCTGAACGTCGAATCCTGAACTGGACTCGCGGCCCACCCCGACAGGCGCCTGGGAAGCCCGGGACGCGGCACCTACCTTTCGCCCGGCGAAGGAGTGCCTGGTGTTCCGAATCGAAGTCGACCGCGACCATGCCGTCCTCGAGTTCGTGCTGGAGGGCTACATCCGGGTGCAGGAGATGGAGGCCTTCGTGGCGGAGCTGGAGCGCGCCACGGACACACTGTCGGGACGCGACATCAAGATTCTCGCGGACCTGCGCACCTTCCGCCCGGCCTCGCCGGAGGCCGCGGACATGATTCGCCGCGTGCAGGAGTACGGCCTGCGCTCGGGCGTGGTGAAGGTGGCGGAGCTGGTGGAGAGCCAGGTCGTCGCGCACCAGCTCAACCGCGTCGCCGCCGGCAGCCGCACCGACCGCATCCTCCGCCGCTTCTGGGAGGAGGCCCCCGCCCGGCAGTGGCTCCTCTCCGACGAAGGCGCGGACGACGCGCCGGACCCGCGCTGACCTCCCGCCGCGCCCCCCACGTCCCCTCGCGCCGCATGTCGCATCGCTGGACGCGGCGCGGTGCAATTCCTTTCAAGGCTGTTCGAATCCAACAACGTCTCGCGACGTGTTTCAGCGTGACGCGAGATTGCCCGCGGCACTGCGGCCCGGCGGCCCGTGTCCCCTTCTCCCACCTGGATAATTCTCGCTCCACGAGGACAGTCCTCGTAAAGCTTGTTTACATTCTAAACTCGGAAATAAATGGAAACCTGAATAAATGATTTTAAATTTGAAATCCTGATTCCTTGTGTGTCACGAATACCCTGCCTTTTACCGGAGGTACTGCGTTTGGCTCATCGAGTCCTGAAGACGATTGGCGCGGCCTGGCTGGGGGTTGCGCTCGCCGCGTGTGGCACCGTGGAGTCTCCTGGAGAGGAGGCGAAGGCTCCCGACGCGAAGTCGGGTGGAGACATCCAGGCCTCGCTCGGCAAGCTGCCGGCGGTGGGCGTGGCGAGCGTCCACGCCGACGGCATCCCCGACACCATCGTCGGTGAGCTGGGCAAGATCGAGCGCACGCGCTCCGCGCTGTCGGTGGGCCACGCGGCCTTCGCGGCGGCCCCCGCGCTGCAGGGCATCGCGCCCATCTTCCGGCTGAACCCGGACGACATGTTCCTGGACAGCGCCCGCACGGACGCCCAGGGCATCCAGCACCTGCGCTACAACCAGACGAAGCACGGCCTGGAGGTCGTGAACCAGCAGCTCGTCATCCACGTGGGCAAGGACGGCAACGTGTTCGCCGCCAACGGCTCCGCGCGTGACGGCGTGGACCTGCCGTCCACCCCGCTGGTCGGCTCGGCCGCCGCCTCCGCGCTCGCGGTGCGTGGCACCCAGGGCACGGGCCTGTCCGCCGAGGGCACGCCCCGCCTCGTCTACGTCCGCGACGACGCGGGCACGCTGTTCCTGGCCTGGGAAGTGCGCGTGAAGGGCGCGCAGCTCGACACCATGCCGCTGCTGGACAAGGTGTACGTGGATGCGCGCGGCCAGGCCGGCGTCGTGGCCCGCCACCCGCTCATCCACAGCGCCATCAACCGCAAGGTCTACAGCGCCAACAATGGCACCACCACCCCCGGCACGCTCAAGCGCTCCGAGGGCCAGGCCGCCATCGGCGACGCCCACGTGGACATGAACTACGACCAGCTCGGGTTCACCTACAACTGCTACAACACGCTGTTCGGCCGCGACTCCATCGACAACGCGGGCGCCACGCTCATCAGCACCGTCCACTACAGCCGCAACTACGTGAACGCGTACTGGGACGGCACGCAGATGGTGTACGGCGACGGCGACGGCGTGAACTCCATCGAGCTGGGCAAGGACGCGGACGTGACCGTCCACGAGCTGACCCACGCCGTCACGGAGCACGAGTCCAACCTCACCTACTCCGGCCAGTCCGGCGGCCTGAACGAGGCCATGTCGGACACCTTCTCCGCCATCTGCGAGAGCTGGGCCTCCGGCACCTGGAGCACCGCGCCGGACGTCTGGAAGATTGGCGAGGACATCTGGACCCCGGGCACCGCGGGCGACGCCCTGCGCTACATGGATGACCCGAAGAAGGACGGCGCCTCGCTGGACTACGCCTCCGACTACACCTCGAGCACGGACGTGCACTACAGCTCGGGCATCCCCAACCTGGCCTTCGCGCTGCTCTCCAAGGGCGGCACGCACCCGCGCAACCGCTCCACCATCGTGGTGCCGGCCATCGGCGTCGAGAAGGCCGCCCGCATCTGGTACAAGGCCAACGCCGACATCTACACGCCCAGCACCACCTTCGCGCAGGCGAAGACGTGGACCATCCAGGCCGCGCAGCAGCTCGGCTACGACCAGGCCACGCAGGACGCCGTGAAGGCCGCGTGGGAGGCCGTGGGCGTGGGCGGCACCACGCAGCCGCAGCCGTCCACCCCGCTGACCAACAACGTCCCCGTGACGGGCGTGTCCGGCAGCACGGGCAACCAGAAGTTCTACAGCCTGGTCGTCCCCGCGGGCGCCACCAGCCTGAAGTTCACGACCTCCGGCGGTTCGGGTGACGTGGACATGTACGTCGCCTTCGGCTCGCAGCCCAGCACCTCGACCTATGACTGCAAGTCCGAGGGCAGCGCCACGACCGAGACCTGCACCATCACCAACATCCAGGCGGGCACGTACCACGTGCTGCTCAGCGCCTACTCCACCTACTCCGGCGTGACGCTGCTCGGCGTGTACACCACCTCCACGCCGCCGCCCGTGCTCAGCAACGGCGTGCCGGTGACCGGCCTGTCCGCCTCGACGGGGGGCTCGGTGAACTACACGATGGACGTCCCGGCCAGCAGGGCGGTGACCTTCAAGACCTCCGGTGGCACGGGCGACGCGGACCTGTACGTCCGCTACAACGCCGCCCCGACGACCTCCACGTATGACTGCCGCCCGTACCTGAGCGGCAATGCGGAGACGTGCTCCATGCCGGCCAAGACCACGGACGGCAAGTACTACATCATGGTGCGCGCCTACTCGACCTTCTCCGGTGTGTCGCTGGTGGGCACGTACTGAGCCCCATCCGCCACACGCTCGAGTCGAACCAGCACCCGGGGGCCTCGTGGCCGCCCGGGTGCTGTCTTTTCGGAGGCGTCCGGGCCGCGCCCTTCAGCTCACGCGCCGTAGCTCCAGCAGGTCCTCGGCGCGCAGCGCCCAGCGGGGCGCGGCCGGCAGCGCGGAGAGCGAGCCCGTCTGGACCGCCGGGAACCCGTCGATGTGCGCCCCGTCCGGGAAGCTGGCCCCCTGCTTCACCAGGCTGCCCGCGCCGATGACGCAGCCACGGCCCACCCGGCTGCCATCGCAGAGCGTGGCCCCCGGCTCCACCACCGTCCCAGCGCCGATGACGCAGCCGCCCACCATGCAGCCCGGCCCGATGATGACGCCATCCTCCAGCGTCAACGTGCCACCAGGTGACAGGTGCAGCACGGTGTTGGCGTGGATGCGCACCCCCGTGCCAATCCTCAGCGGCATGTGCGACTCGCCGACGATCTTCACCCCGGGGCCGATGATGCAGCCGGAGCCGACGACCACGTCGCCCGTCACCTCGCACGAGGAGAAGAGCGTGGCGGAGGGGTGCACGAGCGGGTGGCGGTCTCGGAAGGAATAGAGCTGTCCCATGGGGGCGTCCTCGGCGCGGTCTCTGGCGGAGAAGGAGGTGAGGGGTTGCTCCGGCAGCGTCAGGGTGCCGGAGCGAGACGAGCGCAGTCGCTCCAGGTCCCCGGTGTCCACGCGCCGGATGACGCGGGCCGGGCGGCCCGCGAGGATGGAGTCGGCCATCACCACCATGCCGGCGGGCACGAGCGTGCCCTCCGCGACGAGGCAGCGCTCGCCCAGGCGGACGCCCGGCATGAGGATGGCGCCGGAGCCCACCTCGCACAGGTTGCCTACCTCCGCGCCGAGCAGGAGGCTGCGCGCGCCGAGAGAGACCTTCTCTCCCACCGCGACGGGTTGATGCGGCGAGCCGAGGACGGTGGCGTTCTCCCGCACCGTCGAGCCCGCACCCAGGCGCACCGCCCCCTGGAGGCCGCAGACGACGGCCCCCTGACTGATGGAGACACCGGGACCCAGGAAGAGCTGGCCCAGCACACGCGCGCTGCTGGCCAGACGGAAGTGAGCGGTGTCCGGGCCTGGGTTCAGTCGGCTCGCCACGCGGGAATGACTCATCACCATGCGGTCGCGGACCCTATACCGAATGCCTCGGCGCGCGGACGGCCCGGCGGCGCCACACGCTGTTCGCGCGAGGACGGGCCACCCCGGAGGGCTGCGTCCCCGGTGCGGCGAGTCGTCGTCCAGTCATGACTGCGTCGCAGCCCAGGACGAGGCGCCCGCTCGCGCCCGCCCGTCCGGTCGCTGGGCGGGCGGTGGCGCCTCCGGGTCAGGACCTGGCGCGCGTGGCGTCCCTGGACGTCGCCGCACCTTCCTGCCACAAGGTCCAGGGCGCGAAGGGGGCATGGAGGCTCTCGATGTCGGATTCATCCATGGCGGGGTCGCAACCCTCGCCAGGCGGGCAGGGCGAGTCGTCGGAGGGGTTCTGGGCGTCGTTGAAGGAGGCCCTGCACGGCACCGAGCGGGACCTGACGGGGCTCCCGGTGCGGCGGGCCATCTTCCTGCTCGCCGTCCCCATGGTGCTGGAGATGGTGATGGAGTCCATCTTCGCCGTGGTGGACGTCTTCTTCGTGGGCCGGCTGGGCGCGGACGCGGTGGCGACGGTGGGGTTGACCGAATCGCTGCTCACCATCGTCTACGCCGGCGCCGCGGGGCTGAGCATCGGCGCCACCGCGCTGGTGGCGCGGCGCGTCGGAGAGAAGGACCCGGAGCGCGCGGCGCGCACGGCGGTGCAGGCGATTGGCCTGGGCGTGCTGGTGGCGGTGCCGCTGGGCCTGGGCGGCCTCCTGCTCGCCCGGCCCCTGATGTCGCTGATGGGCGCCTCGCCGTGGGTGCTGGAGCATGGCATCGGCTACACGCAGGTGATGCTCGGCGGCGTGGGCAGCGTGGTGCTGCTGTTCCTCATCAACGCCATCTTCCGGGGCGCGGGGGACGCGGCCATCGCCATGCGGGTGCTGTGGTTGGCCAACGCCATCAACATCGTCCTGGCGCCCCTGCTCATCTTCGGCGTGGGGCCGTTCCCCGAGCTGGGCGTGATGGGCGCCGCGGTGGCCACCACCACGTGCCGGGGCTGCGGGGTGGTGTACCAGCTCTACCTCCTGACGCGGGGACGGGGGCGGCTGCGCATCCGGCGCGAGCACGTGCGCCTGGAGCCGGGGACGATGCTGGCGATGCTCCGCCTGTCCGGCGCGGGCACGCTCCAGTCGCTGGTGAGCACGACGAGCTGGGTGGTGCTGTCGCGCATCGTCGCCACCTTCGGGAGCACGGCGGTCGCGGGCTACACCATCGCCATGCGCATCGTGCTCTTCGCGCTCCTGCCGTCGTGGGGCCTGGCGAGCGCGGCGGCCACGCTGGTGGGGCAGAGCCTGGGGGCCAGGCAGCCGGAGCGGGGCGAGCGCGCGGTGTGGACCGCGGGGCACATCAACGCCATCTTCCTGGGGACGGTGGGGGTGCTGTTCTTCCTCTTCGCCACGCCGCTGGTGGGCACCTTCACCGACGAGCCGGTGGTGGTGGACCACGCCGCGCACGCGCTGCGCATCATCAGCGTCAGCTTCCTCTTCTACGCCTATGGCATGGTGCTGACGCAGTCCTTCAACGGCGCCGGGGACACCACCACGCCCACGCTCATCAACATCTTCTGCGCCTGGGTGCTGGAGATGCCGCTGGCGTGGCTGTTGTCGGGGCCCCTGGGGATGGGGCCCTCTGGCGTGTTCCTCTCGCTCTCGGTGTCGTTCTCCGTGCTCACCCTCATCTCCGGGGTCCTCTTCCGGCGGGGCGGCTGGAAGCTGCGTCAGGTGTAGCGCGCTCCGCCGCCTGGGCGCGCCTGTGCGCCACGTGACATGGCACATGGCGTGCGCGGGCCCCGGGTTGGCGGGGCGGCGGGGCATTCCTACTCCTCCCTGGCAACGGGAGGGTTCGCATGCTCCGCTCGTCATCCGCGCCTGGGCCGTGGTGGCCGCTGGCCGCGTGCCTGCTCCTCGTCGGCGCGGGGTGTGGCGCCTCGCTCGGGATGCCGGACGAGGCGCGCGTCTGCGAGGGCTTCTCGTGCAGCGCCGGCACCTGCGTCTCCAACGCCGGCCAGCCCATGTGTCGCTGTGGCCCGTGGGAGCGAGCGGCCGGCGTGGACTGCAAGGTGGCCCGCTACACCGTGGCGGACGACCATGGCGGCTCGCCGGGCCAGGCCACGCCGCTGGTGCTCGACGCGCCCTTCCAGGACGCGCGCATCAACGCGGAGGCCCAGGGCATCGAGGACTTCGACCTGTTCGTGTTCGAGGAGGCCCAGGCGGGGCACACCTATGTCTTCCTCTGCGAGGGCCTGTCGCTGCCCTTCTGCGACGTGCGGCTGTTGACTCCGGAGGGGCAGCAGGTGGACGCGCTGCTGTGGCACGGCCGGATGGACCTCTGGCGCTTCACGCCGGACCGCTCGGGGGTCTGGTTCATCGAGGTGACGGGCGCCGGGTCGGTGGGGACGTATCGCTTCACGCTGCGAGACCTGGGGCCGGACCCGGCCGTCCAGCCGTGAGGCCCGGCGCGCTCGGCGCGTGCGCGGGCGCTTCGCCGCCAGGGTGGGTGGCTTGACTCGCGCGGGGGCGGCGCGCGGCAATGCACGGCATGCGACACCTCGCGCTGGGCTGTCTCCTCTCCGTGGGCCTGTCCGCTTCGGCGGCGCCCGTCCCCGACTCCTACGTCCTCAAGGCCGCGCGCCTGTTCGACGCGAAGGCGGGCAGGCTCGTCACCCCGGGCATGGTGGTGGTGACGGGCGACAAGGTGGCGGCGGTGGGCCCGGGGGCGAAGGCGCCGGAGGGCGCGCGCGTGGTGGACCTGGGCGACGCCACGCTGCTGCCCGGCTTCATGGACGCGCACACGCACCTGACGGGCGAGTCGGGGGACGACTGGCGCCAGGACCTCATCGACTCCTTCCAGCGCACCATCCCGGAGCGCACGCTGGAGGCGCTGCCGCGCGCGCGGGTGACGCTGATGGCGGGCTTCACCACGGTGCGCGACCTGGGCGGGGCGGACGACATCGACCTGGGGCTGCGCAACGCCATCCGCCGCGGGCTGGTGGTGGGGCCGCGCATCCTCACCGCCACCGCCGCGCTGGGCACCACGGGCGGCCACTGCGACGCGGGCAACTCCTGGCGCAAGGGCCTGCTGGCGGACGAGACGGGCGTGGGCGTGGCGGACGGCGCGGACGCGCTGCGGGCCAAGGTGCGCGAGCGCGTGAAGTATGGCGCGGACCTCATCAAGGTGTGCGCCACCGGCGGCGTGCTGAGCCTGAACGCGGACGTGGATTCGCCGCAGCTCACCCAGGCGGAGCTGGACGCCATCGTCGACGAGGCCCACGCGCGCAAGCGCAGGGTGGCCGCGCACGCCCACGGCGCGGAGGGCGCCCTGCGGGCCATCCGCGCCGGGGTGGACTCCATCGAGCACGGCTCGTTCCTGAGCGACGAGGCGCTCGACCTGATGAAGCAGAAGGGCACCTGGTTCGTGCCCACGTGCATGGCCTTCCAGGGCGTGAAGGAGCGCGCGGACAAGGGCCAGCTCCCGGAGGACAACGTCCGCAAGATTCGCGCGGTGCAGGAGGCCCGCCGGCAGGCGCTGAAGAAGGCGCTGGCGCGCGGGGTGCGCATCGCCTTCGGCACGGACGCGGGCGTCTTCACGCACGGCCGCAACGCGGGCGAGTTCGCGCTGCTGGTGGAGGCGGGGCTGTCCCCGGTGGAGGCGCTGCGCGCGGCGACGGTGAACACGGCGGAGCTGCTGGGCGTGTCCGCGTCCCTGGGTACCCTCGAGCCGGGGAAGCTGGCGGACGTGGTGGCCGTGCCGGGCAACCCGCTCCAGGACATCCGGAAGACGGAGGCCGTCTTCTTCGTGATGAAGGAGGGCGTCATCCACCGCCACGACGCGGGCGCCACGCCGAGCGTCGCGCGCTGAGCGGGGTCCCCGCGCGACTACTCCAGCGCGTCGACGGGCATCCGACGGGAGCGCTCGGTGCCCGCATGGGCATCGCCGGGCGTGCGGTGGCGCACGGCGTTGGCGTCCGTCTTGGGCGCGCCGGAGCGGATGTCACGGCGGCGGTAGCGCTGCTCGACCTCTTCCGGACCCGCGACCGGGGTGGGGAGGGAGGCCGTGTCGGACGAGGACTCGTCGAAGGAACGCTCCGCCGACGCGGTCGCGGACGAGGTCGTCGCGCAACCCGTGACGATGAGCAGCAGACATGGCATCCAGAGAACCGCACGCATTTCCGTACTCCCAGGGCCTCCCACCGAGGAAGCGCCCATGGACGCAACGGTAATGGTCCGGTCTGACAGGTCCGGCGCGGCGGGGCCGAGACGCTGGTCGCGGTGGTTGGGTGGTCGGCCCTGGCGGGCGAACCGCTCCAGGAGGGCTTTGGCGCCCCCCCAGGCGCGAGGGCGCGGCCCGCGTGGCGTGACGCGGGCACCGCGGTCGAGCGGCGCGGCGAGGCGCTTCAGGGGCAGTACGGGCAGGACGGCATGCCCGGGTTGTCCGCCTCGAACTGCGCGTAGACGCGGCAGTTGGCGTCACGCTGCGACGCCTGCCCCTGGCAGCCGTAGTGGTACGCGGCCTGGCAGAAGCTGGAGGACTGCGGGTCCGCCGTCGGCCCGGAGTAGGGCGAATTGCACGCGCTCGACGTCCCGCCGCACTCGTCCACGTCATCCGTCAGCTCGGAATAGCCACACACGCTGTCCTCGCCATACGCGGAGCAGGTGCTGTCGGAGGGGCACCACTTGCACGCGTTGGAGACGTACTCGCTCGCGCACGCCGAACAGGTGGACAGCTGGGTGCAGACATCGTCCTCGGTGCAGGCCGTCAGGGCCAGGGGCAGCACGAGCAACACGAGCCATGAGGAGAAACGAGACACGGAGACTCCTGAGTCGGGGGAGCCGGAATCGTCTTCCGGGTCCGCCTTCCCCGGCAATGAGTCGAAAACAATCCAGGGCCCTCTCCCCTGGGAGCGGGAAAGACATCTAAGGCGAGTGAAACAAGCGAGCCTTCCGGAGCCCGACGTGGAGTGTCTGGCCGGCGCGGGTCTCGACCCGGGGGCCCACCGCGCGCAGCAGGGTGCCGTCGACGGGGAAGCGGTACTCGGCGGCGTGGCCGAGGAACAGGCGCGCGGAGAGCGGCAGCGGCGTGCCGTCGTCGCCGCCCAGCTCGATGTCCTCCGGGCGGACCACCAGGGTGGCCGGTCCGTCGCCCCCGCGTGTCTCCGGGGGCAGGGCGAAGCGGGTGCCTCCGGGCGTGTAGAAGGCGCCGCCGCCCACCTGGCCGACGAGGACGTTCGCCCCGCCGACGAAGCCCGCGACGAAGGGCGTGGCGGGCTCGTGGTACAGCGCCTCGGGGGTGGCCACCTGCTCGATGACGCCCCGGTTGAGCACCGCGATGCGGTCCGACAGCGCGAGCGCCTCGCCCTGGTCGTGCGTGACGAAGACCATGGTGGTGCCCAGCCGCGCGCGCAGCGCGGCGAGCTCCGCGCGCAGCTCCTCCCGCAGCGCCGCGTCCAGGTTGGACAGGGGCTCGTCGAGCAGCAGCACGCGGGGCCCGGCGACCAGGGCCCGCGCCAGGGCCACGCGCTGGAGCTGCCCGCCCGACAGCGCGTGCGGCTCGCGCGTCGCCAGCCCCTCCAGGCGCACCCACCGCAGCGCCTCCTGGACGCGCGCGGCCACCTCCGACCGTGGCAGGCGACGCAGCGTCAGCGGGTACGCGACGTTCTGCTCCACCGTGCGGTGCGGCCACACGGCGTAGCTCTGGAACACCATGCCCAGCCCGCGCTTCTCGGGCGGCACGCGGAGGCCGGGGCCGGCCACCGTCTCCCCGCCGATGCGGATGACGCCCGCGTCCGGGTGTTCGAGGCCCGCGAGCATTCGCAGCGTCGTCGTCTTGCCGCAGCCCGAGGGGCCCAGCAGCGAGACGAACTCGCCCTCGCGCACCTCCAGGCTCAGGCCGCGCACCACCGGCGTGGCGCCATAGGACTTGGACAACCCCTCGAGGGAGATGGACGCCATCACCGCGCCTCCGCCGCGCGCCGCCCCAGCAGCGCGAGCACCACCTGACCTGCGACCACCAGCGCGACGAACGCGCACGCCAGCACCGCCGCCGCCGCCGGGTCCGCGTAGCTCTGGAGGTCGAAGAGCAGCTTGCCCAGCACCTCCGAACCCGCCGGCACCAGCAGCACGGACATCGTGATTTCCGTCGCGCATGCCAGGAACGTCAGCACGAAGGCCGCCAGCAGCGCGGGGCGCAGCAGGGGCAGCGTCGCGTCCCGGAAGGCCCGCGCCGGCCCCGCGCCGCTCACCCGCGCCGCCTCCGCCAGCGACGGGTCGAGCTGCGCCAGCGCCTCCGCGCCGTTGCGCGTGCCCAGCGCCAGGTACTTCCCCGCGTAGGCGACGAGCAGCAGCCACGGCGTGTGCGCCAGCGCCAGCACGAAGGCCACGCGCTCCACGAGGATGAAGCGCCAGTCCCGGGAGAAGGCCAGCAGCAGCGCCAGCGCCAGCACCGTGCCGGGCACGGCGTAGGGCCACACCGCCAGCGCCTCCACGCCCGCGCCCAGGCGCCGGAAGGCCCGCTGGAGCAGCGCCGCCGCCAGTCCCAGCGCGCACACCAGCGCCCCGGCCCCCGTGGCGAGCAGCAGGCTCAGCCCCGTGGCGCGCAGCGTGCGCGGCTCCCACAGCACGCCGGACCAGTGCGAGAGCGTCAGTTCCTCCCACGCCAGCCTCGCGCCGAAGCCGCGCTGGAGCGACGTGAGCAGCAGGGCCGCCAGGGGCAGCAGCACGAACACCGCGCAGCCCAGCCCCACGGCCCCGCTCGCCCATGCCCGCGCCCGCCCCAGCGCGAAGGGCCGCGAACCCAGCCCCTTGCCCGCGCTCAGCCGCACGCGCCCCGAACGTCCCAGGGCCCACGTCGCCAGCAGCGCCACCGGCGTGAGCAGGAGCAGCACGAGCGCCAGCGCCGACGCGCGCGCGAGCCCCTCGTCCGCGCGCAGGACCAGCTCGTAGATGCGCGTCGTCAGCACCCGCGTGGGGGGAGACGCGGACACGCCCAGCAGGTACGGCACGCCGAACGAGGACGCCGTCATGAGGAACACCATCACCGCCCCGGACAATAGCGACGGGAGCGCCAGGGGCAGCGTGGTCGTCAGGAGCGCCCGGGCGGGCGAGGCGCCACACACGCGCGCGGCCTCCTCCAGCGCGGGGTCCACGCGCCGCAGCGCCGCGCCTCCGGCGAGCAGCACCAGCGGCAGCCCGGACAGCCCCTCCACGAAGGCGATTCCCACCGGGCCGTGGATGTCGAGCGTCCCTTCGCCGAGCAGGCGGTTGAGGTAGCCCGCGCGAGGACTGGCCAGGGACAGCCAGCCCATGCCCCAGATGAAGGCGGGGATGGCCGAGGGCAGGGTGAACAGCGCCGCGTAGACCCGGCGCCACGGCAGGTCCGTGCGGAACAGCAGGAGCGCCAGCGGCGCGCCCAACGCCAGCGCCAGCGCCGCCGCGCCGGTGGAGACGACCAGCGTGTTCACCAACGCCCCCGCCTCCGCCGCCAGTCCCTCCATCGCCTCCGCGGCCCCCAACCCCCGCGCGAGCAGGAGGACGACGGGCCCCACCGCGAAGGCCATCAGCGGCGCGAGCCACGCGGACAACGCCACCCAGCGCAGCGGCGTCCTGGCGGTGGAGGCGCTCATCGCGAGAAGGCCCGGCTGAAGGCTTCCTTGAGCGCGCCGCCTCGCGTGAGCCCCTGTTCGAGGAGCGCGGGTGTCCAGGGTTGCGCGCGCTCGAGCAGCGCCTCCACGCCCGGGCCTCCCCGGGGGCCGTCGAGCCTCGGGTCCACCGCGTTCATGTCGCCCTTCTCGACGATGAGGCGCTGGCCCTCGGGCGACAGCAGCACGTCCACCACGGCCTTCGCCGCGACGGGGTTGGGCGTCGACTTGAAGAGGGCCACCGGGCCGGGGATGGTGACGGCGCCGTCCGTGGGCCACACGACCTGGAGCCGACTGCCCCGCGCCCGCGCCGTGAGCGCGTTCTCCAACAGCAGCACGCCCGCGTCCGCCTCGCCGCTCTCCACCTTCTGCAGCACCGCCGCGTTGCCGCCCGCGACGATGGCGCCCCGCTCCCGCAGGCCGGTGAAGCAGGCGTCGCCGTGGCGCGCGTGACAGAACACCGCCCAGGTGAAGGCCGTGCCCGAGGTGAGAGGGTCTCCAATGGCCACCCGGCCCTTCCAGCTGCCGTCCACCAGCGCGGCGAAGGACGTGGGCGGCGGCGCGGAGTCCTCGCGGTGGACGAGCACCATGGTGGACACACGGATGGCCGCGAAGCGCGCGTCCAGGTCCACGAGCGAGCGCGGCGCGCGCAGCACGTGCGGCGAGGCGTAGGGCAGGAAGTCGCCCGCCCTCGCGAGCCGCTCGACGAGGAACGGGTCCGACGCGGCGAGGATGTCCGCGCGCACGGCGCCCGCGGCGCGCTCCGCGTCCAGGCGGCTGGCCACCTTCTCGCTGCCCGCCTGGTACCAGCGCACCGTGACGCCGGGCAGCCGCTCTTTCAACAGCGGCTCCAGCGCGTCCAGCACGTGCTGGTACATGGACGTGTAGACCCAGACCTCGCCGGACGGCGTGCCCTCGTGCGTGGCGGCGACGTCCGAGGATGGCGCCGCGGACTCGATGCGGCACGAGGCGAGCGCGGCGAGCGCGAGGGCGAGGGCGGCGCCCCGGACCAGGGCAGGGAAGGACATGCGCCCCGGATTATGCGTCAGGCGCCGGGAGAAAAGACGACGCCCCCGCGGGCCTCGTGTCGGCGCGCGGGGGCGTCTGGGAGACTTCTCGCCTGTCCCTGCCCTACTTGCAGGTCTGCGGCGTCATGGCGTCGATCCAATCGGCGATGAGCTGCGAGCCCTCCTCGTGGCGGATGGCGCGGCCAATCTCCGGCATCATCTTCCCGGACTCCTCGGTGTGCAGCCGGTACCAGAGGATGGACGTGCCATGGCTGCCGGGGACGATGTCGAACTCGCCGCCCACTTCACTGCCCGCCGAGCCCGGACGCTTGCACACGCCGTTGGAGAACGCGTCCCGCGTCCGGATGTCCAGGAGCAACCGGCTGGTGATGCCCGGCTGCGCCTTCGCGTTGTGGCAGTGGGCGCAGTTGATGTCCAGGTACGTGCGCGCCCGGTCATCGAGGCTGGCCGTGCTCGTCGTGTCGAAGGCGTCCGGCGCGGACGGGACCTTGTCCAGGGAGGGCAGGTCCGTCAGCTGTCCCAGGTCCGCCAGGTGCTGGAGCTGGTTCTTCGCCTGGCCGTCATACGTGTGCTCGCGGTTGAGGTAGCGGGCCTTCACGCCGATGGGCAGCAGGTGCTGGTTCTCGTTCTCGTCCACCACGTGGTGGCACTTCTGGCACTGGTTCTTGCTGGGCACCAGGTAGTCGAACGTCAGCGTCTCGCCCTGCGTGTTGACGACCTGGAAGTTCTTGAAGACCTTGCCGCCAGACGCCTTGGTGGCCTCCGTCAGCGTGTCGTTCCACACGTAGGAGACGGCGTCCCAGCCCTCCGTCCGCCGCACCAGCACGCGCGTCTCCAGGGGGCGCACGTTCACGGTCGGCTCGCGCAGGTCCGCGGGGTAGGAGAACGTCTTGGTGATGACCGTGCCCACGGGCAGGTCCAGCACGTCGTACTCCTTGTACACCGCGCTCTTGCCCGCCGGGATGACCAGCGTGCGCGACTTGAGCGCGTAGTCGGAGAACAACGGCGTGGTCAGCTCGTACGGGACGGAGCCCGCCACCGGCTGGAAGTTCCCCTCCGCGGGGCTGCCGGTGAACAGCTTCAGCTCCGACAGCGCGTTGGGCAGGGTGGCCGCGTCCGGCGTGCCGGAGTCGGGATTGCCCGTGCTCTCGCCACCATCCGGCTGGGAATGGCCCCCATCTCCCGCGTCGCCAGCGTCACCCGCATCGCCCGCGTCGCCACCATCGCCCGCGTCACCGGCGTCCGAGCGGCCCCCATCCGTCGAGGCATCGCCCGCGTCCGGTGGGTCGATCCCGGGCTCGTCTTCGTCGTCACCGGAACAAGCGGCCACCACCGCGGCGAGCACCACCGCGGCGAGGCCCAGGTGTTTCATGTACGGCGTGCGCTTCATGCTTCCAACGCCTCAGGGCAGCGACAGCGCCGGGGAGAAGCCCGTGCAGTTGAAGGGAGCCTCGCCCTGCTTGAAGCGGCGCGTCTCCTCGAAGGCCGCCGCCGCCGGGTTCGGCGTCCCCGACGTCAGGATTGCCTGCACGTTGGCCAGGTCGAAGTCCACCACCGCCGGCTTGTCCGGCTGCGGCACGACGTTGTCGACGAAGCAGAGGTTGAGGCGGTTGTGCGACACCGTCTCGCTCGGGGCGGGCGGGGTCGGGTCCATGCCGTCCCACAGCACGTGCTCCACGCGCTCGATGTCCTTGTAGAACAGCCCGTACAGGTAGACGGCCTCCACCAGCGTGCCCAGCGGGCGCAGCTCCTGGTTCGTGTTGCCGTTGTCCACCGCGGCGCCGCTCTCGCCCTGGAAGGTGTTGTGGTGGATGTACACGTCCGTGCTGGTGAAGTTGAAGAAGCCCGCCGACCACAGGTCGATGTTCGGCTCGATGGCCAGACCGCTGAGCACCGCGATGTCCACCGTGTTGTTCTCGCCCCACGTGTTGCCGCGGAACTCCACCCGGCGCGACGCCAGCACGAACGTGCCCGTGCCGGCCGGCACCTGGGACACGGTGCTGCTGCTGGACGACACCGACGCGAAGTTCGGGCGGTTGTTGCCGGTGATGGTGTTGTCCAGCACCAGGATGTCCGTGCCCTTGATGGGGTTGCCCGGCAGGTCGAACACCACCAGGCCCGTGGTGTTGTCGATGGCCGTGTTGCCCTCCACGTAGGCGTACTTCGTGTTCTCGATTTCGATGCCCGCCACGTTCTGCCGCGCGATGTTGCGCCGCACGATGGCGTAGCGCGTCTGGCCCACGTAGATGCCCGCGTCCGCGGCGTTGTACGCCTCGCAGTCCTCGATGATGACGTAGCGCGACTTCACCGGGTAGATGCCGTACTTGCCGTTGTCCGGGTTGTTCTCCTCGGCCCACTCGGTGCGGATGCGCTGGATGTAGACGTTGGCCGAGTTCTCCACGCGCAGCGCGTCCTTCTGCGCGTTCCACAGCGCCACGTCGCGCACCGTGAACAGCTTGCCCACCACGTCCAGGCCGTTGGTGTTGGCCGTGGCCTCCGAGAAGTCGAGCACCGTGCTGGCGCCGCCACCCGTGCCCTCGCCCTTCGCGCCGCGGCCCGCGCCGGCGATGGTGATACCGTCCTGCCGGATGGTCACCGCGTTGTCGAAGTGGAACGTACCCGCGCCCAACTGGATGGTGGTGCAGGGCTCCAGCTCGTTGACGGCGTTCTGCAGCTCCTGCTCCTGGCCGGGGTCGAACGTCAGCGTCTGCTGGGGCTTGCCCTCGCAGGAGAACTCCGTCGCCCACGTGCCCGCGTCGCTGCCGGCGTCCGGCTCCGGCTCACCGCCGCCGTCGGAACCGCCGTCGGTCCCCGCGTCCGGTCGCGGTCCGGCGTCCGGGATGTTCGGCGTCTCGTCGTCGTCGTCCGAGCACGCGGGAAGGGCCAGCAGACCCACCAGGGTGATGAGCATGGCGCGAGACATGCGCGACAGTGGCGGACGGTTCATCAGGGTGCCTCCTGCGAAATGCGCGGCGCCTCTTCGGCTCGCGCATGAACGAGCGGCTTCGAGACGCTGCAAGGGATGCGCGAATCCTCGTCCCCGGACGCCCCAACCTCAAGCGTATGGTGAGGAATTCGCCACGGCCATCCAGCGTGACGCGCTGCGCTGTGGTGTCTCACGGAAGAAGATACACGCACCATCCTGTCAGGAGTCGTCGACGTGCTGCCCTACTTCCCCTTCGAGCAGGACACCTTCGCGATGGCACTCGGCGTGCGCGCGCTGCGGCCCGGTGAAACACTCATCGAGGTCGATGCGCCGCACTATCTCGACGAGCTGGCGCTGAAGGACACGCTCCTGCGAGACGACCCGCGCGCGCGTTTCCAGGCGCTGCCGGACACCGAACCCCTCCAGTGGGACGTGCTGCGCTTCCTCCTGCGTCGCATGGCCGCCGAGTCCCCCGCGTGCTTCTCCCTGGAGGAGGACGGCGCGCGCTGGCGTTTCGACAACCGGATGAGCGGCACGCGCGCGGAGCTGACGCCGGGTGACGAGCGCGGCCTGCCGCTGGCGCCGCTGGACTGGGTGGGGCGCCAGGTGCAGGAGGACCTGCTGGTGCTGGACGGCACGCGTGAGGGTTTCCCGCTAGTGGCCGGTCAGCTGTGTTTTCCCTCCGGCTGGTGTCTGGACGACAAGCTGGGGCAGTCGCTGCTCGCCGTGCACACGCCGGTGCCCCGCTTCGCCGAACAGGTGGGCGCCTCCACGCTCAAGCTGCTGGACGGGCTCAAGCCGGGGCGCCCCGTCACCCGCTGCAACTGGGCCATCACCGTCACCCCCCGGCTGTGCATGGAGCCCCGCTACCGCGCGGAGTGGAGCCACCTCTTCGAGGGCATCACCCCCGACAACGCGGGCGAGCGCTGCCTCCTGCGCCTGGAGCGCCAGACGCTCAGCCGCCTGCCGGAGACCGGCGCCATCCTCTTCACCATCCACACGTACGTCGCCCCCGTGGCAGGCGAGGTGCCCACCCCCGAACGCCGCCACGCCCTCGCGCGCGTGCTGAGGACCGTCCCCGAGGACATGAGCGCCTACAAGCGCCTGGGCCCACTGCGCGACCCCCTCCTCCGCTGGTTGGGCGCGACCGGGTAGAGAAAGCTCCCACCTGACTGGAAGTCCAATGCCTGTCGTCCCGTGGTACGCGCCGCCCGAGAGGCTGGCGGGCGATTTCTGTAGTAAGTCGCCCCCCGGTACCGACTGTCAGGTGGCGGGGGTTGAATGGCGCCACCGTAAGCCAAGGAAGGGCAAACACATGCGGAAGTTGGTTCTGGTTGCGATGCTGGCGCTGGCGGGATGCCAGCCCCAGGGGCAGAAGGAAGGCGCGGGTGCCGCGGCGACGTCGTCGGCCGCCGCCGCCAATCCGCAGACGGACGAGCAGAAGACGCTGTACGCGCTGGGCCTGTCCATCGGCAAGAGCGTGAGCGTGTTCGACATGACCCCGGAGGAGCTCGAGTTCGTGAAGGCGGGCCTCACCGCGCAGGTCAAGGGCGAGAAGCCCGCGGTGGAGCTGGAGACGTACGGGCCGAAGCTGCAGGAGCTGGCGCGCTCGCGCAGCACCCGCCGCGCGGAGGCGGAGAAGGAGAAGTCCAAGAAGTTCCTCGAGGAGGCCGCCAAGGAGCCCGGCGCGGTGAAGACCGAGTCCGGCCTGGTCTACAAGGACATCACCGCGGGCACGGGTGAGTCCCCGAAGGCCTCGGACGTGGTGAAGGTGCACTACAAGGGCACGCTGCCCAACGGCACCGAGTTCGACAGCTCCTACAAGCGTGGCGAGCCCACGCAGTTCCCGCTCCAGGGCGTCATCAAGTGCTGGACGGAGGGCGTGCAGAAGATGAAGGTCGGCGGCAAGGCCAAGCTGGTGTGCCCGTCCGACATCGCCTACGGCGACCGTGGCGCTCCCCCGAACATCCCGGGCGGCGCGGCGCTGGTCTTCGAGGTGGAGCTGCTGGAGATCGTCAAGCCCCCGGAGGCTCCTCCCGCGGCGACCCCGCCGGCGACCCCGCCCTCCGCGGCGGAGAAGAAGTAGTCGGTCGTTCCCCGGCTCCACGCGCTGGAGCGGGTTCTCGCGAGGGCTGGTGAGGGGAATCCCCTCCCAGCCCTCGTCGTTTTTCACGGCACCTGGAGAGGAAGGCCATGCACCGTCACCTGCTGCTCGTGGGGCTGTTGTTGCTCGTGGGAGGTTGCACCCGGGGGAAGCCCCGCGAGGTGTCCCGGGGCCCGTCCGTGACGGGCGCCGTCTCCGAGGAGGAGTTCAAGGCGCTGCATACCTTCAATCCGGAGGCCCCGCCGCCCGCCCGGGGGCAGGAGGTGGACGTCGCCGGGACGAAGGCCTACTTGAGCCTGCCGGAGGGCGCGAAGGCGCCGCTGCCCGCGGTCCTCGTCATCCACGAGTGGTGGGGCCTCAACGCGCACCTCCGCCACTGGGCGGACCGGCTGGCGGCCAATGGCTACGCGGCGCTGGCGGTGGACCTGTATGGCGGCAAGGTGGCCACCACGTCGGAGGAGGCGCTCGCGCTGGTGAAGGCGGTGGACCCGGAGCGCGCCACCCAGGTGTTGAAGGCCGCGCACGCCTTCCTCCAGGAGGACGCGCGCGTGAAGGCGCCGCGCACGGCGAGCCTGGGGTGGTGCTTCGGGGGCGGCTGGTCGCTGCGCGCGGGCATGGCGCTTCCGGAGCTGGACGCGGTCGTCCTCTATTACGGCGACCCGGAGACGGACCCGGAGGCGCTCGCGTCCATCCGCGCGCCGGTGCTCGCCATCTTCGGCACGCGCGACGCGTCGATTCCGCCGGAGAAGGTGCGCGAGCTGCGCCAGGCGCTCGACGACGCGGGCGTGCGCCAGCGCATCGTCGAGCTGGACGCGGAGCACGCCTTCGCCAACCCCTCCGGCCAGCGCTACGACGCGGGCGCGGCGGCCATGGCCTGGGCGGAGACGTCGATGTTCCTGGAGCACCACCTGCGGCGCTGAGGCGGGCCCTGGGTTGTCATGTCCGCCACACCCGGCGCGCGCTCGCGGGCGAGCCCATTGCCTCCGGGGCCGGGGTCGGCTTGAAGGAGGCCTCATCTTCGGGAGGTCGGGTGTCGAGGCTCGGTGGGTGCGTCGTCCTGGGGTTGGGGCTGTTGCTGGTGGGGCGCACGGGCCGCGCGGCGGACGCGGACGCGGTCGTGGCGCCGCCCTTCGTCGGGACCTGGCTGCGACCGGATGGAGGGCTGGTGCGCGTGGGGCAGGACGCGTCCGGTCCCTTCCTCATGGACTTCGCCTCGCGCGGGCGCTGGAGCCTGGAGGCGCGCGGGGACGGGATATGGGCGCTGGAGGGAAGCCGCCCCGCGGCCGCGCGATGGAGTCCGTCGCGGGAGGGCACCCAGGGGCTGGTGCTCACGGGGGTGGGGGCCGCGCCGCTCGAGCTGACGCGCCACCCGCTGCGCACCGAGGACGTCACCTTCCAGCAGGGCGCGCTCTCCCTCGCCGGCACGCTGTGGCTGCCGGCCGGCGGGCCGCCTCGCCACGCGGTGGTGCTGCTGCACGAGGCGACGCTGGGCGCGCGCGAGGCGCTGGAGCCCTATCCGGCCTTCCTCGCCCACCAGGGGCTGGCGGTGCTCGCGTTCGACGCCCGTGGCGCCGGACGCTCCTCGGGGGCTGGGCAGCCCTGGGAGGCGGGCGTGCGCGAGCGGGCGGACGACGCGCTCGCGGCGGTAAGGCTCCTGCGCGGGCGGCTGGCGCCCGGGGGCACCGTGGGGCTGATGGGCTTCGGCCTGGGCGCGTGGGTGGCGGTGAACGCGGCGGCGCGCGCGCCGGACGACGTGGGCTTCCTGGTGTTGATGGGCGGCGGTGGCGGGCCGGTGTGGAAGCAGGAGCAGCACCGCATGCGCAACGAGGGCCGGCGCCGGGGCCTCACCGGACCGGAGCTGGTGGACCTGGGGGAGTTCCTCGAGTGGCTCCACGACGCGCGCCTCTACGCGCCGGAGGGCGAGGCGCGCGCGCTGAAGGCCCTGTCGTTCCAGCTCCAGCGCGCCAAGCGCAAGCGCTGGTACGCGGTGACGGCGCTGCCCCCGTTCAAGGGGCTGCCCGTGGAGCGCTTCCTGGAGGTCCACCGGCGGGTGTGGAACAACGTGCTGTCCTATGACTCCGCGCGCGACCTGGGACGGGTGCGCGGGCCGGTGCTCGCGCTGCTGGGCGAGCGCGACGAGGTGACCCCGGCGCACCAGGTCGCGCGGGCGCTGGACCGGGGCCTGCGGCTTCGCCCCGACGCGCCAGGGCGGGCGCTGGTGAAGGTGATTGCCGGCGCGGACCACTACCTCGTGGAGTCGTCCGCGGCGCCCACCGGCGTGGAGACGGTGTCGGCGGACGCGCTCGACACCCTCTCCGCGTGGCTGCGCGCGCTGGAGCGCTAGTAGGGCTTCTGGCCCACGTAGTTGCCCGGCGGCGCGTAGTTGCAGACCCACAGCTGCCAGGTGGGGAAGCGCGAACCGAAGGGCGAGTTCTCGGTGCACGTCTGCGTCGCGCAGCCCACGCGCTTCGTGTTGCGCCACACGATTTGCGTGTAGTGGCCGCACATCTTGCCGGTCGCGCACGAGTTGCTGGCGTAGTCGTAGTCCGCCAGCTCGTCGCTCCAGCCCTTCACCACGCCGAGGGTGGTCGTCGCGCCCGGCGTCGCCGCGTAGAGGTTCTCGCCCAGGTTGCCGCGCTCGCCGTTGTGCTCGAACCTGCACTTCGCGGCGTAGGCCCGGGCCACCCCCTCCGCGGCGGTGTCCCAGGTGAGCGGCTCCAGCGCGGGGCTGGGCGTGGGCTTCGCGCTGGCGCGCGTGGCGTTGTGCCCCGTGAGCATGTCCTGGGCGAACTGGGACAGCGAGGTGCCGGAGTCCGGGCTCCCCGAATCGGGCGCGCCGGAGTCCGGAGTCCCCGAATCGGAGGTGCCTGCGTCGGACGTGTCCGGCGGTTCGTTCTCGTCGTCGGAGCCGCAGCCGACGGCGAGCCAGGGGACGAGCAGACCGAGCGCGAACAGGTGTCGGATGGGAGAGCGGGGCATGGTGGGATTATGACGCCGAAGGCCCCACCGGAAACCAGCGCTCGCGCCGGGCTGCTCAGTACGGCCGTTGTCCGACGAAATTTCCGGGAGGCGTGTAGTTGCAGACCCAGAACTGCCACGTGGGGAAGTCGTCGCCGAAGGGCGAGTTCTTCTTGCACGTCACGGTGGCGCAGCCGACGGCGGTCGTGGCGCGCCACACCAGCTGGGTGTAGTGGCCGCACACCTTGCCCTTCTTGCAGGTGTTGCGCGCGAAGTCGTAGTCGACGGACTCGTCCGCCCAGCTCTTCACCACCTGCGCGGTGGTCCACGTGTCCGGCGTGGCCGCGGCCAGGTTCTCACCGAAGTCACCGCGCTGGGGGTTGTGCTCGAACCGGCACTCCTTCGCCCACGAGGCGGCCTTGCGCGCGGCCTCGGTGGACCAGGCGAGCGCTGGCAGCGCGGGCCTGGGCGTGGGCCGGGCCTTGGCGCGGGCCTCGTTGTGCGCCTCCACCATGTCGCCCGCGAAGTCGTGGCCGGCGGATTGCGCGGGGCGCGACTCCTGCTGCGCCGCCCGGGCCTGTGGCTTCTCCCGCGTCGCGCTGGCGTGCGCGGTCCGCTGCTGCGGCGCCGCCGTCCTGCGCGCGCTGGTCTTCCTCGCGGGGACGCAGCCGAACAGGAGGGCGGAGAGGACCAGCGGGAGCGGGTGGCGCGCGATGCGGGACAGACGCATGCCGGGATGATGCGCCACAACGTCCGTCCATGCATCGAGGTCTGGAGCTACCCCCCGAAGCCGGGGAGCTCACCCGTGCTGTCCGTGCCAAAGCTGTTGACGCCGGGAATACCCATCGCCCGGAACATGGAGACGTAGAGGTTGGCGAGCGGCACGCCGGGCAACCTCAGGTGCCGTCCGGTGGCGACGGCGCCCCCGCAACGGCCGGAGAGCAGGATGGGCAGGTTCTTGTGGATGTGCGCGTTGCCGTCCTCGACCTCGGAGGAGAAGTAGACCATCGCGTTGTCGAGCAGCGGCGTGCCGGAGCCCTCCAGCGTCTCCTTCAGGCGCCGCACGAGATAGGCGTATTGCTCGACCTCCCAGCGGTCGATGCGGGCCAGGGCGTCGAAGTTGGCCTGGACCTGCTGGTGGTGGGAGTACGCGTGGTGCCCGCCGCTCAGCCCGAGGAAGCCGTAGACCTTGTTGCTGCGGGCGTTGGCGAGCATGAACGTCGCGACGCGGGTGAGGTCGCATTGGAAGGCGAGGACGATGAGGTCCATCATCGCCTTCGTCCGCGCGCGAGGGTCCTCGTCTTCGCCGGGCGGCGGCGCGGTGCCACACGCGGGGCCCGCGGTGTCGAGCCCCTCCACCTGCTTCTCCAGGTCGCGCACGCCGGTGAAGTACTCCTCCAGCTTGCGCTGGTCCGTGACGCCCAGCTGTCGCTGGAGGACCTGGGCGTCCTCGCGCACGAAGTCGAGGATGCTCTGGCCGTAGGCGCGGCGGCGCGCGGCCTCCGCCTGGCTGATGGCTCCGCCGCTGGAGAAGAGCCGGTCGAACACGGCGCGGGGGCGGGTCTCCTTGGCCATGGGCGAGCGGGGGCCCGCCCAGGAGATGTTGTTGGCATAGGGGCAGGCATAGCCGGAGTCGCAGTTGCCGATGCCCCGTCCCGCGTCGTTGCCCAGCTCCAGCGAGGCGAGGCGCGTGGGGCTGGCGCGGGCCAGGTAGTTGGCGATGACCTGGTCCATGGAGATGCCCGCGTGGAAGTTGGCGCCCTCGGTCTTGAAGGCCTTCGTGCACGTGAGGAAGGCGGCGGTGCCCGCGGCGTGGTGTCCGTCTCCATCCGGCTTGCCCGGGTCGTTGGCGAGCCCGCTGATGACGAGCACGTCCTGCTTCACGGGCGCCAGCGACTGGAGCGTGGGCGTCAGCTCCCATTCGGTCCCCGTGCCGGTGGGCAGGAACTTCGGCATGTGGATGCCATTGGGCACGTAGAAGACGGCCAGCCTCCGCGCGGAGGACGCGGCCTCCGCGGCGCGGGCGGCGGCGGGCAGCATCCGCTCCAGCAGGGGCAGCGCCATCGCCGCTCCCGCGCCGCGCAGCAGGGTCCTTCGGGAGATGGGGTGCTTGAACTTCATGGTGTCTGGGCCTCCTTGCCACCGCGCCGCGAGGTGAAGAAGTCGTTGAGGACGATGGCGAGGATGTAGTCGCCGAGCCGCCCCCCGCTGGCCTCCGCCGTGGCGGCGATTTCGCGCACCGCGCACTGCTCGTCCTCGGACAGGCCGCGGCCGAGCGCGTACGTGAGCAGGTGCTCGGTGAGGCAGGCGGGCAGCTTCGGGTCGTCCTTGACGAAGCGCCGCATCTGCTCGGCGCCCGCGAGCACCGTGCCGTCGGGCAGGTCTCCGGTGGCGTCCACGGGCGCGCCGCTCACCTCCTTGGTGCGCCAGCGGCCGATGGGGTCGTAGTTCTCCATCGCCAGGCCCAGCGGATCCATGAGCAGGTGACAGCCCTGGCACTGAGGCAGCGTGCGGTGCAGCGCCATGCGCTCCTTCATCGTCATGTCGGGGCTCACCGCGGGGGGCAGGTTCTCCACGTTGGGAGGCGGGGGCGGCGGGGCGGAGCACAGCAGCTGCTCCAGCACCCAGACGCCTCGCTGCACCGGCGAGGTGCGGTCCGGGTTGGACGTGACGGTGAGCAGCGAACCGTGGCCGAGCACGCCCCGGCGCTCCGGGTGCGCGGTGAGGTCCACGCGCTGGAAGGCGTCGCCCGTGCCCGGAGGTGGCAGTCCGTAGTGCGCGGCGAGCGGGTCGTTCACGTAGGTGAAGGGCGCGTCGAGCAGGTCCCGGAGCTTGTGGTCGCCGGTGATGAACTCCTGGAAGACGAGCTCCGTCTCCCGGCGCATGGCCTGGCGCAGGGGTTCGTTGAAGGCGCCGTACAAGGTGCGGTCGGGCTCGGCGGAGTCGAGCGCGCGGGTGAAGAGCCACTGTCCGGCGAAGTTGGCCACCAGGGCCTGGGCCTTGGGGTCCGCGAGCATGCGGCGCACCTGGGCCTCCAGCTCCTGGTGCGTGCCGAGCTGACCCTGCTCGGCGGCCTGGAGGAGGGCCTCGTCCGGCATGCTGCTCCACAGGAAGTACGAGAGGCGCGAGGCCAGCTCGAAGGCGGTGAGCCGGTGGGGTTCGGTGGAGGAGGGGTCGGGGTCCTTCTCCACGCGGAAGAGGAAGTGCGGCGACAGCAGCACCGAGCGCAGGGCGAGCTTCACGCCGGCCTCGGGCGGGTCTCCGTGCTGTTTCGCCAGCGGGAGGAAGCGCAGGAGGCGGTCCACCTCCTCCTCCGTGACGGGGCGGCGCCAGGCCCGGCGCGCGAAGCGGGAGAGTATCTCCCGGGCGCACGGCTCCGGGGCCGTCGGGTCGAGCTCGCAGACGCGCGGCGTTGCGCCGGGGCGGACCCAGGCTTCCTCCACCAGCTTCTCCGCCGCGGCGGCGTACTTCTCCATCAGCAGGGGCGAGAGGCTGAGCACGTCGGCGATGTTGTCGAAGCCGTAGCCGTGGTCGTCCGTGGGGAAGTCGCGCGCGGGGTGGCTGGTGTCTCCCAGCAGGTCGCGGACGGTGGCGTCGTACTCCGCGCGGTTGAGGCGGTGGAGAGTGACGGTGCCCGGGTCACCGGAGGTGGCCTGACAGGCCTCGGCCGGGGGCTCGGGGACCTCGGGCCGGACGCGGGCCTCGGGAGGGGAGTCTCCCTTGCACGCGCAGAGGAGGAGTATGCAGCCGGCCGCCGCGAACCATCCGCGGGTGCCTCGATGCGGAATCCTGGAGGTCACGTCACCTGCCTCCTTTGTTGGTTGGGACCTTGAGGTCGAAGTCCGTGCGACCACGAAGCAAAACGCTCTCCAACGCGGAGCCGCCCGGTTGTGGACGCGGGGGACCGACGTGGGGGCGAGCGGTGTCACGCTCGTGACGCCGGGATGGACACGGGCAGGGGTGGGGATGTGTCCCGCACGGGTCGGGGTGGGAAAGGCCGTGACGGGGGCGAGGGGGCGCGGAGGGCATGGAAGCGGCCTCGGGCCTCCGCTAGAGGAGAGGGGTGATGACCGCGCCGCGTGCTGGAACGGACGACTTCTTGTTGCTGGTGGACGTGCTGCCGGAGGGGCTGCGCTCCGCCGTGCGCGCGTTGCCTCCCACGCAGGTGCTGGAGGTGGTGATGGACCTGGGGCGCCCGCCGGAGGCTCGGCTGGTGGACCGGGTGGTGCGGCTGCGCGAGGCGTCGGTGGAGCGCGTGGACCTGGAGCAGGTGCTGGCGCGGGTGGCGCCGCCGGGGGAGGACAACCGGGCGGGCATCGAGCGGACGCTGCACCGGGTATCGGCCATCCGGAACCGTCAGGGCCGGGTGGTGGGGTTGACGTTGCGGGTGGGCCGCGCGGTGTTCGGCACCATCGACATGGTGCGGGACCTCATCGGCACGGGGCGCAACGTGTTGCTGCTGGGGCGGCCGGGGGTGGGGAAGACGACGAAGCTGCGCGAGGTGGCGCGGGTGCTCGCGGATGACCTGGGCAAGCGGGTCATGGTGGTGGACACGTCGAACGAGATTGGTGGGGATGGGGACGTGCCGCATCCGGGCATCGGCGGCGCGCGGCGGATGCAGGTGTCGCGACCGGACCGGCAGCACGACGTGATGATCGAGGCGGTGGAGAACCACATGCCGGAGGTCATCATCGTCGACGAGATTGGCACGGCGGCGGAGGCCGCGGCGGCGCGGACCATCGCGGAGCGTGGCGTGCAGCTGGTGGCGACGGCGCATGGCAACACGCTGGAGAACCTGGTGCTGAACCCGACGCTGTCGGACCTGGTGGGCGGGGTCCAGACGGTGACGTTGAGCGACGACGAGGCGCGCAGGCGCCGCACGCAGAAGACGGTGAGCGAGCGCAAGGCGCCGCCGACGTTCGACATCGTGGTGGAGATGGTGGGCCGCGACGAGGTGCTGGTGCATGGCGCCACGGCGGAGGCGGTGGACCGGTTGCTGGCGGGCAAGGCCGTGGGAGGCGAGCGGCGGCGGCAGGACCCCGCTTCCGGGCGGATGGAGGTGGAGGCCGCGGCGCTTGCGTCTGTGTCGAGCGAGGCGGTCACTCCGCGGGAGCCCTCGGGAGCGGTGGGGCGGGTGGCGGCGTCAGGAGCGGGAGTGTCCCGTCAGGCATCCACGGGGGCGGTCGGATTGGATGCGAGCCGCGTGAGTCACCCCGGGGCGAGAGAGGATGGTCGCGGGTTTTCGCTGGAGCGTGGTGTGGAGCATCCCACCGCGACGGGGGCTCGCCCGGGGCCGGGGGAAGGGAGCGAGGGAGCGCGTCCCAGCACAGGTGAATCCCGGGGCCATGCGCATGATGCGGAGCTTCTCGGGGCGGGCGTGGGTGATTCCCCTCGTGCGTCGCATGGCGCGACGGGGACGGTGTCCCGAGCGGAGGAGCCTGGCACTTCCTCCCGATTCGCCTCTTCGGTGTCGGGTGAGGCGAGCCAGGGCCATGAGCCACCGCCTGCGCGCGAACGGATCGCGGTGACGGTCGTCGAGGCGCGGCCTCCCAGGTCCACGCGCTTCGCGACGCGTCCGTCGGAGGACCTGGAGGCGCCGCCCGTGGAGTCGCGGGGGCCCACGCGCATCTATGCGCACGCGGTGAGCCGCGACGTGTTGCAGCGGGTGCTGAGGGACCTTCCGGTGGAGGTGCGCCTGGTGAGCCGGATGGAGTCGGCGGACCTGGTGGTGACGCTGCGCTCGCGCGCGAACGACCCGAGGATGCGCCGGGTGGTGGCGAAGACGGGGGCGAGGGTGGAGGCGGTGAAGCGCAACAGCTCGGCGGAGCTGCGCCGGGCGTTGAGGGCGCACTTCAACATCCTCGAGGGCGTGGACGAGGAGGAGGTCCGCGAGGCCGTGGAGGAGGTGGAGCGCGCGGTGGAGAAGGTGCTGAGCGACAGCGTGACGGTGCCGCTGGAGCCTCGCTCGCCGCGCGTGCGCAAGCTGCAGCACCGGCTGGTGAGCCGCTACCACCTGGAGGCGGTGAGCCACGGCCGCGAGCCCCACCGCCACCTCGTCATCTACCCGCTGGGCGCGGAGGTGGACGCCGCGCTCGCGGAGGAGACGGAGGGGAGCGCCTGAGGCCCGCGCCCTCCCCTCCGCGAACCACCGGAGGGAGCAGGAGCCCCCTTCCGGTGTGGGGCGCGGCCTACTTCGCCGCGTCCACGTACGCGCGATACGCGTCGAAGCTGTAGTCGCGGCCGAGGAAGTCCTTCACGAGCTCGGCGGCGGGCTTGGCGCCACCGGGCTCGAGGACGGTGTGGCGGTACTTCATCGCCGTCTCACGGTCCAGGTACCCGTGCTTCTGGAACTCCGTCTCCAGGTCCTTGGCGATGACGGAGGACCACAGGTACGTGTAGTACGCCGCCGAGTACCCATCCAGGTGGGTGAACGCCAGCTCGAAGTGCGTGCCGTCGCGGTGCTCGTGCTTGAACGGGCTGAGCTTCTTCTGGTTCTCCACCAGCACCGCCGTCGTGTCGAAGCCCGGCTTGCGCGAGTAGTAGTCCAGGCTCAGCGCCGACAGGAACAGCTGCCGGCGCACCCACAGCCCCTTGCCGAACTCCTTCGACGCCTTGAGCTTCTCCACCAGCTCCGCCGCAATCGGCGCGCCCGTCTGGTGGTGCCTCGCGAACTCCTTCAGCACCTCCGGGCTGCCCGCCCACTGCTGCAGCAGCATGGACGGCGTCTCCACGAAGTCCCACTCCGTGCGGATGCCGCTGATGCCGCTCCACTGCTGCTTGCCGGAGAACACCGTGTGCAGCAGGTGGCCGAACTCGTGGAAGAACGTCTCCACCTCGTCGTGCGTCATCAGCTCGCCGGGCCGCGCGAAGTTGCACACCAGCGCGCCCTCGGGCAGCCGCTTGCCGGCCTGTCCCGGCGTCAGGTCGAACTGCGCCGCGTGCTTGTACTTGTCGTCACGCGGGTGCATGTCCAGGTAGATGCGCCCCAGCAGCGTGTCCCCGTCGAGCACGTCGTACGCCTCGACGTCCGGGTGCCACACCTTGGCGTCCCCGGCGCGGCGGTAGGTAATCCCCCAGATGCGCGAGGTGATGTCCATCACCCCCGCCTTCACCCGGCCGTACTCGAAGTAGGGCCGCACCTCCTGCGAGTCGAACCCGAAGCGCTCCGCGCGCAGCCGGTCCTCGTAGAAGTCCTGGTCCCACGGCTCCAGCGTCTTCGCGCCCTTCACGTCCTTCTGCTTGCGCGCCAGCAGCTCCGCGAACTCCTGCTTCGCCCGCGACTCGGTGGCCACCGCCAGCTTGTCGATGAACTCCGCCGCGGCCTGCTGCGTGCGCGTCATCTTGTTCTCGGTGGTGTACGCCGCCCACGACGTGTACCCCAGCAGCGTCGCCAGCTCGTGCCGCTTCGAGATGAGCTGCGCCAGCACCGCCTGGTTCGCCGGGAACGCGCGCTGACGGTAGACGCGCCACATCTTCTCGCGCGCCTTGGTGTCCTTGGCGTACGTCATGAATGGGAAGTAGTCCGGGTAGTTGGTCGTGATGACCACCTTCCCGTCCGCGCCCGGCTTGTGCGTCGCCTTGTAGTCCTCGGGCAGCCCGTCCAGCTCCTTGGGCGTGAAGGACGCCTGGCGCACGCCCTCGGCGATGTTCTTGCCGAACGCCTGTCCCAGCTTGAGCAGCTCCTCGTTCAGCGCCTTCACCTTCGCGCGCGTGGCGTCGTCGCGGTCCACGCCGGCGCGGCGGAAGTCGAGCAGCGTGCGCTCCATCCAGTAGCGCGTGGGCGCGTCCGCCTGGGACAGGTCCACCGCGGCGAGCGCGTCGTAGATGCCCCGGTCCTGCGACATCTCCACGTTGGTGGAGTCCACGCGCTGCTCGCACTCGCGGGCCGCGTCGCGGAAGGCCGCGTCGGGGTGGACCTCGCGCGCGAGGCTGGCGCGGCTGGCCGCCGAGTAGATGGCGCCCATGGCCTCGTCGAACGCCGCGAGCACCGCGGCGCCGTCCTTGCGCGCGTCCACCTTCTTCAGCTCCGTCGTCTGGGCGCGGGCCTTCTCGATGTCCGCCGTGCAGGCGGCGGTGAAGGCCTCGACCGTGCCGGACAGCAGCGCCGAGCCATTCGGCGGGGGCAGGGGCTTCGGGGTGGGAGCGGCCTGCTCGGGCGCGGCAGCCGGCTGGGGCGCGGTCGCGGGAGCGGTCTCGGTGGCCGCGGTGCCGTGCGTGCAGCCGGTCGCCGCCAGGGCCGCCGTCAGGGTGAACGCAGTCAGTTTCTTCAAGGGCAGATTCCTCCGGGTTCCAACGGAAACGCCCCGGCGTCATGCCACATCCCGGGCGGGTTGGCTCGCCCGTGTCCCGGCCCGGCGTCACTGGCGGTCCGTCCCCGGTGCCATGATTCTCCCAGGAGGGCATGGCCCCATGGCGCGGAGGGCAGGCGGATGACGGACGAGGACTGCGCGCGGTTGCTGCGTTGGGCCGCGCCCCGGCTGCGCCTGCGACCGGAGGGGTTCCGGCGGGTGCGGGGGCAGGTGTGCAAGCGCCTGGGCCGGCGGCTCCGTGCCCTGGGACTGTCGGACCTCGCCGCCTACCGCGAGCGGCTGGAGGCGGACGACGCCGAGTGGGCTCTGCTCGATTCATTCTGCCGCGTCACCGTGTCCCGCTTCTACCGCGACGCCTGCGTCTTCGACGTGCTCCGGGATGAGCTGCTCCCGGCGCTCCTCTCGTCGCGGCGGCGCGAGCGCTCGGCTCCGCTGGTGCTCCGCGTCTGGAGCGCGGGCTGTGCCTCCGGAGAGGAGCCCTACACGGTGAGCGTCCTCTTCCGGTTCGGGCTCCAGCCACGCTTCCCGGAGGCGCGCCTGGAGTTGGTGGCCACCGACGCGGACGCCGGGTTGCTCGCCCGCGCCCGCAGAGGGTGCTACCGCCGAGGCTCCCTCCGCGAGCTCCCCGAGGACTGGGTCCGCCGTGCCTTCCCGGGGGAGGAGCCGGAGCCTTGTCTCGCGGAGTGGCTCCGCGAGGGCCTCGTCTTCCTCCAACAGGACCTGCGGGCCGACATGCCGGAGGGCCCCTTCGACGTCATCCTGTGTCGCAACGTCGCCTTCACGTACTTCGCCCCGCCCTTGCAATTGGAGGTGCTCGCGCGGCTCGTGCGGCGCCTGGCGCCAGGGGGGCTGCTCGTCATCGGCTCCCAGGAGCGACTCCCGGAGGGGGCTCCCGCGCTGGAGCGGGCCGCGGAGTCACAGCCCGTCTTCCGCGTCCCGCCCGGGTGAAACATGAAACCGGGTCTCATGTCACCCGCGCTTGTTTCTGGATGTTTCGAGCGGGGGTGTGTCTCAACGAGTCGTGACGCAGCCCGACTTGAGTGGGCCGTGCGCGCTCGATAGCACCGGCTGCTTTTCATGGCCAACCCCCTGGCCGGAGGGATGCAACGGTATGCGCAAGGCGCTCTGTGCTGTCGCGACGTTGATGCTGTGGGCATGTGGTGGTTCGGGTGGTGGTGATGCCCAGCAGGTGAAACAGGATGGGATGTCGATTTCGACGGAGCCGGGTGACACGCGCGGCACGTTCGTGCGGGGTGGCGAGGAGGTGTCCTTCTCGTCCGTCGAGGTGGAGCCCGGCGTGTATCGGCTGGAGGTCCGGCTGCGCGGTCTGGCGCTCACGGGGCTGATGGACCCGGCCAGCGGTGTCTCGACGTTGGATGGCTTCGCGGACCAGGGCGGCACGGACACGCAGCTCACGGACGCGGACCGCGACCTGCTCGACGCCTTCTATCGGGGACTGAACGACGCGCTGCCCATGGGCGACGCGGCGACCCCGGAGTCCATGTACCTGCGGCGCGCGGCGGGCCTGTGGGCGCAGCACCCCTCGACGGTGGCGCTGCAGCGCACGGTGATGGGCGAGCAGGGCCGTGGCTATACGATGCTGTGCAGCTACGCGAAGTGTAACGGCAAGTTCACGGGGAGCTGCGGCGGCGTGTACAACTGGTACTCGTACGCGAAGCACGACTGCAACAAGGGTGGCTTCTCGTGGGCGGGCAACCAGCAGATCGCCCAGCTCGGGGACCACACGACGTGCAGCGGCGACGAGTTCTACCTGAACGGCAGCACCTGGGTGTGCGGCGAGCCGGACCACTGGTCCCGTCCGAAGGTGATGGGCATCTGCTTCGGCCGCTGCGGTGGGAGCTGCGGTGGCGATACCCAGTACACGCTGGACGCGACCAACCACGACGGCTGCGTGCGCAACGGCCACATGCTGGCGAGCGCGTACTGCGACGACCAGTTCGTCTCCGCCGCGGATGACGAGCTGTTCGCTCCCAACTGCTACTGAGGCTGTCCGTGCGTCGACTCGGAGCGTGGCTGAGGTGGGGCGCGCTGGTGTTGCTGGCGTGCTCGTGCACGTCCTCGAAGACGGAGGCGGCCGAGGCGACGGTGCGGCGCCTCTTCGAGGCGTTGCCCTCGGAGGACTGCGCGGTGCTCGGGCCGCTGCTGGCGACAGGGGAGGGGATGCGCCCCTGTGAGGAGGCGGTGGCGGAGATGCGCGAGCATGGGCTGAGCCTGGTGGACATCGTCGAGTCGAAGCTGGATGGACGGGACCCGGACGCGGTGTTGGTGCGGGCCCGCATCGCCCGAGGAGGCGAGGTCGGCAAGGAGCCCTGGTTGCTGCGCGTGGAGCGGCGCTCGGGGACCTGGCGCGTGCGCTTCTGAGAACCGGAGTAGGCTCCCGCCTCCTCCGCGAGGGTGGGGTGGGAGCCGTCGAGCCATGATGAATCGCAAGCGATGGATGTGGGTGGCCGCCGGCGTGCTCGCCGTGGCCGTGGGGCTGGGGTTGTGGTGGAGCCCGGAGGAGCGCGCGGGCGAGGCGGATGCCGCGGCGCTGGAGGAGGCGAGCGCGCCGGAGGTTGCCGCCGCGCCGTCGAAGCCCGCGCCTTCCGTCGCGCGGGGTGAGGCGCCAGCAGCGGCGCCGCCGCCCGCGGAGGAGCCGCGCGCGGCGACGGTGGTGGCGTTGAAGCCGGGGGACGTGCCGCCGGAGCCGGAGGTGGAGAACCCTCCGCCGCAGGAGAACGACCCCATCGCGCCGGAGCTGCCGCAGACGGCGCAATGGAAGTTGGAGAAGACCACACACATCACCGCGCTCCTGGGGCGCGACGTGGAGCGGCTGGAGCGCGAGCGCGAGCTGGCGGAGGCCCGAGGGGATGACGCCCGGGGCCGACAGCTCGAGACGCTCATCCAGCGGCAGCGGGGCCGGCTCACCGGGTTGCGGGAGGAGATTCGCGTGCTGACGGAGGAGGCCGCGAAGGAGTCCGCCGCGCAGTGACGCACGGCGGGCCGTGGGTATCACCGCGCGGCGCCGTCCTCTCGTGGTGACGGGGGCAGTGTGGGGCTTCGGGGTGCATGGCCCTCATGGTGCCGGGCGGTGGCGATGGAGCCGTGTGGGGCCTTGGGTTGCGTGGCCCTCGTGTGGGAAGCCGGAGCGGGTCGTCGTGACGTAGGCGCGGGCCTCATGGCGAGGGGCCGGCCTGTTCGGGAGGGCGAGGCGCGGTGGGATGTTCCTCGCGGGCCCTGCGCGATGCCGTCGAGCGCGCGGAGACCCTTGGCGGGTTCATGGAGGAGTTCGTGCGCGCGACAGAGATGCGGTGCGGGAATGCTCCACATGGCGTGCGCGAGGCCGCCCGCGTGAAGGCGTGGCTCCAGGACGGCGGGTTGGCGTGGCGCAGCGTCGCGTGTTTCGCGAGCGTCTGGTGCGCGTTGATGTGTCTGTCGGTAGTCGGGATGGGAGCATGCGCGCCGGTTGCATCGAGCGATGCTCCCGTGGGGGCGAGTGCGCAGCCCATCATCCTCGGGGACGATGCTCCCGGGGACGTCGCCACGGTGGCCCTGATTTCACGGCGGACGCGGTGTCAGGGAGAGGAGCCTCTGCTCCTGTGTTCGGGAGCGCTCATCGCGCCGGACGTGGTGCTCACCGCCGCGCACTGTCTGAGTCTCTTCGGCAAGGAGGGGACGTACGAGGTGTTCCTCGGCATGGTGCTCCTGCCGGAGCCCGAGCCGACGGGGCGCTTCGTCCGGGTCCGTGAGGCCGTCCTCCATCCGGGCTACAGGCTCGGCTCGCATGACTTCGACGTGGCGTTGCTGCGCTTGGCGGAGTCGGTGGAGGTGGCGCCGTTGCGCCTTCCGGAGTCGCGGGGCGAGGCCCTGGTGTCGGGTGCCACGGTGCGGGTGCTCGGCTATGGGGACACGCACGAGGGCTCGGCGCCTTCGGGGCGGAGACGCGCGGGGACGATGGTGGTGACCACCGTGGAGGACGAGGCGTTCCAGGCGGGGCCTTCACCGGGCATGAGCTGTGTGGGGGACAGCGGAGGGCCCGTGCTCGGGCGTGACGATGAAGGGCGCGAGGTGTTGGTGGGGCTGACGGTGAGCGGGGATACGGCTTGCCGCAAGCGGGCCGACAACCTGCGCGTGGACATGCGGCTGGAGGACTTCATCCGCCCATTCCTCGCACAGGCGCCCGAGCCGCCAGTGTCCACGCTGGCGCCGGAGGCGCTGTGCCAGGAGGCATGTACCCGGGACGCGGAGTGCCCGTCGGGGTTGGTCTGCGTGACGGAGGAGGGCGCGCCGGGACGGTGCCTGTTGCCCTCGCTGCGGGAGGGCCGCTTCGGTGCGATGTGCACGGAGGACGCCTCATGTGGACAAGGCGGAGTCTGCGCTCGGCTGGAGGTGGACGGGAGCGATGCGTGTCGTTGTTTCACGCCCTGCACGCCACCTCCGCCGGAGCCTGGGAGCGGGGGTGACGAGGGCGAGGGAGGGGGCTGCTCCAGTGCTCCGGGACTGGCGCTCCTGGGCGTCCTCGCGCTGGTCAAGGCGATGCTGGAACGCGCGCGTCCCACACCGCGCGACCGCCCTCGCCATCGCTGATTTCGAGGGGGGGCGCGGAGGAGCATCGCGGGTGTTCTTGATATGGATTGAGTCGCTGTCGGGCGGCGCCGCGCCAAGGGACGTCACCGCGATATCGGGTCCGTCAGCAGCGGACCGACGCGGGAGCCTCACGGTGGCGGCGGCATGCACCCCGTGCCCGAGGCGGGCAATCCGGCGTGAAGAGAAAGAACGAGCGCACCCGAGTGAAGAAGTCGGGGGTCTGATTAACGGTCAGGTGCCGAACCCTCGGCGTCGCCCTCGTCGAGTGAGGGCGGACGGAGTTGAACCGTCGAAGGCTTGTGGGACTTGTTCGGCCAGGTGCGCTCGAAGCGAGGTGACGGTTCGACGGGGGGCCCGTGGGCCACCAGCGTGGAATCCGCCTGAAGAAGATAACGAGGACGCCCGAGTGAAGGGGTCGAATCTGATGATAAGTCAGATGCCTTGGTTGGGCATTGATCCCCCCATGGAGGGAGATCGCTTGTGTGACCCTTTCGGCCGGGCGTGCTCTTGCGGGAAATGACGCCATCCCGCGCGCGAACCTGACAGCACCACCCCCGAGTCCAGCATCCTCCTCACCGGACGCAGGAGGGCCGTCCCACGAGGCCTTGGCCCGAGTGTTGCTCCATGCCCCGGCCACGGGCCCCGCCTGGGGCGCCCGTGGCAGCTTCACCCCATCTCCACCCTCCCACCGTGGCTGGACGGCCACGGTGCGTGGCTCCGAATCCGCGCGCCCATGTCCCAGTCTCCCTCCCACCGTCCCTCCGTGCTGTCCGTGCTGAACCGTCAGGGCCTGTGGCCCGTGCTGGCGTGCAGCGTCCTCGCGATGGCGCTCCTGGGCTACCGGCTCGACGTGAGCCAGCGCGCCAGCTTCGCCTTCCTCGCGTGGAACCTGTTCCTGGCGTGGGCGCCCTATGGCTTCGCCCTGGCCGCGCGGCTGGAGATGACCCGGGGACAAGGCCGCTCGTGGCTGCTCGCGCCCCTGGCCCTGGGGTGGCTCGCGCTGTTCCCCAATGCCCCCTACATCGTCACGGACTTCATCCACCTGCGCGAGCGCCCCGGCGTGCCGCTCTGGTTCGACGCGGGCCTGCTGGCCCTGTTCGCCGCCACCGGGTGGCTGCTGGGCCTGCTGTCGCTGGAGGTCTGGAAGCAGTGGCTCGAGGCGCGCTGGGGCCGCGTCCGCGCCTGGACCTTCGTCGGCGTCATCTCGCTCCTGTGTGGCTACGGCATCTACCTGGGCCGCGTGGAGCGGTGGAACAGCTGGCACGTGCTGACCAGGCCAGGGCACCTGCTCTCCGCCATCGGCGCGCACCTGACCGAGCCGCTGTCCTTCCCGCTCCTGCCCGCCCTCACCCTGTGCTTCGCCGTGCTGCTGCCACTGTCCTACCTGGCCTTCGAGGCGCTCGTGTCCCGCATGCGCTGTCGCCGCGTGGCGGGCTGACCCCCAAGACGACGACACCGCTCGCGCCAGGAGGTCGTCCCGGACGGAGCGGTGTGTCCATGCGTCGAACGTCTTCAGCCGCCGTGGATGCGCAGCCGCTTGCGCGGCCCACCCCGGTGCTTGATGGCCATCTCGCTGGGCGCCTTCTTCCGGCCATTGAGCGAGGTGCGCCGCCGGTGGCTCTTGGGGTCGTGGCTCTCCGCGGCGGGGCCGAGCGTCACCCGCTTCAGCGCCTGTCGGCGACGCAGCGCCGCGGCCTCGTCCCGTGGCAGCGTCTTGCGTCCGTTGGTGGCCTGCACGTTGGGTTGGGCCTCGTCCGCCGATGCCACCCGCCGCTTGTTCTTCACACCCGCCAGTCTGGTCCGCACCGCCATGATGCCCTCCTTCCCTGGTGAGGTAAGAACGGCGCCACGGCTTTTCCAACCCCCTCCAGGGAGGAAGACGGGGGCTATGAGAGGCGCTCGTGCCTCGCCCGCCCGCTCCGTCTTCCCTCGAGGGGGAGGGCCCCTCCACGGGTCCAACCCGGGGCCTCGGGCCCCTCGCCCCTCGGAGAGAAGGACTGCGTCGCCTACGTCGAGGAGCCCTTGCCCCGCCGGGGCGGGCGCGTGCTCGTCGTCGTCTCGGGCGGGAAGAGCCAGCCCTCCTCGCTCGCCGACGCGGTGGTGGTGCTGGTCGGCCGCGAGCCCTCGCTCGACTCCAGGTGCTGACCCCGGCAGCCACGGCACCACGACTGCGGACGGCGCCCGCTGGTCATCTGCCGGTAGCCGAAGTCCTGCTCCGTGGGCCCCACGTGGTTGCAGCGCGGGCAGCGGCTCAGCGACGTGACGCCAATCTCCTTGGCCTTCTGGCGGCCATGCTCCACCACCAGCGCGAGCGCGGTGGCGAAGCCCACACGACCCGGCGCGGCCACGTGGAACTTGCGAGCGCGCTTGCGCGCCCCGGGTCCGAGCACGGGCATGAGGTCCATCCCCCCGAGCAGGTTGCGCTGCTCGAGAACTCGCGAGGAAGAGCTGTTCACGGTCGATCGGCTCACGTGACCACTTCTACAGAGGGGGTCTGACATCGCCGCGCGACCCCACGGGCCCGCCTGTCCCCCGAGGAGGGGTACTGAACGAAAGGCCAGTGTTTTCGCGGATCTGCGCTCACCCCCTGCGGGGTGGGCATGCGGGCCCCTGGTCGCTCGGCCGCCGCACCCGGGGCCGGAGGGGGCGCGGGTTTGGGGGGTCCCAGTTGGAAGGAACTGGTGGCGCGCGGGGGGCCACGCGACGCGCGACCACGTCTCCGGGGGCCAGAGGAGGACGGCGTCTCCACCCACGTGCCTCCGGACCTCCAGGCGCTCCGGAGCGGCTCACCCCGTCGCGCGAGGGTGCTCCACCGACGCCGCGAAGGGGCGCCGTCCGCATCGCGTGACGGCGCCTCCCTCGGAGCGGACGCCGGGAGCTACTCCGCGTCCGCCATGCCGCCGCCGCTGTCCGCGGCGGGGAAGACGGGCGTGCCTCCGGGCAGGCTCGGGTCGTGCGGCAGGCTGCCGCGCGGGCTGCGCAGGTAGACGAACGGCGTGGCGAACAGGAAGTTGGAGACGCGCGACGTGTAGATGTCCGCGTAGCGCTCCACCTGCCGGGCCAGGTGGCTCTTGTCGTTGCCGGCGCGGGTGAGCAGGCCCCAGATGGGGTTGGACAGCTCCGTGGCGGCGCGGGCCATGGGGCCCAGCTCCGCGTCGAGCGCCTCCAGCGACTCACGCAGCTCCGACAGCCGGGCCACCAGGTCCGCCTCCGGGGGCGTGTCCGAGCGCGGCCCGTAGGCCGCCCGCCGCCGCTGCAGCTCCAGCCTCAGCTGGCAGCTCTCCCACTCCATCCGCTCCTTGAGCACCATGCGCTCGGCCAGCCGGGCCTCCGTGGGCCGGAAGGCGGCGATGGCGCGCACCTCGTCCTCCAGCTCCCGCAGGATGAGCGCCGTGCGCCAGCGCAGCGCGCTCTTCGACACGTGCACGTCGCCGAACATGTGGTCGCCGACGTAGAGCACCTCGTCGCCGCTGACGCCCAGGTGCCGCTCCAGCTCCAGCGCGCTGCCGCCGAAGTACGGCGTGCCGGGCTTGAACGGCCCGGAGTGCGGACGCAGCAGCGCCTCTCCGTTGGTCTCCACCACCTCGAACAGCGCCGAGCGCGTGGTGAAGAACTCCGGCTTGCGCGCGGACACGATGACCACGTCGAACAGCTGCCGCCACGTCATGCCGTCCGGCAGGTGCTTGTCGAAGGCGAAGTGCATCATGGGCTCGGTGTAGGCCCACTCGCTGTTGGTGATGAGCAGCAGCTTCTTGCCCGCGTTGCGCTGGTCGAGCAGCGCCAGCGGCGTCTCCGGGTCGTCCAGCACGTAGCGCTCCGGGTCGGCGATGATCTCCGCCTTGAGCCGGCCCTGCATGTGCGTGGCGTCCAGGTTCTTGCGCACGTGCTCGTAGAGGTCCGCGTAGCCCATGGGGCCGGGCAGCACGCCCGCGTCGAGCCGGTCCACCAGCTGCGCGTAGATGCACGCCTCCGACAACGAGAACAGCGTGTTGAGGAACACCCACCGCCGCTCGTGCAGGTCGATGACCGTGTGCGCGTACTCGTCGCGCTGGGCGTCGAACTCCATGGAGCGCGTGCCGTGCAGCGCCTTCTTCACGAAGCCGAAGCGGTTGGCCTTGAGCAGGTTGCCCTTCTCCGTGTCGATGATGAGGCCACGGATGGCGAGCGCCGGGTCGAACTGGAGCTCGCCCACGGGCCAGCCCTGCTCCACCAGCCGGTCGCGGATGTGCTCGTACGCGCGACGCTCCCACGCCTCCACGCGGTAGTGGATGAGCGTGTAATCCATGTCGTAACCCACCGCCTTGATGGCGCGCAGGTTGAGGGTGCGGTTGCAGAACAGGCCCCGCTCGGGCGGGGGACCGGAGAATGGCGGACGCATGTGGCCCCCTGGCTTGCCCCGTCCCGCGCGAAAAGTCGATGCCCCAGTGCGGGCCCCGCGTCCGCGACACGCCCTGGCGACGCACCTGGCCCCTCTCCGCCTCCGGAGTGTGGGCCAGTGACAGCTTCACCACGCTGATTGTCAGAAGCCGGGCTCTTCTAGATTAGGGTGCGCACCCCATCAACCCAGGAAACGAGGTCCCTACCATGACTTGGATGGTCCGTGGTCTGTTGGTCAGCGCGCTGTTCGTGGTTGGTTGCAGGCATGCCGTCCCGACGCCCACCCCTTCGGAGCCGACGACGCCCGTCGCGCAGGTCTGTGACGCGGCACAGGAGGCCATCTCCAAGGAGGCCGACCAGCGCGCCAACCCGTGGAGCATCGCGCAGCACCTGGCCAAGAACTTCCCGGACGGGAAGGTGTCGTGGCTGATGAAGGAGTCGCAGTACCAGCAGTACGTGGTGCAGGCGGGGGCGAAGAACTTCGGCCGTTGCAATGACAGCGCCTGCTATCTGTTCGCCGCGCCTTCGGGCGTCATCCACGAGGCGGTGAAGAAGGCGACGACGGGCGCCACGCATGACCCGGCGGTGCTGGGCCAGGCGCTGGGGCTGCCGGCGAAGAACTTCGAGGGGCCGCTGCGGATGATGACGCTGGACCTGAACGCCGCGGGCGCGTGCGCGAGGCTGCCGGTGGATAGCGACCCGGGCGTCTGGAAGTGTCAGACCGAGCAGGACACGGACTGTTTCAAGTTCGGGGGCTACACCTCCGGTGGCGTGCCGGAAATCATGGTCATCAACGCACCGGTGCCCCAGGCGACGGTCGCGGAGATTCCGTGAGCGGGCCCGCGCGGGGTCCGAAGGGCGCGTGACATGAGCAGCGAGGAGCAGGTGCTGTACGTCAGTCCGCTGCTCTACCGCCTGTTGCGGGCGGCGGATGGCGCGCTCGTCATCGAGGTCGTCGTGGGTGGCTTCGCGATGAGCGCGGTGCGCGTGCGGCTCACGGCGGAGGAGGCCCAGGCGTATGCCCGCGAGGGCCAGGCCTGGGCCGACCGGCTCGCTCGGGACATCATGGCTCGCCCCTCCTTCGACGGGCGGGCCTACGACGCCCCGGGGTGAGGAAGACTCCCGGGTTGGGGACCGGCATGTGTCCGGTCCCCGACCGGAGTGTTGCCCCATGGGGGCATGTCCCGGAGTCCGGGGCGGGCGCACGGTGGCCAACCCCACCCCTCTCGGAGCGCCCCATGTTCAAAGCCCCCGACACCACAGTGGTCGCCAGCACGGACGAGTCCCTCGACTGTCGTTCCCTCCTCGCGCCGCTGTCCGACGTGGGGCTCCTCTCCCAGGCGCGGTGCCGCTCGCTGACGGACCGGCTGAACCGCTTCTTCGAGTCCGTCCGCGCGCCGTCGAAGAAGACGGACGAGGCGTACTGGACGGCGTTCCAGCGGGAGTTCGGCTTCGCCACGGTCGCGCCCGCCGAGCGCGTCACCCCCATGAACGCCGCGAACCTCTGCCCGGAGCCCACGGCGCTCATCGAATCGCTCAACGAGCTGCGCCTCGAATACAACCTCAACGTCTCGCAGCAGATGCGCACCGCCCAGGGCGAGCGGGTGCTCCAGCTGGAGCGGACGCGCAAGAGCCTGGCCTTGGGCCTGGGCCTGAGCGACCCCAACGACCTCGCCATCGTGCGCAACGCCACGGAGGCGAACAACGCCATCAACCGCGGCTTCCGGGGCTGGAGCGCGGACGGGAACGACACGGTGGTGATGTGGGCGGAGAACCATCCCACCAACCGCGAGGCCTGGAGGATGCGCGCCGAGTGGCCCGGCGGCCCGACGCCCTTCAAGGTGGAGGAGGTGTCCTTCCCGACGAACGCCTCGGAGGCGGACATCGCGGCGGCCTTCATCAGTCGAATCACCGCGCGCACGCGCTTCGTGACGTACACGGAGACGGCCAACAGCAATGGCTTCCGCATGCCCGAGCCGGTGATGCGCGCCATCTGGGAACACGTGAAGACGAACCGGCCGGACTGTCATGTCCACATCGACGGGACGATGGCCTGGGGCGCGCGCCCGCTCAACCTGGCGAACGCGTACTGCCACAGCCTCGTCTCCAGCGCCCACAAGTGGTTCCTGGGGCCCAAGGAGACGGGCATCCTCTTCATGCGCAAGGAGAAGGCCCGCAACTTCATGCCGAGCATCTACGGGTACGACTACCGCATCGTCATCGTGCCGTACCGGGAGCTGCCGGAGAACGCGCTGAGGTTCGAGCTCATCGGCCAGCGCGACGACGTGAACATCATCGCGCTCGACCTCACCCAGAAGATGTGGACGGCGCTGCAACCGCGCAGGCCCTACGAGCGCATCGCCCAGCTCGCGCAGCACCTCATGTCGCGGCTCCTGCAGACGGGGAGCCGCTGGAGGCTCGTCACGCCGAGCGACCCCGCGCGCAGCTGGGGCGTGGTGCGCGTGGAGGCGCCGAAGGAGCACCGCGAGAAGACGCTGTACGACTGGCTCTACGAGGACCCGCGCTACCGCGTCGCGGGCTCCGGAGACGACAAGACGTTCCGTCTGTGCCCGCACATCTACAACACGATTGCGGATGTGGACCGGGCCGTCGATGGGATGAATGCCTGGTACGAGGACAGGCGTTCGTGAGGGGCTGGCGGTGACGCGGCGCACCGCCCGCGACGGAGGCCGCAAGCACTGCGGGGCGCCGACAGGGCTCCGCAAGGCTTGCGCGCCCGGGGCGCCAGGAGGCCAGGGCGACCCATGGCATGCTTCCTGAAACCCGTCGTTTGCTCCCACGGAGGAGTGTCGCGATGTCCGCGACGCATCATGCGCCCGGGGCGGGGTCGCGGGAGGCGAACATGGACAGTCTGGCGCGTGAGGCCCGAGAGGCCCTGAGGTTGCGAGGCGACCGGCTTCGCGCGGGGGCTCGCGCGGCGACGGACGGTCCGGAGGCGGTGGACCCGGAGCTGGCGGAGGCGGACCTGCGCGAGCTGCGGGACATCGAAGCGGCGCTCGCGCGCATCGACCGGGGCGCGTTCGGGCGGTGCGAGCGGTGCGGCGGCGCCATCGGGCGACACCGGCTGCGCGCGGTGCCGGAGGCCCGGCACTGCATCACCTGCGCCGCGCTGGACCGGTGACGGGCGCGTCGTCACACGCGCGCGACAGATTGCCGGTGGGGTCGTTGGAGAGGGAGAGGCCGCGCCACGTGCTTGCCCATCCCCTTCGTCGTATCGCGCTCCTGGCTCTGCTGGGCTGCGCGCGGGAAGTCCTCGCGGAGCCCCCGCCCTCCGCCTCCGGTCGACAGGTTCGCGAGCTCGCCGCGCCCGAGGTGCGCTCGACGGTGGAGTGTCCGTCCGCCCGGCGCGTGAAGGCGGTGCCGGAGGTGCTGGCGAGACAGGTGGCGGCGGAGAAGTCGACTCCCGCGCTGCGCGCGCTGCTCCAGTCCGTGCACCTGGGGGGCCCCCTCGAGGCGAAGGCGTGCCGCGAGGCGACCGTGCCCGCTTCGGCGCGGCTGGAGCTCATTCGCGCGCGCGTCCTGTCCGTGGACTCGGAGGACCTCCTCCTCGTGGCCCGGGGGACGGTGTGCGGCGAGGAGACGTTGCTGGAGGGCGTCGTGCTGCACCCGTCGGGCGCGGCGGACACCTTCTGCGCCATCCCGCTGCCGTTCCTGCCCGGGCTGGCCGAGCCCGGTCGCTTCTCCACCGAGGTCACCGTCGAGAACCTCACCGACCCGGTGCGACAGGTCCTGCGCGTCACGACGAACCTCCAGTCGGTCGAGGAGCTGTCGTACTGGGAATGGCAGGCGGGCGCGCTGCGCTCCATCGCCTCCGTGAAGTGGGGCATCTTCAGGGGCGAGCGCCGCCGCGAGTCGACGGCGAAGGTCTCCGTCGTGGGGGCGGGGTTTCCTCGCGAGCTGGAGGTCCAGGAGTCGGTGCGTGAGTGGGCCCGCTCCGCGAAGTCCTCGCGGGATGGCCGCATCTACGAGCCTGGGTCCAGGACGAAGAAGCGCACGTATCGCCTGTGCTATCGCCGTGAGTCTCCCGGGAGCCCGGACGCCTACGTGGAGTGTCCGGAGCCCTGAGGCCGGCCTCGGCGCTCGCCCCCGCCGGCGATGACGGAGAGCGCCCCCGGGCCCAGCACGTCGGGGAGATGCTCCACGAAGTCGTGGAGTGAGCCCTCCCGGCCTCCAGGCGGGCGACCTGGAAAGAACCCGTGCGCCGACGCATGTCTAAGGGTATAGACAACCTCCTATGTGTCCCATGGTGAAGACCGAAGACCTCATCGACGCCCAGGGGGTGGCGGGGCTGCTCCAGCTCCGTCACGCCAACAGCGTCAGCACCTACCTGCGCCGCTATCCGGACATGCCGCGCCCCGTGCTGGACCTGGGGACCGGGCGACCGCGCTTGTGGCTGCGCCCCCAGGTGATGCGCTGGCTGCTCGCCCGCAGGCCGGACGCTTCGCTGGTGGGAGGTGAGCGATGACCACCGCCGTTCCCCGCTCCGCCCCCGCCGTCCTCCCCGGGCCCAATGACGCCTGCTGGTGCGGCAGCGGCACCAAGTACAAGAAGTGCCACCGGGGCGCCGACGCCGTCGAGGCGCGCAAGAAGGGCCCGGAGGTCGCTCGCAAGGGCATCCGCCCGGGCGTCATCAGCCCCCGCCGCGACGTGCCGATGAACATCCCCCGGCCGGACTACGCGCTCACGGGCCGGCCGCAGCGTCGCGTCAGCGATTCGGAGATCCGCTCCCCGGACGTCATCGCCCGCATGCGCCGCGCCTGCAAGGCCGCCGCGGAGGTGCTCCAGGAGGTCGCGTCCCACGTGCGCCCGGGCATCACCACCGACGAACTGGATGCCATCACCCACGAGGCGTACATCCGTCGGGGCGGCTACCCGAGCACGCTCAACTACCACGGCTTCCCCAAGTCGCTGTGCACCTCCGTCAACGAGGTCATCTGCCACGGCATCCCGGACAGCCGCGCGCTGGAGGACGGCGACATCGTCAACCTCGACATCACCATCTACCTGGATGGCGTGCACGGGGATTGCTCGGCGACGTACTTCGTGGGCAACGTGGACGCGGAGAGCCAGCGGTTGGTGAAGGTGACCCGCGAGTGCCTGGACGTGGGCATCGCCGCGGTGAAGCCCGGCCGCCCCATCAGCGACATCGGCCGCGCCATCGAGGCGCATGCCACCCAGAATGGCATGAGCGTGGTGCGCGCCTACTGCGGCCACGGCATCGGCGAGACGTTCCACACGTCCCTCCAGATTCCGCACTACTACGAGCCGGACGCCGACACCGTCATGCAGCCGGGCATGATTTTCACCGTCGAGCCGATGATCAACCTCGGCGGCTGGGGCCACCGCACGTGGGATGACGGTTGGACGGCCGTCACCGCGGACGGCAGCCGCAGCGCGCAGTTCGAGCACACGCTGCTCGTCACCGAGCAGGGCGCCGAAGTCCTCACGGTGGCGTGACGAAGCCGCGGGGGCCGGGGCGCGTGTGAGGCCTTCCACGCGCTCCGCCCGCAATCCCTGTCATGAGACGTCGTGGTGGCGGCGCGGTCGTCAGCGCTTGCCGAAGGGGTTGGACAGGGTCTGCCGGTTCATCTGGCAGTCGATCATCTCCTTCGTGAGCCCCGGGTGCCGGAAGGGCGTCACGCGCATGTCCGGCGAGGCGAGCGCCTGGGACTCCAGCTCGCCCTTGAGATATTCGAGGCTCGCGCCAGAGGTGCTCTCGACGTCGCAGGTCCGCCAGTCCAGATAGTACGAGGGGTCGGGTCTGTAGTGACCGGAGGCGGAGTCCGCATGGTCCACCTGGCCGCCCTTCGCGTGCAGCATCCCAGCCGCGTACACGTCTCCGCCCGACGCCAGGTAGCTGTGGGCCACGGCGTTGTTCGTGTTCGGGTCCAGCCCCGTGTGGGTGATGGCCACGTTCCCGTCGCTGGCGCGGTAGGCGTACGCGTAATAGCCATCCCGAGCGAGGTCCTCGGGGCCGTCCAGGATGTCCACGTTGGGAATCTCGGTCGGGTCCTTGTCATCGAGGAGCAGCTCCACCTGCTGCCAGACCTCCTCCGCGCTCTCGTCGATGTCGCCGCTGGTGATGCGCATCCGCTGGACGACGGGGGAGGGCTCGCGGAGGCCGCCTTGCGCTGGAGCGACGCGACCCGAGGGCTCGCGTCCATCATCCGCTGGTAGCTCGAGATACGCCGCGCCGGAGCACTGTGATTGGCGCGTGTCTGGCGTTGCACCAGGCCCCGCTCCGGGGGCGGTCCGCCCCGGGCCCGTGCGTGCCTTGGCCTGGACGGCACCAGGGCCGGCGTCCTGGCGGGGGGCTTGCGTCACGATGTGCATGGGCTGACCTCCGGGTGAGAGGTCGACGATACGGTGGATGCTCCGCCGGGTCCCGTGAGAGGGATTCCGCCGGATGAGCGAGGTAGGGCGGTGCTCGAGGGCCCGTGGGTGTCGCGGATTGGACGCACCTGCCCCGGGGGGCGAGGCGGGGGCGGGAGGGCCCGCGCTATCCGTTCGTGACACTCCCCGCTCGAGGTGGAACATGGCGCTCGATATCTCCATCGACCCCAGCACGCTCAAGAGCACCGAGGATGTCATCCAGGCCCTGGAGGGGACCTTCCAGGTGGAGTTCGTTCCCCAGGTCCTGAAGAAGCTGGACGAGGTATTGCTCGTGGAGCGCGCGAGCTTCCGCGCGAACGAGGAACAGCAGCGGTACGAACTCGACCTCCACTTCTCCAGACCGGCCTTCGCGGACGAGACGCGCAAGCGCCTGGCGGTGGGCATGCACATCACCATCCTGCCGGAGGTGACGGCCCGAGGGCAGCGCCCCGTCCTGTACGACGGAACGTTGGAGGTGCCGCTCTCCGCGGGTGACACCACCTGCATGCCTTTCGCCCTTCAGTTGAAGCGCGCCGCGCGGTAGGGCGGTGTTGGCGCATCAACACGTGTTCGCCGGATAGGGCGATTGTCCTGACGCACGGAAGGCGGAGACAGTACCCGCCTGGGCACCTCCAGCGCGTTCGTGACGATGAGTCGTGCGAGGGCCCAGGTCCGCATCCACAAAGGAGCCGTTCCCATGAAGCCTTGGGTGACGTTGTGCCTCGTGTGCCTCGCGTCGTCGGCCTTCGCCTCCGACACGAAGACCCCGCCTCCGGCCAAGGAGCCCCCGGCCGCCACCGCGAAGGACCCGAAGGCCCAGGAGGCCAAGTTGCTGAAGGTGGAGGAGGACAAGGAGGACAAGGAGGCGAAGAAGCAGCCGAAGCACAAGAAGGCGGAAACGAAGGCCATCGCCTCGGAGAAGGCGCCCGCGCTGTAGCCCTGTCTGGGATTGCTCGAGGAGAGAACCACATGAAGAAGCTTGCCGCGGGTGTCTGTCTGGTCGGGTTGTGTCTGGCGCAGGGCACGGCGCAGGGCGCGGAGGACTGCATCAAGACGATGAACCAGGGCGCCGCCACGGTCGCCCTGGGGCTCTATGAGCAGAGCTGCGTGACCATCACCTTCAGCTCCGGGGTCATCACCCGGGACGTGACGTACAACTGCTGCGGGGCGGCCCCTACCATCCGCATCAACGGCGCGGACTGGGAGCGGCTGCGCGCGGACGGGAAGCTGGATGGCTTCCGCTACCAGGTCATCAGCAACTCCAACAGCTCCTACACGCTCGCCTTCCGGAAGATGGTGGGCACCTCGCCGACGACCATCGCCGCCGAGGACTTCTTCAAGTAGCCGGCTTCCCCGCCGAGGGCTCCGTGCACTCCCAGCTCCTCCACTCGCTGAGTCCCCAGGTGTTCCACCTCTCCGAGTCGCTCTCCCTGCGCTGGACGGGAGCCGCGTGCCTCGTGGGGCTGCTGCTCGCGTTCGTCCTCCTGCGACGGCGCGCCGCTCGCGGCGAGGGACCCTTCGCGAGGGAGGAGGTGGCGGGCTTCGTCCTCTTCGCGGGCCTCTTCGGCGTGATGCTGGGAGGCCGCGCGGGGGACATGCTGCTGCACCAGTGGGACGGCGCCTCCCAGGACGGCACCCTCCTCGGCGGGTTCCAGCAGGCCGGGATGTCCCTGCTGGGGGCCATCCTGGGCGTGACGCTCTACGCGGCGTACCACGCGCGGGAGCGCCAGCGTCCCTGGTTGGAGGTGATGGACGCGTTGGCGGTGCTCGCGCCCCTGGGGCTGTTGCTCGGGCACCTCGCGGTGTTCACCGAGGGCGCGCCCGTGGGACGGGTGTCGGACGTGCCGTGGGCGCTGCGCTTCCCCGCGGAGCTGGGCACGCCGGGCTTCCAGCCCGTGGCCACGCCCACGCTCGCGCTGGGCGAGCTGGCGGGCGCGCCCGGCCATGAGGTGGTGAAGCTGGCGCGAGAGGTGCCGTCCCTCGGGGAGGAGCTCGCACGCGTCCTCCCACCACGTCACCCGGTGTTGCTCTACCAGGCCGTGCTGGAGGGGCTGGCGCCGTTCGTGTTCTTGCTGCTGCTTCGCGGACGCGCGTGGACGCGCGCGGTGGGGATGCCCACCGGACTGTTCTTCGTCCTGACCGGCGTGGGCTCCGCGCTGGGGCAGTGGTTCCGCGAGCCCGACCCGAATCTGCCGTTTTCGTATCAATTCGAGAGCGGCCCGCTGCTGTCGCTGGTGCTGCTCGCCGTGGGCGCGGTGTTCGTGCTCGGGGCGCACGGCACGCGTCGCGGAGTGGACGAAGCCCGACTGTCCACGTGAAGCGCGGATGATGTCTGTCCATTCCGGGAGGTGCTGGCGCCGGCGGAGCCCGGGTCCTTCGTGCCCTGTCCGGGAGTGCCGCCCGATGTCCGGGAATGAATAGACAAATCGTCCCGGAGTGTCGTTGTTGGAATGTCTCACAGTGTTGTTTTTCTTTGACGGGTGCTGACCTGGTGGGTAATGTGTTTCAGCCCGCAGTGGCGACCACCCCCGGGGGGGACTGGCCTTGAGCGCATCCTACGGAAACCCTTTTGAACTCGGCGAACGCGCGGTTCGTCCCACGCGGTTGTTCCTCACGGGAGGCACGGGGTTCCTGGGCAGCCACTTCCTCCTCTGGCGGTTGATGGGCGGCGGGCACGTCTACGCCCTCGTCCGAGGCAAGTCCACGGAGCAGGCGCGGGCCCGACTCCTGGAGTCACTCGCCCTCAGCGCGGCGTCGTATGACGTCCCCGTCCCCGTGGACGCCTTCGAGGAGCGGGTCACGTGTTTGAAAGGTGACATCACCCTGCCACACTGTGGGCTCTCCCCGGATGAGCTGACATTGCTCGCCGAGGCGCGGCTCGATGAAGTCTGGCATTCGGCGGCGAGCCTGTCGTACGAGGACCGCCACCGCCGGAAGATACATGCGCACAATTGCGTGGGGACGCGGAACGTCCTGGCCGTCGCGTCGCGCGCGGGGGCTCGCCGCTTCATCTACGTCTCCACGGCCTACACCGCGGGGACCCGGCGAGGGGTGATACCGGAGGCGGCGCACCCGGAGGCGCCGGGAGACGGCGCCTTCAACAACTACTACGAGGAGAGCAAGGCGGAGGCGGAGCGGGACGTCGCGCGCCTGTGCGCGGAGGAGGGGCGGGACTACAGCATCCTGCGTCCCTCGGTCATCGTCGGCCCCAGCGCCACCCGGCGCAGCGGTGGGACGCGGTTCGGGCTCTACGGTTTCGTCCGGGAGCTGTACCGGCTGCGAGACGGGCTGGCCCAGGTCACGGACCCGCTGCGGGTGCTGGGCGACGAGGGCGCGGGCATCAACCTGGTCCCGGTGGACCACGTGGTGCAGGACATGCTCCGGCTGAGCGCCACGGGCTTCGAGGGTGGGCCCTTCCACCACCTGGTGGGGCCCGTGGAGCTGCCGGCCGCGGGGCTGGTCGACAAGCTCGCCACCATCCTCGAGCTGCCCATCCTGCGCTTCACCACCCGGCGCGAGACGGAGGCGACGCCCATCGAGGAGCTCTTCGACCTGCGCGGGGCCTTCTATGCCAGCTATGGCCTGAACCCGAAGCGCTTCGCCCGCGCCCTCCCACCGCACCCCCCGCTCACCTTCGCGGACCTGGATGTCTATCTGGCCAGCTTCCTCGCGGAGCTGGCGCGGGAGCGCTCCGGCGACACCTTCACCCCGGTCCAGGTGCGCGCGGCCGACGGCGCGGAGGTGTGTGCCTTCACACGCGGGGACCCGTCCCACCCGGTGCTGGTCCTGTGCAACGCGTACGCGATGCCGGAGGAGTTCCTGGCGCCACTCGCGCAGCGGCTGGCCCAGCGCTGGCGCGTGGTGACGTGGAACACCCGCTGGCTGCCCACGCCGACGCCGGACTTCGACCCCGCCCGCTGCGACTCCGGGGTGCACGTGGAGGACTTGATCGCCGTCCTCGACCGGCTGGGAATCCAACGGGTGGAGGCGGTGGTGGGCTGGAGCAGCGGCGCGCAGGTGGCCCTGCGGGCCCTCGCCGAGCACCCGGCGCGCTTCGCGCGAGGGGTCATCCTCAATGGGACGGTGTCCCTGCCGCCCGCGCCGGACCACCCGCTCACCGCGTTCGAGAAGAACCTGCGGCGGCTCTTTCCCCAGATCGCCGCGAACCCACGCGTGGCGGAGCGCTACTGCAAGCTCATCTTCGGGGGCGACACCGCCAGCGGCGCGCCCCAGAGCGAGGACCGCAAGGTGGTGGCCAGCGTCCTCACGTCCACGGACCCGCACCTGCTCTACATGACGAGCGTTCCGTTCCGCTCCCCCACCAGCCTCTTCCGCTACGCGCACATGGTCTGCGCGCTGTTCCGCGAGCGCGACGACGCGTGGACGTCCTCGGTGAAGCAGCCGGTGCTCGTCCACGGCGGGGGCGCGGACCTCATCTCGCATCCGGACCAGGTGGCCTCGCTCGCTCGCCGTCTCGCCGACGCTCGGACCGTCCTCCACCCGTCCGCCGACCACTTCTCCCATTTCTATGACGAAGGGATTGCCACCATGATCGAGGAATTCGTTCAGCAGGCGCCGTCCCGAGCCCGTCCGGTGGAGCCGACGAGCGAGGAGGGGTTCTCCCGCACCCTCGACCGGCTCATCCAGCTCTCCAACGCCGACCCGTCCAATCCCTTCCGGGACCTGGTCTGGGAGAAGTCGCTGCCGGAGGACCAGCACTGGATGAGCCCGGAGCTGCTGTCCGTGCATGGCACGCCCTGGGCGGAGAAGCTGACGCCCCGGCAATTGCTGGCGCTCAGCAAGTGGGAGTGCATCAACTTCTTCAGCCTGAACGTGACGGGCATCCGCGAGCTGCTCACGGAGATGATCAGCCGGATGCACACCCCCGGCTACGAGCAGTCCTCGGAGTACCTCCACCACCTGGTGCTCGAGGAGAACGAGCACATGTGGTACTTCTCGCGGTTCTGCCTGACGTACGGCGGAAAGATATACAAGGACCGCCGCATCCGTTACGACGCCTTCCCCGAGCCAGACATCAAGGAGTTCCTGGCGTTCGCCACGGTGCTGGTGTTCGAGGAGATCGTCGATATCTACAACAGCCAGATGGGCAAGGACGCGCGGCTGCCGCCGTTCGTGCGTGAAATCAACCGGCTGCACCACTCGGACGAGACGCGCCACATCACCTACGGGCGGCTGAACATCGAGCGGCTCCACCAGGGCCTGAGGGCCCGGCACGGCGTGGAGCGGTTGCGGGACGTGGAGCGCGCGCTCAAGCGCTTCATGCTCACGTCGATGCAGAAGTTCTACAACCCGGAAATCTACAAGGACGTCGGGTTGCCCGAGCCGTTGAAGCTGCGCAACGAGCTGCTCGCCCACCCGGAGCGCATCGCCTTCAACGAGCGCATCCTGTCCAAGACGACGCGGTTCATGGTGAAGAAGGAGATCTTCACCGACGACCGGCTGGCCTGACGGAGCGCGCCTCTCATGGACCCGCGACACCTCGGCAGCCTGCTGGACGACGCCGCGCGCCTGCATGGGGACCGCCCGTTCCTCCGGGACGAGCGGACCTGCTTCACCTACGTCGAGCTGGCGTCCGCCAGCCGCCGCCTCGGTGGGTGGCTCGCGGGCCAGGGCCTGCGGCGAGGAGACCGCGCCGTCATCCTCACCCGCAACCGCGTGGAGGTGGCGCTGGCCGCGTTCGCGACGGCGCGCATCGGCGGGGCCTTCACCGTGCTGCACGGCGGGCTGCGCGAGGCGGGGCTGCGGAGGATCCTCGCGCAGGTGACTCCCGCCGTCGCCTTCCTGGACGAGAGCACCGCGCACCTGGCCTCCGCCTTCGAGGGTGTGCCCATCGTCTGGGTGGGCGGCGGCGCGGTGCCCGCCACCGGCCACGGCCTGGAGCGGATATTGGAGACCGGGCGGGCCGAGTGTCCGCCGTTCACGGGCGTGGACGTGGACCCCGTCTGCCTCGTCTACACCTCCGGCTCCACGGGCGCGCCGCGTGGGGTGACGCTCAGCCACGACAACATCCTGTTCGTGGTCGCCGCCATCCAGGCGCGGCTCCAGTACACGCGCGAGGACGTGGTGGGCGTCTTCCTCCCGCTCTCCTTCGACTACGGGCTGTATCAGGTATTCCTCGCCGCGCAGGTGGGGGCAACCGTCTTCGTCGGCGGAGCGGAGCTGGCGGGCCCGGCGCTGGTCACCACGCTGGAGCGTCAGCGCGTCACCGTCCTGCCCGGTGTCCCCACCCTCTTCGCGGCGCTGCTCAAGCTGCTGGAGCGGAGGGGCGCGGGAGGACTCCGGCTGCGCGCGCTCACCAACACCGGCGCCCACCTCCCGTCCGGCCACGTGGCCTTGCTGCGCCAGCGGCTGCCGGGCGTCGCGGTGTTCCCGATGTATGGACTGACCGAATGCAAGCGCGTCTCCATCCTCCTTCCCGAGGAGGTGGAGGCGCATCCGGGGTCGGTGGGGCGCGCGCTGCCCGGCACGGAGGCGATGATTCTCGACGAGGAGGGCCGCGAGCTGCCGCCCGGGGAGGTGGGGGAGCTGGTCATCCAGGGCCGCCACGTCGCGCTGGGGTACTGGGGGGCGCCGGAGGAGACCGCGCTGCGCTACCGGCTCCATCCGCGGGGGCTGGGCCGGGTGCTGTACTCCGGCGACCTGTTCCGCATGGACGCGGAGGGCTTCCTCCAGTTCGTGGGCCGCAAGGACTTCCTCCTCAAGCGCCGGGGCTTCCGCCTGCACCCGCTGGAAATCGAGGACGTGGCCTGCGCGCTGCCTGGCGTGGCCGAGGCGGGCGTGGTGCAGGAGGCGGACTCGGACCGGCTGCACCTGTTCGTCACCGCGACGGGAGGGCCGGACGCGCCACCGGGACGGGAAGCGGGCGTGCTCGACGCGCTCGCCAGTCGACTGGAGGCCCACAAGGTGCCGGACCGGGTGCACTGGGTGCCGGAGCTGCCCCGGACTCCCAACGGGAAGCTGGACCGCGCCGCGCTGTCCACCTGGGTGGAGCGAGGGGGGCGGTCATGAGCGCGCCGGTCCTGGCCCGGGAGGCGGCGCGGGCCGCGGCGTGGCTGGAGACGTACGGCTCGCCCTTGTATGTCTATGATTCGGGCGAGGTGGAGCGGCGCGCCCTGGAGCTGCGAGCCGCGCTGCCGGAGGGCAGCCGGCTGCTGTTCTCGCTCAAGGCCAATCCGTTGCCGGACATCGCCCGGCTGCTCCAGCGGCTCGGGTGTGACGCGGAGGTGTCGTCGCCGGGGGAGCTGGCGGTGGCGCTCGAGGCCGGCTTCCCACCCGAGCGCGTGCTCTATACGGGGCCGGGCAAGAGCGCGGAGGAGGTCCACGCGGCGCTGGCCGCCGGCGTGACGGGCTTCTCCGCCGAGTCGTGGCCGGACCTGGAGCGCATCGACCGCGTCGCGCGGGCGGCGCGGCTGCGCGCCCGGGTGCTCCTGCGGGTCAACCCGAGCGCGCCCCCGGTGGCCCGGTTGGCGATGAGCGGGGTGAGCAGCCAGTTCGGCTTCGACGAGGCGGACCTGGTCGACGGCCGGGCGCGGCTGGCCGCGCTGGGGCATGTCGAGCTGATGGGGCTGCACGTGTATCAGGGAACGCAGTTGACGGACGCGAACTCCCTGCTCGCGGCGGTGCGCCAGGCGCTCGCGGTGGGCGAGTCGCTCTCAGAGGTCCTGGGGACACGCTTCCAGGTCATGGACGTGGGGGGCGGCTTCCCCTGGCCCTTCGCCGCCGCGGGCGCGGGCCTGGACGTGTCCACCTTGCGCGAGCCGCTCGCGCTGTTGTCCGCCAGCCGCGAGCGGACCGCGTCCGCCGCGCTCTGGTTCGAGTCTGGCAGGTGGCTGTGTGGCTCCTCTGGGACGCTCTGGGCGACGGTGGTGGACGTCAAGCGCTCCAAGGGCAAGCGCTACGTCGTCCTCGACAGCGGCATCCATCATCTGGGCGGGATGTCCGGGCTCGGGAGGGTGCCGTTGGTGGGCGTGGGGGTCGCGCGCGCGGAGCCGGTGTCGGGCGCGCTCGAGGAGGTCAACGTGGTGGGGCCGCTGTGCACGCCGCTGGACTGCTTCGCGCGCAATGTCGCCCTGCCGCCGCTGCGGCCGGGAGACCGGGTCTTCATCCCCAATGTCGGCGCCTACGGGCTGACCGCCAGTCTCACAGGCTTCTTGAGTCGCCCGCCGCCGGTGGAGCTGGTGCACCGGGAGGGCGAGGTGACCGCGGTGTACCGGCTGCGCTGGGGGCACGCGCTGTACGAGCGGCCCGCCCCCGCGCGGCCGCCTGGCTGGGAGGACGCACGATGACGACAGAAGAGATGAGGACCCGGCTCGTCGAGGTGCTGCGCGAGTTCCTGCCCCGGGTGGCGCCTGGCGAGCCCGTGGAGATGTCTCGCCCGCTCAGCGAGATGGGGCTGGATTCGATGAGCGCCATCAACCTGATGCTGGCGCTCGAGGGCGCCTTCGACATCTCCTTTCCGGACGAGCTCCTCACCGCGGAGACGTTTCACTCCCCCGCGACGCTGGAGTCCACCGTCTCGTCCCTGTCCCTGCGCGGCGCCGCGGCGTGAGCACGCTCCGGAAGGTCGAGTCACCGGCGGAGCAGCCGCGGCCGGGCGAGGCGGGGGCGCCCACGGCGGGCGCTCCGCCAGACCCGCGCGAGCGCAGAGTGGAGGCCGCGCTCCGACGCTGGCGCGAGCGCGAGCGCGAGGCACACCCCTCGCGCGTCGAGGCCGCGCGGGAGCTGGGGCAGGTGCTCCGGGCGCGAGCCCGGGACGCGCCGCCCACGCCCCAGGTGCGGGAGGCGGAGGTGTACCGCGCCGGCATCGGGCGGACGTTGCTCCAGCTCGGCGTCTGGCTCTTCGGCGCGCTCTGGCTCCTGGTGAGAATCGCCGGGGACATCCTCCGGCGGCGCGACTCGCTCCAGTCGCGGGCCGTGCACCTGCGGCGGCTCATCGAGCGGGCCGGAGGGACGTGGATAAAGCTGGGCCAGCAACTGGCCATCCGGGTCGACTTGTTGCCGTACCCGGTGGCCCAGGAGCTGGAGAAGATGCTGGACGCCGCGCCGCCCATCCCCTTCACGCAGGTGAGGGTGCTGGTGGAGCGGGCCGTCCGCCGTCCGCTCCAGGAGGTGTTCGCCGAGCTGAGCGAGGAGCCGGTCGGCTCCGGGTCGGTCGCGTGTGTCTACCGGGGCGTGCTCCATGGCGGGGAGCGGGTGGCGGTGAAGGTCCGCCGGCCTGGGGTGGGGGCGCTCTTCGCCGCGGACATGCGCGCGCTGGGGTGGATCCTCTGGCTCGCGGAGCTGTGGCTCATCCCGCCCGGCTATTCGCGCCAGCTTCTCTACGAGCTGAGCACCATGCTCTACGAGGAGCTCGATTTCGTCCGCGAGGCCCGCTACACGGAGCTCTTCCAGGACCGGATGCGCCGGCTGGGGCAGCGCTTCGCGCGCTCGCCGGGCGTCTACGGCGACCTCTCCAACCACGAGGTGCTGGTCTCTGAGTTCGTCTCCGGTGTCTGGCTCAAGGACCTCATCTCCGCGGCCGAGCGCCAGGACGAGGAGGGACTGCGCCGGCTGGCCGAGCTGGGCATCGTCCCGCGCAAGGTGGCGCGCAGGCTGCTGAAGATTGCCCGCCTGTGCGCGCAGGAGGGCCTCTTCTTCCACGCGGACCTCCACCCGGCGAACGTGGTGGTCCAGCCGGACAGCAAGCTGGTGCTCATCGACTTCGGCTCCTGCGGCGCCTTCACCGCGCGCGAGCGGCGGGTGTGGCGGGAGATCGCCGACGCGCAGGCGAACGAGGATGTCGGCCGCATGGTGGCCGCGGTGCTGGCGTTGCTGGAGCCGCTGCCTTCCGTGGACGTGGAGGAGTTCTCCCGCAAGCTGGAGGGCATCTTCTGGCAGGACCTGTACGCCAACAAGAGCCGCACCTCGCGCTGGTGGGAGCGCACGTCCGCCAACCTGTGGATCGGCTTCTTCAAGCTGGCCCAGGAGTACCGGGTGCCGATGAACCTGAACACCCTGCGGATGATTCGCTCCACCATGCTGTCCGACAGCCTGGCGGCGCGGTTGGACCCGCGCATCGACCACTACCGCGAGTACCGCCGATACGAGGTCCAGCTCGGGCGGCGGATGCGCCGGAGGTTGGAGAAGCGGTTGGCCAACCTCACCGAGGACCGCTCGTTCATCCGCTACGAACAGTTCTACGAGGCGGCCGTGACGGGCTTCTACCGGCTCCAGCGCTTCCTCGACTCGTCCACCTACCGCTTCGCGGTGACGGAGCGGCTGCTCTCCTTCGTGTTGTCCCAGCTGCTGCGGGCCGGGGCCTGGCTGTTGGTGGGCGCGCTGGCGGTCCGCTGCGTCGCGGCCCTGCTGGGCGTCACCCGACAGGGTCGAAGCGCGCGGGAGGCCCTCGGCGCGGAGCTGCTGTCGGGCTCCGCGTGGAGCCAGACGTTCCTCAACCCCTTGTTCCTGGGGGCCGTCGCCGTCGCCGTGGTGGTGACGCTCCGGGGACTCAGCTTCCGACTCTCCGACAAGGACCGGGAGGCGGGCACACGCACCGCGCTCTGACCGCGCCACCCGGGGCGCGCCACATGGAACCTCGCAAGGAGCACACCACATGGCAGTCGAACAACAATACCTGCTCAGCTCTCTTCCCCTCGTCATCGACCTGGGCAAGCAGCAGCGAAAGAAGCTCAAGAACCTCAAGCGCGGCAAGGGTTCGCTGATGCTCGAGGTGAACGAGGCCCTGAACGAAATCCAGGCGAGGATGGGGAACGACATCGCGGGCAAGCAGCTCGTCCCGGTCGTCTTCCTCTACGAGAAGAAGAGGCGCAAGAGCCGCAACGGGCTGTCGCTGCCCTTCCTCCCTCCCTTCATGCCGTGAACCCGTAGAAGAAGACAAGGAACCCCGACCATGAGCATTCAAGGCAAGGAAGGCATCACCGAGACGGATGTGACGGTGGAGCGCGCCACCGCGGGGGGGCAGATGGTGGCCTCCGGAGTGGCGGTGGAGCAGACCTTCCCGGGCAAGCGCAAGCGCAAGTCGAGCAAGGGGCTGAAGAACTTGGATCGGGGCCACGACAACGTGAGCCGGGCCCTGGAGCACCTCTCCGCGGCCGTCTCCGACGGGCTGCGCACCTATCGCAAGGAGGAGCAGCGCTCGGCGGAGAAGAAGAAGGATGGGGCGCTGCGGGACGTGATGCGCAACACCGGCAAGGCGATGAGCGACAGCTTGAAGACCCTGAGCAAGGTGCCGCGCGACATCAGCCGGGCCGTGGACACCAAGCGCAATCGCAAGCAGGCGCGGGCCGTCGCGAGGTTCCTCGCGGGCCCCTTGGGTCGCTAGCCTTCCCGGTGGAGATCGGCGTAGGCGGTGGTGGGCCGGCCAGCGTGGGCCGGCTCGGTGTCTCGGAGGAACTCCTGGACGACGGCCACCGTCTTGGCCGGGTCCTCCTCCATGAGGACGTGGCCCAGCCCGTCGAAGATCACCAGCCGGGTGTCGGGGATGGCGGAGTGGAACTTCTCCGCGTACTTGGGGAGGATCCACGTGTCGTCGCTGCCCCAGAGGATGAGGGTGGGGACCTGGATCTCCCCCAGCCGCTGTTCCATGTCGTCGTCCTCATGGGCGGCGAAGCGTCGCCAGGTGGCCTCTCGGTTCCCCTCGCGCAGGAGGATGTCCTCGTAGAGGTCCACCTTGGCCTGGGTGACGCGCCGCGGATCGCCATACGTCGCCTCCACGGCCCGTCGCACCATGAAGCGGGGCGCGTACCACCGCACCACGCGGCGCAGGCCGGGCACCGCGTAGAAGCGCAGGTAGATGGGCAGGTGCTCGTCGCGGGGCAGGCCGTAGGCGCTCACGAGGATGAGCCGCTCCACCTTCTCCGGGTGGAGCAGGGTGTAGCGCCAGGAGATGCCGCCCCCCATCGAGTTGCCGCCGAGCGTGAAGCGCTCCAGCCCGAGCTGGCGCACGAACGCATCCAGCCAGGCGACCTCGTCCTCGAAGCGGTAGCGGTGCATGGGGTCGGGTCCGGTGGCGCCCTGGCCGGGCACGTCCGCCGTGATGACCCGGTAGTGGGGCGACAGCGCCTCCACCCAGCCGTTCCAGGTGTGCAGCGACGCGTTGGAGCCGTGCAGCAGCACGATGACGGGGCCCTGGCCCTGGTCGCGATAGTGCGTGCGCACCCCGTTGACGTCGATGAACCGCGAGGGCGGCGCTGGCGCGCGCCGTGCCTCGACTTCCCTCGCGGGGCGGTCCTTCCGGAACCCCAGGGCGAAGGCGATAGTCCCCACCAGTCCCAGCCCCGTCAGCAACTTGCCCTTGTGAACCATGAGCCCTCCGCGCGGGGCGGGGCTCACAGCGAGTTCCGCCCGGCGAGGGCTTAGATAGGTCCGGCCAGCCGTGCGAGCACCTCGGCCGCTTGTCTGCCCATCTGTTCAAGAATCTCCGCCGCGCTGGGAATGTCCCGTATCAAGCCGGCGACCTGTCCGCAGGTGCTGTGGCCGATGGTGTAGTCGCCGGCGGCCATCGCGGCGTGGTAGGTGGCGCGCTCCTCCTCCACGACGGCGAGCAGCTCGTCCTCCCGTCCCGACCAGCGCTCGGTCATCTTGTTCTTGAGTGCACGGAAGGTGTAGCCGGGAGGCCAGTCCTTCTCCCGCAGGATGTCGAAGACGATGGAGCGGTCGGTGTCGTCGCCGGTCAGCCTGACGGCCATGGCCTTGGAGTTCTCGTGGGCCAGCGACTCGCGGCTGGCCCACAGGCGGGAGCCCACCAGCGCGCCGTCCGCGCCCATCGCCAGCACCGCCGCCAACCCGCGCCCATCGGCCACGCCTCCGGCGGCGAGCAACAGCGTGTCGGGCGAGCGCTTCGCGAGGATGTCGGCGACCTCGGGGACGAAGGTGAGGGTGGACCGGTTGGTCATCCCGTGTCCACCCGCCTCGCCGCTCTGCGCGACGATGACTTCCGCCCCCGCCTCCAGCGCCTGGTCGAGCTGACCGAGGTGTTGAATCTGGCATAGCAGGGCCGCGCCGGAGGCCTTGACCTTCGCGGCATGGGGACGGGGATCTCCGAAGGACAACATGAAGGCGCGCGGTCGGTGTGTCAGCGCCGCGTCCAGGATGGCGGGGTTCTTCTCGAGCATCCAGGTGATGAGCCCGCCGCCCACGGGCGCACCCCCCGCGTTGGCGTGCTCCTGGGCGATCCACTCCGGATCTCCATAGCCGCCTCCAATCAAGCCCAGCCCGCCCGCGCGGCTGACCGCTCCCGCCAGGGCACCTCCGGCGACCATCGCCATGGGGGCGCAGACGATGGGGTACTTCAGTTGGAAGCGTTCCGTGAACCGAGTCTTCATGACGCGCTCCGGGAAAGGAGATGCCTCGCTGACTAGGCCCCTTCCGCGCGTGACGACGAAGCCCCCCGGGGTAGGTTGTTGGTTGGCGGATACACCTCGACACCGGGAGGACGGGCGATGTTCACGTGGCCACGTGCCGCCAGGCACCGTGTCGCGTCACCGGAGCGTGCCATCACTCCGGAGGGGCCACGACCCGCAGCCGAGAGGGCCGCAACGCCTGCGCCACCACGTGCCCCGCCCGCGCCAGCCGCACCGTGACGCCGGGCTCCAGCACGTAGTCCCTCGGGTCGCCCTCGAAGGTGAGCCACAGCAGCCCCTCGGCGCAGGTGAGCGACAGGCCCTCCGTGCCGAGCAACCGCTGGCTCCACACCGCGCCCTGGAGCAGCCTCACGCACCCCGACGCGTGCTCGCGGGGCTCCTCCCGCTTCTGCTGCTCCCACCTCGTGCTCCACCACCCGCGCTTCGTGAGAGATGACGCCCGCTCCATGACCTCATGACCTCCTGGCGTGGACCATGCGCTCCAGAGAGGGAACGGAACAGATGCAGCGAACTGACATTGTGACCGGTACAGTGAACACGAGAGAAACTGTGCTGGTCCCCGGCGCGGGCAGGTGTATCTGTGAAACGCGTGGGGAGGCCATTAGCGATAGGGGTCATCGGTGGAGGTTCCCCGGGGAGGCGGCATGGGCGCGCTGGCGCATCGACCGAAGCTGTACGAGCAGGTGGCCGACCGGCTGAAGGACGCCATCGACGCGGGCACGCTTCGCGCGGGGGACAGGCTGCCGTCCGTGCGCCAGCTCAGCCTGCGTGAGCGGGTGAGCATCTCCACGGTGCTCCAGGCGTACATGCACCTGGAGTCGGTGGGCCTCATCGAGACGCGCCCCCAGTCCGGACACTACGTGCGCCGCCGCGAGCGGCCCCGGCTGGCCGAGCCCCTGGTGACGCGCCCCGCGCCGGCCGCCACGCCCGTCACCGTCAGCGCGCTGGTGGCCCACGTCTATCGGGCGATGCAGGACCCGCGCATCGTCCAGCTGGGCGGCGCGTGGCCCTCGCCGGAGCTGCTGCCCACGCGGCGGCTGTTCCGCGAGCTGAACACGCTCACCCGCGAGTGCCAGGAGAAGGGGCTCCTGTACGACCCGCCTCCGGGGTGTCCCGAGCTGCGGCTGCAGCTGGCGCGGCGCTCGCTCGACTGGGGCGGGGCGCTGTCGCCGGACGACTTCATCATCACCGTGGGCGCGGCGGAGGCCATCCACCTGTGCCTGCTCGCGGTGGCGCGGCCCGGGGACACCATCGCCATCGAATCCCCCGCGTATTACGGCACGCTCCAGGCCATCGAGTCGCTGGGGCTGCGCGTGCTGGAGATTCCGTGCAGCCCGCGCCATGGCATGGAGCTGGACGCGCTGGAGGTCGCGGTGGAGCGCCGCCGCGTGGCCGCCGTGCTGGTGGTGCCCAGCTTCAGCAACCCGGTGAGCAGCTGCATGCCGGAGGCGAACCGGCGGCGGCTGGTGGAGATGCTGGAGGCGAAGGGCATCCCCCTCATCGAGGACGACATCTACGGAGACCTGCACTTCGGCCCGGAGCGCCCCCGCACGTGCAAGTCCTTCGACACCACGGGCAACGTGCTGTTGTGCGGCTCGTTCTCCAAGACGCTCGCGCCGGGCTTCCGCGTGGGCTACGCGGCGCCGGGCCGGTGGCGCGAGCGGCTGGAGCTGCTCAAGTTCGCGCACACCGTGGCGTCGCCCTCGCTGCCGCCGCTGGCCATCGCGCGTTTCCTGGAGGAGGGCGGCTACGACCGGCACCTGCGCGCGCTGCGGCGGGCGCTCGCGTCCCAGGTGGAGCGCATGGCGGACGCGGTGGCGGAGTTCTTCCCGGAGGGCACGCGGGTGGCGCGGCCCTCGGGCAGCTCGCTGCTGTGGGTGGAGCTGCCTCGACAGGTGGACTCGCTGGCGCTGCACGCCCGCGCGCTGGAGGCGGGCATCAGCATCGCGCCCGGGCCCATCTTCTCGCCTCGGCCGGACTCCTACCGCCACTGCATCCGCCTGAGCTGCGGACACCCGTGGTCGCCCCGCCTCGAGGGCGCCATGTCCACGCTGGGGTGCCTGGCGCGCAGCCTGTCGTGACGGGCCGCGCGCCCCGCGATTGCTACCGCGTGTGGACGGTGACCTCGGCGGACAGGCCCACGCGCAGGGCCAGGTTCCGGGGCGGGTGGCTCCAGGCGATGCGCACGGGCACGCGCTGCACCACCTTCACGAAGTTGCCGGAGGCGTTGTCCGGGGGCAGCAGCGAGAAGCGCGCCCCGGTGCCGCCGGACAGGCTCTCCACCGTGCCCTCCAGCTCCTCGCCGGAGTAGGCGTCCAGCTTCACGTCCACGCGCTGGCCGGGCTGCATGTGGCCCACCTGCGTCTCCTTGAAGTTGGCCACCACGTAGGTGGTGAGCGGCACCAGCTCCGCCACGGACTGGCCCGGGGAGAGCAGCTGGCCCGGGTGCACGGACAGCTTGGACACCTGGCCGTCCGAGGGGGCGACGACGCGCGTGTCCTCCAACTGGAGCCTCGCCTGCTCCAGCGCGGCCTCCGCGCCCTTCACCCGGGCGTGCGCCAGCGCGGCGCTGGCCTGGGCGGCGGCGATCTTCTCGTCGATGGGGGCGCTCACGTCGAGCTGGCCCTGGGCCTCCGCCACCTTGCTCTCCGCCGTGCGCCGGGCCTCCTCCGCCACGGTGAGCTGCGCGCGGGCGCCCTCCAGCGCGGCCTGCGCGGTGTCGTGGGCCGTCTGCGCGTCGTCGAGCGCGCTCTGGGAGACGACGTTCTGCTCGCGCAGGCCCCGGGCGCGCTCCAGGTCCAGCACGGCCTTGCGGGCCTGGGCCTCCGCGCGCGTGAGCGCCGCGCGGGCGCTGGCCACCTGGGCCTGGGCGCCGCCGACGGCCGCCGCGCTGGTGGACACGAGCGCCTTCGCGGAGGTCAGCCCGCCCTTGGCGCCCGCCGCCGCCACCGTGGCCTGGGCGTCCGCCGCCGCGGCCTGGGCGCGCGCGGACTCCAGCTCCGCCTCCGCCTGCTTCACGCGGGCCTCGTAGGGGCGCGGGTCGATGCGCAGCAGCAGGTCCCCCTGGTGCACGGTGGCGTTGTCCGCCACGGCCACCTGGATGACGGGGCCGGAGACGCGCGCGGCCAGCGGCACCACGTCCGCCTCCACCTGGGCGTCGTCGGTGGTCTCCTGCCCCGCGGTGATGACCTTGAAGCCGCCGATGAGCGCGAGCAGCGCGGCCACCGCGGCGCCGAGGATGACGAAGCCCTTCTTGCCGCGCTTCGCCTGGGCCGTCTCGGCGGGCGCGGGCGTCGATTCCGGAACGAGTTGGGGCGCTGTCGTTGCCATGGGTCAGATCTCCACGTCGATGTGGGGCTTCTCGCCGGAGCCCCCGCCGCTGGGCGCGGCCTTGAGGAAGTAGATGAGCGGCAGCACCACCACGAACATCAGCGCCGCGAGCACGAACAGCTTGTCGAAGGCGAGCACCATCCCCTGGCGCGTCACCGTGCCCACCATCATCTGGAGGCTGGCCAGGTGCGCGCTGGCCTGGTCCAGGCCGCGCTGCATCAGCCCCTTCTCCATCAGCCCGACGCGGCTGGCGACCTCCAGCCGCTCCGGGTTGAGGTGCGCCGCGATGGCGGCCTTGGCCTGGAGGGAGTAGCGCGACAGGAGCGTGGTGAAGATGGCCAGCCCCATGGAGCCGCCAATCTGGCGCAGGAGGGAGTTGAGGCCCGTGGCGTCCGCCATGCGCTCGCGGGGGATGTTGGCGAGCGCGGTGGCGCTGAGCGGCACGAACATCAGGCTGAAGCCCACGCCCTGCAACATGATGGCGCGGATGATGTCGCGCGCGCCCGTCTCCAGGGAGAAGTGGCTCATCTCGAAGGCGCCGAAGCCCGCGAACACGATGCCCGCGGCCACCAGCACCCGCGCGGGCACCATCCGGTAGAGCCGGCCGACGAAGGGCATGCACACCAGCATCACCAGCGTGCGCGGCATCAGCGCCATGCCGGACTGGGTGGCGGTGAAGCCGAGCAGCTCCTGCATGAACACGGGCAACAGGAACATGCTCGCCATGAGCACCGCGAACACCAGCGCGTTGAGCAGCGTGCCGGAGGCGAACACCGGGTCCTTGAACAGGCGCAGGTTGACGGCGGGGACGGGCGCGGTCAGCTCACGGATGACGAAGGCGATGAGGCAGGTGCCGGCGACGATGGAGCAGGCGACGATGAGCGGGGACTGGAACCAGTCATCCGCCTGACCCTCCTCGAGGACGTACTGGAGCAGGGCCAGGCCCATGCACAACAGGACGATGCCGGACCAGTCCATGTGGCGGCGCTGGAGCTGCGCCTCCTTGCGCGCGGAGGCGCGCAGCTGCTCGTCCTCGTGGACGAAGCGCGCGACCATGAAGAAGCCGAGGATGCCCACCGGCACGTTGATGAAGAAGATCCACGACCAGTGCCAGTTGTCGACGATGTAGCCGCCGAGCGTGGGGCCGATGGCGGGACCCACCATGACGGCCATGGCGAAGATGGCCATGGCGGTGCCCTGCTCCTCGCGGGAGAAGGTCTGCCGGAGGATGGCCTGTTCGGTGGGTTGGAGCGCGCCGGCGCCCAGGCCCTGGAGGAAGCGGAAGAGGACCAGGGTGGGCAGGTTCCACGCGAGGCCGCACAGGAAGGAGCCGGCGACGAAGAGGACGAGGCAGGCGAGGTAGACGCGCTTCTGTCCGAAGAGGCGCCCGAGGAAGCCGGTGAGCGGCATCACCATGACGGTGGCGATGACGAAGCCGGTGGTGGCCCAGGTGATTTCCTGGACGGTGGCGCCCACGGCGCCGCGAATCTGGGGCAGGGCGACGTTGACGATGGACGAGTCGATGGCGCCCATCAGCGTGCCGAAGGTCACCGACAGGGTGACCAGCCACTTGTTGTTCACGGAGGCCCTGGGAGCGGGTGCCGCCAGGGCTTGCGTTGATGCGTCGGTGGACTCCATGGTGGGCTACACCTCGATTCCCTTGAGGAAGACGCCGAGGAGCTCCTCGCCCCAGGCCCGCGGTGGGGTGGGGTCCTCGGCGCGGATGCGGTCGAGCGCGCCGCGCACCATGCCCATGAGCAGGGTGGGGTAGAGGGCGCGGCCCTCGGGGCGGAAGGCGCCGGAGCGGATGCCGTGGTCGAAGATGGCGTCGAGCCGGCGGCGCATCTCGGCGATGACGCGGCTCTTGTTCTGGCGGCGCGACTCGTCCTCGGGCAGCTGCATGAGCATGCGCACGAAGGCGTCGCGTTCGGCGACGTGGTCGAAGATGGCGGTGACGAAGGCGCGCAGCTGCGTGGACGCGGGCTGGTCCCGCGTGGGCCCCAGGGCGGCGTCCAGGCGCTCCAGGAGCACCTCGCGGCGCCGGGCGCCCAGCGCCTCGAGGAGCGCGGCCCGGTCCGTGAAGTGGTTGTAGAGCGTCCCCACGGACACGCCCGCCTGCTCGGCGATGGCCTCCATCTTCGCCGCGTGCAGGCCATCCCGGACGAACACCGCCGCCGCCGCCGCCAGGATGGCGTCCGCCGTGGCCTCCTTCAGTCGGGAGCGGAGCCTTTTGACGGGCGCCTCAGATTTTGAATCCGGATTCATTTCTTGAAGGAAGATTTACTCCAGGCGGTGCGGGAGTCAACTCGGCCCTCGGGGAAGGGGTGCGGGCGAGCGGGGCCCGGCTCGGTCGTGAACCCAGGGCGCTTTCGCCAGGCCTCCAAGGGCGGAATGTCGGAAGCATCGAGGATGCTCCCCGCAAATCCTGGCTAACAGGCGTCAGTCGGATAGGAGCTGCGGAGGGGATGATGCGTGCTGACCGTCAGGAGCGCGGACTGTTGCTCCTTTGTGGGGCCATTCTCGTGGCCGCCTGCTCCACGACCGAGCCTCCACGCGACAAGGCGTGGTGGACACTGGCTCATGGAGGGGGCCTTCCGAGGGGTGGGTAGGCAGTGATGGGGCCTGGTCCCGAGCGTCACCCGTCGCGGGTGGGAGGTGGTCGCCAGAAGAAGAGCCAGAGGGGGGCGTCGCTCATTCCCTCGTGGCTCCTTGTGGTGCGAGCCTTCCCAGCGGATGGCCGGATGGCTCCGAAGCCAGGGAGCAACTGCTGGCCCCCTTTCTGAGGTGTGCCTCGCCCGCTGAGTTCGTCGCGCTTCAGGCCCGATTGGACATGCCACGTCTCATCGAGGCGATGGATGACTGGACGGCGATCCGATTGGGGGCCCTGGGACCGCTTGGCGCGAAGCCCGCGGAGATACTCAATCGCAAGCGGGCGTCGTTCATCGTCTGGGCCACGGAGCGATATGGAGTCCCTTTCGCGGAGGTCTTTTCGCTCTTCATCCTCCATGTCGCGTTCGACGATGAGGTCGAGGAGATCGTCCGGCTCCTGGCTCGTGACAAACAGCTCGCTGAAACACTGGCAAGGATGCCCGCTGTTCGCGAAGAGCTGCGCAGACGCGGGACGAAGGTCGAGGCGCAGGTCGAGCGAGCAGAGCGCGCCAGTGATGTGTTGCGAGGGTTGGGCCGCGCGGGGCGAGATGCCCTGGCGACCATTCCCATGGTCGCGGAGACCGGGTACGTCGACTTCAGCGCGAAGCGGGCGCAACTACCACCCCCCTATGCGCGGGCGCTCCATGACGTAGAGCGGTTGCTCATGATGGAGCGCTATGCGCCCACCAGAATGGTCATCGGGAGCTTTGATTCCCTTACCTTTGGTGTGCCCCTGGGGTTCTTCTATCTGGTCGTCGGAACGGGGCAAGGCGTGGCCTCGCTGAGCCAGGGCCAGTATGAGCAGGCGACACGGGAGCTTGTTCCGGCGGCGCTCTTCGTCGGCTTGTACGTGGGAGGGAGACGGGGACGTGTGCCCGGTGACGCGCGAACCGCGGGCCGCGGAGCGGAGGGGCGTTGGAGTGGCGCGCTCGATTCGAGGACTCTGAAGGGCATCGTGGACCGCATCGAGGCGCGGCTCGGCGGGGAAGCCCTGCGTGAGTTGGGACGGTATCTGCGGGCACGCAGGGAAGCGGGGCTCCTCGTCGCTGAGTGGGGCGAGGCAGGGGCCTTGGCGCTTCACGAGGCGGGAGGGAGCGTTCCAAGGGCCCGACAGGCGATGCTCTCCGTCAGGGACTCGAGGCGTTCAGGAGGTGAGCCATCTCGAGCACCTGCGGCGAGGGCCAGCTCGGGTGGAGAGGGTCGCATCGATGCCAAGGACATCAAAGGAGCGCGGCCATTTGGCCCAGATGGGCGCCCAGGGCATCCGGATGCGCATGGTGTCGGCCGGCAGGACATTGCCGATATCATCAATGACTCGCGGACCACCGTGCATCGTGGAACGAATGCCAATGGCCGGCCGGTCGACCACTATCATCGAGACGGAACCACGGTCGTGACAGAGCAAGGTCAGCCCACTCGGGTCATCACTGCCTTTGGTGTGCTCGCGACGAAGGATGCTCGGGGTCGACCCATTCCAAGAGGGACCGGTAAGCCTGCCAATCCTGAGCCAGGTGGAGGACCCTACGAGAAGATTCGTTGAGTCGTGGTCGGAGAGTGCGAGGATACGAGCAATGAAGACTGGGGACCGATGGGCGGAGCATGTCGGGTGGATCCAGGAGCTATCGAGGTTCCTCGGTTGTCCACTGAGCATGGTCGAGGGGAGTGAGAGCGTCGCTCCTGATGCGGCGTCGTGGACGCTTGAAGGGAGCCTGGGGGCCCCATCCCAGACGGGGCTCTCGTTCGACCTCGTCGTGAAGCTTCAGGCGACCCGTGTCGACTCCGGAGACCTTTCCGTCTGGGCGCTCGTGTTCTTCTTCGTCGACAAGCGACGCGTCGCGGAAGAGGGCAGCTGCTTCCTCTCGCTCGAGTGGCGCATGGGCGCGTGGCGCCGGAAGGGCTGGGAGGCCGATGTCCACGGCGAGTGGGGCGGGCTGGAGACCCTCGACGACTGAGGATTGCGCCAGCCGACCCGCCGCCCGCTACTCCGCCGACAGCGCGATGCCGGGTGACACCTTCGAGGCCCGGCGCGCGGGCAGCCAGCTGGCCAGGGCCACCACCGCGAGCAGGAGCGCGGGCACCGCGACGAAGGTCATCGGGTCGGTGGCGCTCACGTCGTACAGCAGGCCCTCCAGCACGCGCGACAGCAGGTAGGCCAGCACCAGGCCGATGCCCAGCCCCACCGCGCACATCCGCAGCGCCTGCCGCATCACCAGCCGCACCACGTCGTCCGGCATCGCGCCCAGCGCCAGCCGGATGCCCAGCTCGCGTCGGCGCTGCGCCACGCTGTAGGCCATCAGGCCGTAGATGCCCAGCGAGGCCAACGCCACCGCCGCCAGCGAGAACGCCAGCAGCAACACCCGCTGGAAGCTCCGGTCCGCCACGGACTTCTCCAGGCTCCGCTCCAGCGTCTCCGTGGGCGCCATCGACAGCTGCGAATCGAGCTGCTTCAGCTCCGCCTTCACCGCGCGGGCCACCGTCTCCGGCGGCAGCGCGCTGCGCACCATGAAGGACGCCGCCGGCCAGGGCGTCTGCGTCATCGGCGCGTAGAGCTCCGGCTCCGCGGACCGGTCCAGCGCCCGCGCCCGGATGTCGCTCACCACGCCCACCACCTGACGCGGCTTCGGCGCGTCGTAGCCGATGATGACGTGGCGGCCGATGGCCTCCTCTCCCGGGAAGTAGCGCTTCGCGAACGCCTCGTTCACCACCACCACGGCGGCGGACTCGGCGGTGTCCTGGGCCGTGAACTCACGCCCCTGCTTCAACCGGATGCCCAGCGTGGAGAAGGCCCCGTCGCTCATCGCGCGGAACCCCGTCACCTGCTTCTCTCCCGGCGACGTCGGCCGCTCCGGGATGTCCAGCGTCAGCGAGAGGCCCCCGCCCGACACCACGCCCGGCGCCACGTAGGCCGCGGACTCCACCCCGGCCAGCGCGCGCACGCGCTCCAACAGGCGATTGTAGAAGGGCGCCATGTCCTTGCCCTGGTAGCGCACGCCCGGCAGGTTCATCCGCAGCACCGTCACGCCCTGCGCCCGATACCCCGGGTCCACCACCGCCAGCCGCTGCGCGCTCCGCACCAGCAGTCCCGCGCCCACCAGCAACACCAGCGCGAGCGCCACCTGCGTCGACACCAGCACCGCGCGCCAGCGCATCGCCGCCCGGCCCACGCTCGTGCCGCGCGTGCTCTGGAGCAGCCCACCCAGGCTGGCCTTCATCGCCGTCCCCAGCGGCGCCAGCCCGCACAACAGCGCCACCGCCACCGCCAGCCCGAACGTGTACGCGAGCGCCAGCCCGTCCACCCGCACCGCCTGCACCTGGCGCACGGACTGCGGCAGCATCGCGTTGAGCGCATCCGTGCCCCAGGCTCCCAGGAGCAACCCGAGCGCTCCTCCCGAGAACGCCAGCAGCGAGCCCTCCGCCAGCAACTGCTTCACCAGCGAGCCCCGCCCCGCGCCCAGCGCCGTGCGCACCGCGAACTCCTGCTGCCGCACGAGCGCGCGCGCCAGCAGCAGCTGCGCCACGTTCACGCACGCGATGAGCAGCAGCAACACCACCGCGCCCAGCAGCAGCAGGGCCGGCCGGCGCGTGGTCTCCGACAGCCGCTCCTGCAAGCCGACCACGCTGACGCTGGAGCGGACATTGGTCTCCGGATACTGCCGCGCCAGCGACGCCATCAGCGCCTGGGCCTCCGTCCGCGCGCCCTCCACCGTCGCCCCGGGCGCCAGCCTCGCCACCGCGGAGTACAGGTGCGCCCCGCGGACCTCCCAGTTGGCGCGGAAGAAGGTGTCCGAGGCGAGGGGCAACCACAACGCGACGAAGCCCGAGCGCGCGCCCTCGCGGGGGAAGTCGAAGCCCTCGGGCATGACGCCCACCACGGCGAACCGCTCGCCGTCCAGCTCCAGCGAGCGCTCCAGCACTCCCCGGTCTCCGCCGAAGCGGTTCATCCAGGTGGAATACGAGAGCACCACCGCGCGAGGGCCGTTGGGCACGTGCTCCTCCGCGGAGGGCACGCGGCCGAGCAGGGGCTCGACTCCCGCGACGCGGAAGAAGTCCTCGCCCACCGAGGCCACCTCCACGCGCTCGGGGTCCATGTCCGGCCCGGACAGCGTGCTGCCGCCCGTGTCGAAGGCGGCGAAGGCGGAGAAGGACTTCACGTGCTGACGCAGGTCCTCCGCGTCCGGGCGCGACAGTCCCGCGCTCTGGTTCGGGTCGGTCGAATCCTGGCCCCACACGGACACGATGCGTTCGGCCTGGGGGAGGGGCAGCGGACGCAGCAGCAGCGCGCTCACCACGCTGAACAACGTCGTGTTCGCGCCGATGCCGAACGCCAGCGCCAATACGGTCGCCACCGTGAAGCCGGGGCTGCGCCGCAGGGCGCGGAGGCCGTAACGGAGGTCCTGGAGGAATGAGGCCATGCGGGGTCCCAAAGCCAATCGCGTGCCAAGCCCGTGGAGCGGCAAGTCCCTGGGGGGACTGTCTCATGGCTCAGGTGGCCCCGGGAGGGTGACCGGTTCTGGGACGCCCGCTGTTCGGAGGCGGCACGTCGCGGGAGGACAGCCCGGCTTCTCGGGCGGGCCCGGCGCGGCCTCTACAGCCGGATGGGGGGCTCGATGAGCGCGGGGGGCGTGGCCTTCCGGTCATCGGGTTCGTAGGCGGGCGCGTAGGGCCCGGCGTGGACCTGCTTCCACTTCCGGGGCACGCGCTCGATGCCCACCGGGTACACGGTGAGGCGCCCTGTCCCATCGATGTGCAGGCGCAGGAAGTTCTTCCAGTCCGGGAGCGCCAGCGAGATGAACGCCTCGTTGGAGTGCACGCCGAACACGTTGACGCTCAGCCACAGGTAGATGCCCATCACGAAGGGGCCCACCAGGAAGCCGCCCAGGAAGGTGAGCGCGGACGACACCAGGAACTTGCCCGCCAGATGCGACCAGCCTCCCGTGCAGGACAGCCCGTCCGCTGTCAGCTCGGGACAGATGCGCAGGCCGCTCACCGCGAGATAGGTGCCACCCCACGCGACGAAGAACGCCGCGAGGATGTGGGCGACGCCATGCAGCGTACCGGCCAGCCATCGCCACTTGCCGAACGCCGCGTCCGCCAGCCCGATGAGCCCGCCGATGGTGGCCATGCCCAGCACCAGCGTCCACGGGCGGCTCACCATGCTGTTGGCCACCGCCATCACCACGTCGCCCAGCCGGGACACGCCCAGCGAGCCCACCTCCGCGTAGGCCGCCAACGCGAGCAGCAGGTACAGCGCGCCCGTCATCAACCCGAACAGCGGGCTGTAGCGGATGAGCCACAGGTTCTTGCGCGCCAAACCTCGCGACGTGCGCTCGTCCGGGAAGCTCTTCTGCAGCTTGTAGCCGTCGCGCAGCACGTGCGCCTTGGGCGCGTGCGTGGGGTGCAGGAACGCGCCGCCGCCGCCCGCCGTGATTTTCTGCCGGCCCGCCGCGTCCTCGTGCCGCCGGTAGTGGTGCAGGTCTCCCGCGAGGAAGAGGCTGATGCGCCGGCCGAGCACCTTCTCCTGGAGGTACTCCAGGTTGTTCTCCAGGTAGCTGCCCTTGCGCCGCTGCGTCGCCGCGAGGATCCACGCCGGCTCCGCGTTGCACAGGATGACGCGGTCGTCCGGGCCCATGTGCTCGGCCACCTGACGGAAGTACTCCACCTGCGGCACGTCGATGTCGCTGTTGAGCTGCACGTCCGTGCCGACGAGCCACCAACGGTGCGGCAGCTTCAGCGCGAAGTAGCTGCGGCTCTGCCGCGTCCGGCGCCCGGCGATCCACCGGTTCGCGCAGAACAGCCGCATGAAGGCGGACAGGCCGTCGTACCAGTCGTGGTTGCCCGGAATCATGAACAGGTCCGGGCTGGGCGGCGTCGTGCGCCGCATGGCCGCCTCGTACGGCTGCACCAGGCGCTCTTCGTAGACCTCGCGGCTGGCGCCCGGATACACGCCGTCACCGCCGAACACGAGCACGCGCCCGCGCTGCGTGTCGTGCGTGCCCGCCCGGGGCTGCCCCCGCACGGGCAGCTGGAGCCGGGGCAGGGCGAGCAGCCGCGCCACCGTGTACGTCGAGTCCCAGCCGTCTCCCGTGTCCGCCACGTAATCCAGCCAGAAGTCGCCCTCCGGCGGCGTCTCCTGGGAGTAGTCGAAGTAGGGCTCCTGCGGACGCACCACCGCCTCGATGAGCCGGTGGTCCGCGCGCGCGCCGAACACCGCCGCGACCAGCGCGTCCAGCCCCGTGCGCAGCAGCTGCGCGGGATGCAGCCAGCGCACCATGCCCGCGTGCTTCTGGGGCCGCGTCGCCGTGCCGCTGTCGGAGATGAGCGCCGTCTCGTTGCGCGAGCCCACCACCCAGGCGCGCCCAGCCGGGGGCGTCTCCTCGCGCGGCGGTGAATCCGTCTCCTTCGTCCGCGCCACCCCGTCCCGCTCACCTGCCATGAGGCGTGTTCTCCCTCGGTCCCTGCGTGAAGCGTTGCTCGGGCCCGGGGCCCGCGTAGACCTGCACGGCCTTGAACGTCGCGCCCGGCGTCACCACGCGCGCCGAATGCTTCGCCCCCGCGGGGATGTAGACCGCGTCGCCCTGGCCCACGCGCAGCGACTGGCCCGACACCACCATGTCCGCCGCGCCGTCCTGGATGTAGAGAATCTCCGCGCTCGTGTCGTGCGTGTGCTCGGGCACCTCGCCGCCGGGCTGCAACTCCAGCAGCGTCACCGACGCGGCGGTGGCCCCCGTCGAGGGGTTGAGCAGCAGCGTCGCCCGGCCCTTGCCCCCGGCGATGACGTGCCGGGGCGCTTCGTCGGTGGAGACGCGATAGCGCACGGCGGATGGCGCCTTGGGGGGCTCGGCCCCGGCCGTCGGTGGCGTCCGCGCGGCGGGCGCTCCACCCTGGCTCGATGTCGCGGGAGGGGTCCGGGCGCCCGCGTGTCCCGACGAGGTCGAGGCGGGCTCCGCGGCGCGAGGCCCGGCCTGCCCTGGCGGGGCGGCCGTGGACTCCTGGTGCGCGGCGGGCTCACGGGCCAGCGCGGGCCCGGCGAGGCCGAGCCCCCCGGCCGCGAGCACGGATTTCAGGAGTCGTGGACTCATGGGGTTGTTGGATTATCACGACGGCGGCCCTCGGCTGGAGGACAGGCGGGCGGCGTTCTTCGTTCCCACGAGGCGCGGCCTGGGGCACCCTGGGCGCCATGTCGGACTCCGTGCTCAAGGACTTCCCCGTCGTCGTGCCCTTCACCCTGCACTGGAGTGAAATGGACGCGTTCGGCCACGCGAACAACGCCCGGACCTTCACCTGGTTCGAGTCCGCCCGCATCGCCTACCTCGCGCGCATCGGCCTCACCAACCCCTCGGGGACGGGGGAGGAGCGGCTGCCGGGCGGCATCGGCCCCATCCTCGCCCACACGGAGGCGGACTACCTCCGGCCCGTCGTCTTCCCTGTCCAGTTGGTGGCCGGCGCGCGCGTCACGCGCATCGGCACCTCGTCCATCACCCTGGAGCACGTGGTGGCGGGGGCGGATGACGGGGTGGTCTACACGCGCGGCAACGCCGTCATCGTGTCCCTGCGCTACGCCACGAACGAGAAGGTGCCCGTCCCCGCGCCGGTGCGCGCCGCCATCGAGGCGCTCGAGGGCCGGTCGTTCTCGACATGAGCCGCTGGAGCGGGGGGCGGCGCGCATGAGCGGGTCCGTGCTGGACTTCTACGAGGGGCTGGCCGAGGAGTACCACCTGCTCTTCGCCAACTGGGCCCAGGCCGTGGAGCGGCAGGGCGCCGTGTTGGATGCCCTGCTGCGCCGCTGCGAGGCGCCGCCTCCTCGGCGCGTGCTCGACTGCGCGTGTGGCATCGGGACGCAGGCGCTGGGGCTCGCCGGGCGCGGCTATGTCGTCCACGCCACCGACCTGAGTCCCGCCGCCGTGGCCCGCGCCGAGCGCGAGGCGCGCGCCCTGGGCGTCACCCTCACCACCGGCGTCGCGGACATGCGCACGCTGGACGAGCAGGTGGCGGGAGGCTTCCACGTCGTGCTCGCGCTCGACAACGCGGTGCCCCACCTGCTCACCGACGAGGACCTGGACGCCGCCGCGCGGGCCATGGCCTCGCGGCTGGTGTCCGGCGGGCTGCTCGCGTTGAGCGTGCGCGACTACGACACGTTGATGGCGCAGCAGCCGCGCTTCACGTCGGAGCGGGTGCTCGACGCGCCCGAGGGGCGCCGCATCCTCTTCCAGCTCTGGGACTGGGCCGCCGACGGGCGCACGTACACCGTGCACCAGTTCATCCTCCGTCCGGAGGCGGGCGGCTGGCAGACCACCGAGCACACCGGCGTCTACCGCGCCCTCCAACGCGTGGAGGTGGAGCGCGCCCTCGCGCGCGCGGGGCTGGTGGACACGCGGTGGCACTCGCCCGAGGAGACGGGCTTCCACCAGCCGCTGCTCACCGCGCGCCGGCCCTGAGTCAGGCGCCGCCGCCGCGCTTCACGTCCGCGGGGGCGTTGGGGTGGCGCGTGAGCATCATCCGCAGCTGGGGCTGGCGGCGCACCGCCTCCTGCTTCAAGAGGTGCGCGACGAGGGCCGGCGGCGCCGCGCTCCAACGCGCGAGGTTCTGGATGAGCAGCGGCGAGCGGTACGTGCGTCCGCACAACAGCGACGTCGTCTTCCCGTCCACCGACAGGCCGAGCAGCGCTCCCAGCGCGCGGCCCTCGGTGTTGAGGATGAGCTCCACCTTCTCCTCGGAGGGGCCCGTGGTGAAGCGCTGGCGGAGCACCTCGCGCGCCGAGCGCCGCGTGGACTCGGGCACGTCGCGGTCGATCGTCACCTTGTGCAGCTCCATCAGCCGCCGCGCGCTCCACAGCCGGCGGAACAGCCCGGCGGGCAGCTGCGGGTTGCGCACCAGCCAGCGCCGCACGCCCAGGTCCGCCGCGAAGGCCGCGCGCGCGCAGAGCGCCTCCAGGCCCACGGGGTTGCGGTGGTTGCGCGCGATGAGCCGCGCGTGCGCCAGCCCCGCGCGAGGGTTCTCCAACACCGCCTTGATGACCGCGGGCACCGGGTCGAAGCAGAACGCGGACAGCTCCGGGTCCTCCGCGGCGCGCGCCTGCGCGGCCCGCTGGTCCTCCGGCTGGGGGTGCAGCCGCGTCTCGAAGAGCTGGCGGAAGTTGCCGAGCGCGACCTCGGGCACGTCCTCGGCGGGCTCGGGCTCCGCGTCGTCCTCCGGGACGTCGGTCGCCTCCGCGCCCTCCCCCAGGTCGAGGGGCAGCGGGTCGGACGAGGACAGGTCGTCCAAGGGCGCGTGGCGGGGGTGGCCGGCGGCCTTCGCGGCGGGGGGCGGGGCGCCCGGGGGGGGCGGGATGGCGCCATCCGCGGCGGGCAGCAGGGCTCCCTGGGAGACGAGCCGGGTGAGGATGCCCTGGAGCCGCTCGACGGGCAGGCCGGTGAGGGCTGGCAGGTTCCGGGCGGCGGTGGCGCCGTCCAGGCGGGAGAGCACGAAGCCCTCCTCCGGGCTGAGCACCAGGGACCGCAGGTCCACCTGGGGGTTCGGCTTCGGAATCCAGTCCGTCATTCGCCGCCGAGTCTCCCACGACCCTCGGAGATAACGCAGGCTCCTGGCGCCGCGACCCGACCGGGCGTCGGAAATTGCGCGTGGCGCTGGACGGCGAGGAGTCGGGCGCTGGCTGCCCGTCCGCCTGTCCCCCGGGGCGGCGGCCGGCGCGTACCTACACAGTACGACCTGGAGTGGGTTGACGCCGAGTGCCCGCCTGGACACAACTTCTTCCATGCCCAAGCCCATCCAGACCTATGCCGAGTTCTGGCCGTTCTACCTGCGCGAGCACTCGTTGCCCATCACGCGCCGGTTCCACTTCGTGGGCACCAGCCTGGGCGTGGCGACGGGCATCGCCGCCATCGTGACGGGCCGCGCCGCCCTGGTCCCCGCCGCCCTGGTGGCCGCCTACGGGTTCGCGTGGTTCAGCCACTTCTTCATCGAGCGCAACAAGCCCGCCAGCTTCAAGTACCCCCTCTGGTCGTTCATCTCCGACTTCCGGATGGCGGGGCTGATGGCGGTGGGGCAGATCGACGCCCACCTGGAGCGCGCCTTCGCCAGCGGCGAGCAGGGCACCGGCGCCAACAGCCTGTCGCCCGCGGCGCAGCAGGTCCACCAGGCCCGCTAGTCCCCTCCCGCCGGCTGACTGGCGAGCAGGCCCGGCGGCCGCCGCCCTCCGAGTCCTCGGGTCTCCCCTCGGGCAGGTGCCGACGCCCCGCACTTCGAGCGCGGGCGCCCCACCCGAGTTGCGCTACATTGGCGCGCAGCCCTTTCGAGCAGGCAACCCCCTCTTCATTCCGGGCGCCTCCGGCGCTCCTCTCTCACTCCACTTCCGAGTCGCACCAAGCCAATGGGACGCATTTTCGAGACACGCAAGGCCACGATGATGGCCCGCTGGAACAAGATGGCGAAGGTCTTCACGCGCATCAGCAAGGACATCGCCATCGCGGTGAAGGCCGGCGGGCCCAATCCGGACTCGAACTCCACGCTGCGCCGGGTGCTCCAGAACGCGCGCGCCGCGAACATGCCGAAGGACAAGGTCGAGGCGGCCATCAAGCGCGCCAGCGGCCAGACGGCCACCCAGTACGAAATCGTCCTCTACGAAGGCTATGCCCCCCACGGCATCGCGCTGCTGGTGGAGACGGCCACGGACAACGTCGTGCGCACCGTGGCCAACGTGCGCATGCACTTCAACAAGTACTCCGGGAACATGGGCAACACCGGCAGCGTGGCCTTCATGTTCAAGCGCATGGGCGTCTTCCGGCTCAACCCGGAGGGCATCAACCAGGAGGAGCTGGAGCTGGAGCTCATCGACCATGGCCTCCAGGAGATGGGCGAGGGCACGGGCGAGAAGGGTGAGAAGCAGCTCATCATCCGCTGCGACTTCGCCGACTTCGGCAAGCTCCAGGCCGCCATCGAGGCCAAGGGCCTGACGCCCATCTCCGCCGACTCCGAGTACATCGCGGAGAACCTCATCGAGCTGCCCGAGGACAAGGCCAACGAGGTCCTCGAGCTGGTGGACTCGCTGGAGCAGGACGACGACGTGCAGCGCGTCTTCCACAACCTGGGCTGAGCCCCGGTGTGCCCGGGGACGGTGTGGGCGCTCGGCGCGAGCGTCCCCGTCTCCGGGACGTCTCCTCGCGACTCACCTCACCACGTCATACGTCTTGTGGATGACCGTGCCGCCGCGGTCGATGTCCACCTCCACGCGCGTGGCGGTGTCGAGCTGCGCGTAGGCCTCCAGCGACCGCTCCGGTGAGTCGAGCGGGATTCCGTTGACGCGCTGGATGATGTCTCGCTCCTGCAAGCCGAGCTTCGTGTAGAGGGAGCCGGGGCGCACGGAGAAGAGCTTGAAGCCCACGGCCTTGCCGTCCTTGAAGGCGGGGACGATGCGCGCGTCGCGGGGCTGGGTGCACGTCGTCTCGTGCTTCGCGTTCGGGTTGGGGCGCACCTCGTAGGTGTTCTCGCCCGTTGTCTTCACCTCGAGGTCCTCGGGGACATGGGAGATGGCGCGAGGGGCCGGAGGGCCCTGTCGCGGCTCCGGATCGCCCTGTCGCGGCTCCGGAGGACTGGCGAGCGTGGTGAATGGCGCGCCCGCCAGGATGAAGGCACTGCCCCACAGCCAGACCTGCTTGCGAATCGAGCAACTCGTCATGGTTCGTGTCTCCTCCCCCGCTCGGGGGTGACTGGAGGCATGAGCAAGCACGGTGCCAGGGTGCCTTCTCCGAGTGACGTTCCCCGGTGGCGCGGTGTGCGGGGGCGCGGCGGGCAGGGGCGCCATGCCGACGTTGGCAGGGGAGAGGGATTCGCCCGTGACAGGCTGTCCGGACAGCTTGTCACGACCCCGTGGGAGGCCTGGCGAGGTGGCCAAGGCCGTATCCGATGCGACAGGTCGCTCCGAGGGGCGTTTTGTGAAGACTGGGGGGACGCTGTCCTCGCCGCCGCGGAGCAGGCCATGTTCATCATCTATGGGAGTTCGCACCAGGAGCACGAGCTGGGGACGCGCCTGGCGACGTGCGGGGATTGCCACCAGGAGACGCCGCACCGCTTCACGCACACCTACCGCGTGGGGCACGTCTTCTGGTTTCCGCTCTTCTCGTACGCGTTGAAGTACGCCCGGACCTGCACGCGGTGCAACCTGTACACGGAGGTGCCCCCGTCGGAGGTCGGCCCGGTCCCTTCAGTGCCTTGGGTCCACCGCATGGGACTGCTGATTCCCATGGGCGCGCTGTCGCTGTGCTGCTTCTGCTTTCCCATGTCGAACCTGGTGATGGGGAGGGTTCTCAGTGCTTCCGAGTCCGCGAGCGACTCGGCTCCTGTCGAGGCGCCGCGCCGCTCCAGCGCCTTCCTGGACCACTTCAAGACCCACCTCGAGGACGAGGCCGTGGAGGAGAACGTCCGGGCGAAGCTCGATGCGATGGGCTTCGAGTCGATCGTCGTCTCGGCCACGTCGAGCCACGACGAGGTGCCGGCCATCCGGGTCCTCACCCTGTACTGGGAGCAGATGAACAGAGTGAGCGAGGAGGACCGCGTGCGGCTGCTGGAGGTGCTGGAGGCCGCGATGGAGCACCACTTCCCCATGGAGGAGGCCTTCGTGGGGCTCCTGGGGCGGAGCTTCTGGTGGGGCTATTCGCACCGTGGGGACAGCGGCCGGTGGGCGCGGGACATGGAGGAGCCGACGTACAACGCGGAGGAAAGGGCGGTCGACGCATTCATGGCGCGTCGGGTCGTGCGTTTCGAGGAAGCAGAGAAGGCGTCGCGGGAGGAAGCGTCCTCGGAGGCCGCGCCCGACTCCGGCTCGGCCACGGCGGACGACGCGGTGAAGTGAGCCCGGGCCTCAGCGAACCTCGTACGTCTTGCGGATGACGGTGCCACCGCGTTCGAGCTCCAGCTCGAGGTGGCGTTGGCTCTTGAGCAGGGTGATGACCTCGAGGGCCTTCTCCGGGGAGTCCAGGCTCATGCCGTTGACGCGCTGGAGGATGTCACCGTTCTGGAGGCCCGCCTTCTCGTAGGGCGAGCCTTGGCGGATGGAGAAGAGCTTGAAGCCCTGGGGCTTGCCGTCCCTGGCGGCGGGGATGATGCGGATCTGCTGGAGCGCGGGTGTCTCGGCGAAGCGGGCGAGGTCCAGGAAGCGGCCTGGGATTTCGTAGGCGTTCTCTCCGAGGCGTCGGATGTCGTCACCGCTCGTGTCTCCCGTGGAGGAGGCGGCGACGACGGGCGCCTGCGTGGGGGGCTGGAGGTCGATGACCTCCTCGCGTCCGTCGACCCTGACGATGACGCGCTCGCGCTCGATGACGACGACCCGGGCGTCGCTGAGCGCGTCACCCACGCGGACGCTGCGCACGCGCTGGGTGTCGAGGTCCTGGATGGAGGCGAGCGACCAGGTGGTTTCGCGAGAGGTCAGCGTGCCCAGCAGGCGCGCGCGACGTCCGCTGCGGGGGAGCGTGGTGGTGGTGGGGCTCGGGGTCGCGGCCTGGGCCGAGACGCCGAGCAGTCGCGACAGCGCCTCGACGCGCGGAGGAGGGCGCGTGGCGATGGCGTCGGGTCGGGAGGCGCCTCGCGGCGTGTCGTTCCAGCGGGGCGTGGGTGGGGCGAGCGAGTCCTCGGTGATGACATGGACGGTGCGCGCGGCGATGAACGCCGCGGCCAGCAGGAAGGTACAGCCCAGCAGCCAGAAGTGTTTCTGGAGAAGCGTCCTCACCATGTCCTGCCTCCTGTCCCTCGATGGGGCGGCGCGAGGCAGAGCAATCACGGTGCCACGGATGGCTGAGGGCATGGCCTCGTCTGGCGATGCGTCGCGCCAGCGGTGAGGTCGTGACGGTGTGTCCCGGACGCGGAGCGCGTGCATGACGCGCTGGCATGTCAGGTTGTCAGGAGCGCGCGGGCGCAACGCGCGTCATTCCCCTCGAACGGAAGAGAGGGGCGCCCTGTCTCCGCTCGCGACGAGGTCCCACTCACGAGGCTTCGATGGGGCGCGTGACGACCCGAGGTCTCCCGTGACATTGCCACGGCGTCCGTGCGGGCCGGCGTCGCGGAGGACCCGCGGCTCCAGGAGGGCGGCCGGATGTCCACGTCCCGGCCGCCCTCCCGTGTGTCATCGCCTCGCCGCTACTTGGTGAACGTGATGGGCCCGCTGGACAGGGTGGTGTTGTTCGCCCCGTCCACCGCGCGCACCCGCCACGTGTGGCTGCCCGCGGCGAGACCATTGAGCGTCGTCTGTTCGGTGCCCACGCCGTACACCTCGAACTCCCACAGCGAGTACCCATAGGCCGTGGCGCGCTGGATGCCGCGCATGCGGACGTAGCGGCCCACGCCGCTCAGCCCCGTCAGGTCGTCCTGCCCGCCGTTGCCGTTGGCCTCCGTGTAGAGCGTCCTCCACGTCACGCCATCCACCGAGGCGTCGATGGCGTACTGCTTCCCGTATGCCACCTCCCAGTACAGGTTCACCCGCTTGAGCGAGTACACGCCGCCCAGGTCCACGGTGATGGACTCCGTGTCGGGGCTGGCCGTGTCCACACGGCTGGCCCACCGCGTGACGGTGAGGTTGCCGTCCACCGCGTCGTTCGGGCTGCCGAACTCCGAGGACGTGGCCACGACGTTCCGGCCCAGCGCCAGGTTCGTCGTCGCCCCCACGGACGCGGTGGGCGTCACCTCCGGTGTGCGGTCCGTGCCATCCACGATGAGCACGTACTTCGCCACGCCCGCGCCCACGTCCGTCGTCTGCTCCCAGATGAACGTGGTCGCCGCTCCTGGCACGGACGCACCCGCCGCCGGCACCATCGCGCTGAACGCCGCGGGGGGCGCCGTATCGTTCAACGTGAAGGTGGCCGTGGCCGACTGCGTGACGCCGCCCGCCCAGTTGTAGGCCTTCACGAACCACGTGTGCGCGCCGTTGCCCAGCGTCGCGTGGGTCAGCGTCGCGGAGGGCGTGCGCACCGTCGCCACCGGGAACGGGTTGCCATCGACATACACCTCGTACCGGTGGATGCCCGTCTGCGGGTCGGTGCTCGCCTGCCACGTGAAGGCGGGCTTCGTGGTGATGGTGGAGCCCGGCGTCGGCGTCAGCAGGGAGAAGGCCGTGGGCGGCGTCGAGTCCACCAGCCCGAACCCGTCGAGCCCCGCGCCGTACTGGAACAGCGGGTTGCCATAGATGGGCAGCACGGGCAGGCCCTGGGCGATGCGCGCGCGAATCTCCGTGCGCTGCGCCGCCGTGGCCCCCAGGTCGAACGGCAGGTCCCACTGCTCCAACTGGTTGGCCTCCACGTCCGTGCCAATCTGGTCGAGCGAGCGCGGCAGCTGCCACGGCAGCTTGCCTCGCGGGAAGACATCACCGAACAGCACGTCCGCCACCGCCGTGCCACCCGCGTCGCCCGGCCGGTACGCCACCAGCAGCGCGTTGGTCTGCGGCACCACGTTGGTCAGGATGTACGGGCGAGGGAGGATGAGCACCGTCGTCGTGGGGATGTTGCGTGCCTTGAAGCCGGTGATGACGCCGTACTGGTTGCCCCACTTCGCGTCGTGCGCGGGGCCGATGGGGTCGCCCGGCAGGTACGGCTTCTCCTTGTCCCACTCCGTGCCGTGCGTGAAGTAGCTCTCGCCCACCACGACGATGGCGGCGCTGGGCGTCACGCCCGCGGGGGCCTCGTCCTTGTAGACGGTGATGCCCGCCGCCTCCGCGCGCTTCTTGATGGCCTGGTAGATGGTCGGGTCCCCGAACTCCGTGCCGTGGAAGTCCGAGCGCCACGTCACCATGCAGGACGGGTCGTCCGCGCGAGGCCCCGCGACGACGATGCTCGCCCCGGCGTTGAGCCGCAGCGGCAGCGCGCCGTCGTTCTTCAAGAGCGTCATCGCGCCCTGCGCCGCGCGGCGCGCCAGCTCCTTGTGGTCCGCCGTGTGCCACTCGGACGTGCCCGCCGGACCCCGGCGATACGGGTCCTCGAAGATGCCCAGGCGGAACTTCAAATCGAGGATGCGGCGCACCGAATCGTTGATGCGCGTGGCGCTGACCGTCGACTCGAAGTCCGCCATCTGCGCCGGATTGGCGCCGCCCATCACGTCCGAGCCCGCGTTCGCCGAGCGCGACCACGCGCCCGACGGCAGCCAGTCCGAGCAGATGACGCCGGTGTAGCCCAGGTTGACGCGCAGGTAGTTGAGGATGCCCACGCTGTCGCCCGCGCCGTAGCCCTCCGGCCCGAGCAGCCAGCTGCCCGCGTAGCCGGGCATGATGCCGCTCGTCCCGGCCTCCAGCGCCGCGTGCCACGGGCGCATGTGGTAGTGGATGGTGGTGCCGTCGTAGGTGATGCCGCCCTCGCCGCCGGCGCCCTGTCCCGGCCAGTGCTTGGTGGTCACCCAGATGGAGTGCGGGTTCACCTCCGGCCCACCCTGGAGGCCGGCGATGAGCGCGCGGGTGATGCCCGCCGCCAGGTCCGCGTCCTCGCCGTTGCCCTCCTGGATGCGCGGGTAGAGCACCTTGGTGCCCACCTCGGCCAGCGGCGACAGCGTGCCGCGGCTGCCCACCGCGAGCTGCTCGCGGCGCTGCATGTCACCCAGCTCGTAGACGGTGTCCAGGTCCCGGGAGGCGGCCAGCGCCGGCTGCGTGGGCCAGCTCGTCTTGTAGCCGTGGATGGTGTCGCCCGCGTCGATGTGTGGGATTCCCAGCCGCGTGCGCGCGGAGGCGCGCTGGAAGGCGACGATGTCCGTCACGCTCAGCGGCCCCATGGTGAAGCCCGCCTCCGGGTACGTCCGCGCCTCGTAGAACATCTGGAGCGCCTTCTCGTGCAGCGTCATGCGGGACAGCAGGTCGTTGACGCGCGTGGCGATGGGGTTGTGCCAGTCCTCGTAGGGCTCGATGGTGCCGTTCTTGTTCAGGTCGCGCATGCCATTGATGAGCGGCACGCCGTCGTCCTGCGTCTCCACCACGGGCAGGTACACGCTGAAGGTGCGCAGGTCGGAGCGGCTGGTGGCGCCGCTGGCCTGCGTGGCCACGACGTACCACTTGTACGTCCAGCGGTCCGGCAGGTCCTCCGTCGGCGTCCACGACGTGCCGGTCGTGGTGGTCATCAGCGTGTAGCGGTCCAGCAGGCTGCCGGGCGCCATCCAGTCGTAGTCATCGCGGCTGATGTTCAGGTAGACCTTGTAGTTCGCCGCGCCCGCGACGGCGGCCCATTGGAACGTGGGGCGGCGCGTGGTGGTCACCATCGCCGCGTTGGCCGGCGCCACCACCGCGAACGCGCCCGCGACGGCGGGCGGCGCCGGGGCCTGGTACGGGTCCGGGATGATGGTGCGGTCGCGTCCGCCCGGGCCCTCGCCCGTCGAATAGATTTCCACCTTCCACTCCGCGCCCTGCACCGCGAGCGCGGACACCGTCTGTCCGCGCAGCACCGTGCCGGTGGACGTGGTGACGACCAGCCGGATGTCCGTGTTGGGCGCGGTGGGCGAGAACTGGTTCTTCGACATCGTCACCGTGGTGTTCGGCGGGAAGGTGATTTCGTAGGTGAACGGCCCGGGAGGGTTGCGCACCGACGGCGTGGTGTTGCCCTCCTCGGGCGTGGGCGTGACGCCGAGGGGCGCGGGCGAGACGTTGATCTTCGCGTACGCCAGCTCCGGGAACACCAGCTTGACGGTCTGGTTGTCCTTCTGCGGCGGGGGTTCCTGGGGCCCGCCGCCCGGCGCGTAGACCTCGAAGGACCACAGGGAGATGCCGTAGCCGGTGCCGCGGGTGATGGCGCGCACGCGGACGTACCGGGCGCTGCCCGACACGGTGACCTCGCGCCGCCCGGGCGCGCCGTCGTTGACGTTGGGCGCCAGCGCGGTCCAGGTCGTGTCGTTGGTGGAGCCCTCGATGACGTAGTTCGACGCGTAGGCGCCCTCCCAGTCGAGCGCCACCTTGCCGAGCGCCTGCGACGCGCCCAGGTCCACGCGAAGCCACTGGTCATCCGCCGCCGTCGAGGACCAGCGCGTCGTGGAGTCGCCATCCACGGCGTAGCCGGGCGCCAGGTGCGCCGCGTTGGACTCCACGCTCGAAGCGGTGGCGGGCCGGCCCTTCGCGAGGTCCCCGGACGTGGACGCGCCGGCGTAGATGGCCAGCTCCCAGAGCGAGTAGCCATAGTCCACCGCCCCGCGCTGCGTGCAGAGGATGCGGACGTAGCGGCCCGTGCCGGTGACGGTCAGGTCGTCCGTGCCGCCATCGCCGTCCGTGACGACGCGAATGTCCGTCCAGGTCGCCGCGTCCGGCGACGTCTGCACGCGATAGCCGATGGCATAGGCCGTCTCCCACGTCAGCACCACCCGACCGATGGAGGTGCTGGCGCCGAGGTCGACGTAGAGCCACTCGTTCGCCGTGAACGCGCTGCCCCAGCGCGTGCCCCCGTCTCCATCCACCGCGTAGTTGCCGGTGAGCGTGTCCTGGGCGGACGACGTCACCGTGGGCCGGTTCAGGGCCAGGTTCACCGACTGCGCGCTCGCCGGAGCGCCCACCGCCACCAGACCCACCACCGCGACGACCGCGAGCGCGCGCGCCCAGGGACTTCCAGCGCGGCGCATGGCCTGCACAAGAGGAGTTGGTATCCGCATGGAATTGAAAAGCGGACCGCTGGAGAAAGTGGGGGAGGGGGAATGCCGGCACGTCGCGAGACGAGGCCGTGTCCGAGCGGTCCTTTCCTTTCAACGCCGGATTCTATTTCTTCGGACGAAGAATAAAGTCAAACCAAGGTCTGATAACGCGGTAAGTCGTCCAAACCTTGTTCGCACTGGAAGACAGGATTGGCGCCTGGGGGGTGGGTGCCGCGTCGCGTTGCCGGTGGGGTGCGGGCATGCGCATGCGGTGAGCGACGCGAGGGGGCCGCGCGAGCTGTCGCGCCGGGCCCGTCCGCCTGGGGCTGCTTCGCGAGGAGCCGCCGCCCTTCGAGCCCAGGGGCACGAGGCGCCCGGGCGAGGTCGAGGAGGGGGCGCGTCGCGCGCCCCCGTGGCTCACGCGCTGACGCCGACGCCGATGGGGCAGCTCACGCCGGTGCCGCCCAGGCCGCAGTAACCGCCCGGGTTCTTCTCGAGGTACTGCTGGTGGTAGTCCTCGGCGTAGTAGTAGGGCGGGGCCGGGATGATTTCGGTGGTGATGGAGCCGTAGCCCTTCGCCGCGAGCGCCTTCGCGTACGAGTCCCGGCTGGCCTCGGCGGCGCGCTTCTGGGCGTCGCTGGTGACGTAGATGCCGGAGCGGTACTGGGTGCCCTCGTCATTGCCCTGGCGCATGCCCTGGGTGGGGTCGTGGTTCTCCCAGAAGACTCGCAGGAGCTGCTCGTAGCTGACCTTCCTGGGGTCGAAGACGACGCGCACCACCTCGTTGTGGCCGGTCAGCCCGCTGCAGACCTCCCGGTACGTGGGGTTGGGCGTCAGGCCGCCCGCATAGCCCACGGACGTGCTGTACACACCGGGCGTCTGCCAGAACTTCCGCTCCGCGCCCCAGAAGCAGCCGAGCCCGAAGATGGCGACTTCATACCCTTCGGGAACAGGCCCCTTGAGCGGCGTGCCGAGCACCTCGTGGGTGGCGGGAACGGGCATCTCGTCCGTCCGGCCCGGCAGCGCCTCCGCCGGGGACGGCATCCTCAGCTTCTTGGTGGAGTTGAAGAACATGGCATTAGGAATAGCCGCCTCCCCTCCAGGTTTCACCCCCGGAAGGAGCGGGCCGCCGACCGGGCGACACGATGACCCACCGACGCGTCACCGGGTAGGGTGGCCTGCTCCGCTGAACCAGGGTCTCCCACCGCCATGCGCCTCCCCATCGCCGCCGCTCTCGTCTGTGCCATTCCCTCGCTCGCGCTCGCCGGGTCGGACGCCCGTTGCCAGGGCGCGCCCAGGGCCCGCGCCGCCCGCTTCTCCGAGCAGGCGATGAAGGGCGCCTCCCCGCTGGACCGCTACGCCGCCTATGTCCGCGCCTGCGCCCTGGACGAGGTGGTGGCGCTGACCCAGGAGCTGGTGCGCTTCAAGACGGTGAGCAGCGAGGTCCCCGCCGGGAAGAATCCGGAGGTCGCCGCCATGGGGCGCTTCCTCCAGAAGTGGGCGAAGGCGCACGGCATGGCGTACCGCTCGGTGGGCGGGGGCGAGGTGTTCGAGCTGGCCTGGGGCGAGGGCCCGCCGGGGCTGGGGCTGGTGTTCCACGGCGACGTGGTGCCCGCGCCCGCCCACGAGTGGAAGCGCCCGCCGTTCGAGCCCTATGTCCAGGAGGGCCGGCTCTACGGCCGGGGCGTGGAGGACGACAAGGGGCCGCTCGCGTCCGCGCTGGTGGCGCTCGACTTCGCGAGGCAGCTCGGCCTGAAGCCCCAGGGGAAGGTGCTCGTCATCGTCGGCAACGGCGAGGAGAGCGACTGGGCGGGCATGACGAAGTACGCGCAGACGGAGCCGAAGGCCACGCACGTCATCTCGGTCGACTCCGGCTATCCGGTGGTGGCCGCGCAGTCCGGCTTCGTCGCGTGGACGTTGGAGGCGCCCGTGGGCGCGCCGGTGAAGGGCGCGGCGGCCACGCTGCGCGCGGTGGACGTCAAGGGCGGGGAGTTCCTCACGCAGGTGCCCGGGACGGCGACGCTGAGGCTCGTCTCCGTGGCGGGGCGCACGCCCGAGCAGGCCGAGGCCGCCGTGCGCGACGCCATCGCGGAGGAGCGCATGGCGCGCCCCTCGCTCCAGGCCGACGTGAAGCGCGACGGCGACGCGGTGGTGCTGACCGCGCACGGCAAGGCGGTGCATGCCTCCATCGCCGACGAGGGACACAACGCGCTGTGGGCGCTGTCCGCCGTGGCGGCGCGTCTGCCATTGGAGGACGACGGCATCGCGGCGATGCTGCGCGTGCTGGCCACGCGGTTCGCGGATGACCACTTCGGCAAGAAGCTGGAGCTGGCGTACCAGGACGACGGGTTGATGGGGCCGCTCATCGTCGCGCCCACGGTGCTGCGCGTGGCGGACGGGAAGGTGAGCCTGGGCGTCAACATGCGCCGGCCGCGGGGACAGGACGCGGCGACGTTCAACGCCGCCCTGGACAAGGCCGCCGCGAGCGTGGCGCGGGACACGGGCGGACGCGTGAAGGAGGGCGGCCAGCGCTACGTGGGCGACGCGCACGTGGCGGATACCTCCGGGCCGCTCGTCACCACGCTGCTCGACATCTACAAGCGCCACCGGAACGCGCCGGACGCGAAGCCCACCTCCGTGCGCGGTGGGACCTACGCGCGCCTGTTCCCCAAGGCCGTGGACTTCGGCCCCGGCTTCCCGGGCGAGGAGTACTCCGGCCACGCCCCCGACGAGTCCATCTCCCTGGAGAGCCTGGACGCGGGCACGCGCATGCTCGCGGAGGCCATCCACGCGCTGGCGCTGACGCCCGGCGCGGGGGCGGCTCGGAGCGAGTGACGCCAGGGGCGGTGCGTCCTCCCGTAACGCGGTTGCGTCCCGCCGAGACAGTTGGAGGCCAGGTGATACATCGCGTCTGGCCTTGACGGAGAGTGTTTCACAGCTTGGCATGGCTCATGCTTTGCGTGAAGCCATGTTCTGCCGACGGTGTCACAAGCGGGTGGTGGAGTGTCGATGTGAGGCGGGGCCCCAGGTCGGCAGGGCGGGTGGCGCCCGGGCCCGGCGTGCACCCGTGGTGGCTCCACTCCCGCCTGTCGCTGCCCCCAGGGTTGCGGCCCCGAGGCTCGCCGCGCCCATGCCATTGCTCGCCGCGCCGGTGCCGCTTCTCCCCGCGCCGCGCCCCTTCATGGACGCGATGTTCGCCCCTGGCGGCAGCGGCATGGACTCGACGGTCCATGCGCTCATGCTGGAGCGGGACGGGAAGCGCTCCGCGAGCGCGTCGCATGGGAGCTCGAGCCCTCCGCCCCAACTGGAGTTCAAGGAGCGCCGGTCCTTGTCTCCCCTGGAGATGTTCGGGGCATCGGCGTTGGTCTCCGGCGCGCTCCCCGTGGCGACAGGGGGCGCGACCGCCAGCGCGGCGGGGGCCGGCGTGAATGCCCCGATGGTCGTTGCCTACGGCGGGCAGCCTCCTCCTCCCCGGCTGATGGCGTTCTTGCGGACGCTGCCGAGGATTCGGGTCTACATCGAGGAGTCGATCAACTACGGCCACCAGACGAACACCCTCAACGTCCTCTACACGTTGAGGTCGATCGGCTACCGGGGCGAGTTCCAGATCGTCGTGGCCAGGAGGGAGCTGGTGGAGGACCTCCGGGGCATGTTCCCGTGGATCGACCGGGACCCGGCGGTCACGTGGGTCGAGAGGGAAGACTTCGACCCCGAGACCGAGCGCCTCCCGCTCTGTCTGACTGGAGGCTTCGACAACAATGACAACGAGGCGCTCGACGAACCCGCGAAGGCGATGGGGGTCAATTGCTTCGTCGCGCTCCAGCCCTATCGCTTCGAGGAGCTGAGCACGCCCAGCCGGCCGATGCTCTATCTCATGTCGACCGCCGAGCTGTGGAACGACCCCAACCCCGCCATCCGCGCACGGGGAGTCGACCTCCTGAGGCAGGTCGATGGCTTCTCCGAGATGGCGTATCTGCCGCCACACGTCCCGAGGACCTTCGCGGAGTGCCACCAATTGCTCGGCGGCACCACGACGGGCTGGGCGACGCCGGTTTCGGACGACGTCCTCGCGACCCATACCCTCTCGCAGCAGCAGCGACTGCTGTGGCCTCGGAGGACGCACAACCAGCTCTGTCTCTTCGCCGTGTTGTCCAGCGGTCACTATCACTACGCGGGGGTGTATGGGCTCGCGAAGAACCTGAGCCTGAAGGAGGACCACTCCGCGGAGATTCTCTATCGCTATTCGACGATGGTCTCCATCTGCGAACAGCGGCGCAAGCCAGCGGTCATCGTGGTCTTCCAATCGTCGATCGACGAGGTGGGACTCCGGAGCCGGCTGGCGCGGGAGGGATACTGGTCCGTCGGGGTCGCGAAGATGCCGGACTTCAATTCGGCGACGGACGCCAATCGGTTCCTCGCGACCGAGCTGGAGGCGGCGGGGAACGAGGTGCTCGTGCTCGTTGTGGGCCCGGCGCGACAATCCCTGTTCAACTACTGCTTCACCTATGGGGACCTGCCTTGCATCTTCGAGGGGGAAGGGAGCGCGCCGCTGGCCTTCGGGCGGGGCCGACCCTTCCTGTACATGAAGGGTCCCCAGGCGAAGAGCGGGAGGACCTTCTATCCCGCCCTGGATGGACGGGCGACGAAGTTCGCGGCATCGCTCCAGCGCGTGTCCAGGGCCCTCTGGGACACGGCCATCCCCATCCATCAGGCTCGCGGGCTCTTGTTCGGATTCCTGAAGCACTCGTTCGATGAAACGAGCCTGCTGTGCAGATACTTCCGGGACGTCGCGCGCTACTACGCGAACCCCGCGCACAATCGGTGCTTCATGGCGCTGCTGGAGGCCCTCGACCTGCTGGAGCATCTGGAGAAGCTGGAGGGGCCCCGCGAGGTGGCGGCAGCGGCGGCGGCGGTGGCAGCGGCGGCGAGAGATGCCGAGAGTGACTCGAAGCGGAATTGAAGCACGCGGGAGCGGTCACTCCGGGAGCCGGGCCCGTGTGAGCACGGCGTCGTACTCGCGGCCTGTGTGCGCGCTGGAGAAGCGCAGGCGGACTCGGGTCCCGGGTTCTCCACGGACTCGTTCGATGACCTGCATCAGCTCCGCGCCGATGGCGGGGAGGTCGTCGACGGCGAGGAGGAGGTCTCCGGTGGCGATGCCCGCGCGCTCCGCGGGGCTCCCCTCGAGCACTTGCTGGACGACCCAGGCGTCGTTGCGCCCGGGGGCCCGCGCATAGGCGATGCCCACGCCGCCGTATTCCTCGACGGGTGGCTGTCCGGCCTTGCGAGGGGAGAGCGCGATCCGCAGGACGTGGTCGGGACGCGGGGACTCTCGCAGGACCCACGCGTTGTAGCCCTCATGGCTCACCCAGAGCGGTTCGCCTCCAGAGGCCAGCTCGAACGAGCCATCCGCGGAGGTACGCGCCAGGAGCGGATGGGTGCTGACCGTGCTCATCTCCATGACCTCGTACCAGTCTCCCGCGCCCATGGCCTTCCAGGCCGCGATAATGGCGCCGCTCATGGGGCGTCCGGTCTCCGCGTCCGTGACGACGCCACGGAGGGGCATGGCTCGCTTCAGCGCGAAGGTGAGTCGAAGTGTCTCGCCGGTATTCACGGCGACGGTCTGGGTGGAGGCGGAGAAGCCGAGGGCCGCCACGTGGATGCGATACCTGCCGGGGACGAGGTTGCGGAACTCGAAGGCGCCCGTGGCGTCATGGAGCGTGCCTCGCCGCCGGAAGCTGTCCTTGAGCCGTCCCCAGGCGAGCTCGCCGTTGGAGCGGTACTTCTCGACCTCGAACGAGAAGCGCGTGACGGGGGTGTCGTCGTCCTCGGCGAAGACATGGCCTCGGATGCGCCCTGTGTCGGGGAGGACGAGGACGACGCCTCGGGTGCCGGCCTCCACGGTGACCACGGCCTCGGGTGTCGTGGAGATGTAGACGTCGTAGGACTCGTTCTCCAGCGGGCCGATTGCGAAGTGGCCGTCGTCATCGGTGATGGCCTCATCGCGTGTGCCTATCTCCAGGAGCATGCTGAGCAGCTCTTCGTCGATGCCACCGTCATTGATGGGGGGCTCGTTGTCCTCCCGCGCCCGGCGGAGGCCAGCCCCCGTGGCGCTGACGTGGATGTCGGGGAGGGGGTTGCCGCGCAGGTCGAGCACGGTTCCCTCGATGTAGAGGAGGTTCGCGGGAGGCGTGGTGTCGCTCACGTCGAGTTGGAGAGGGCATTCGGTGATGGGACACAGGCACTCGACTTGGGAGTGAGCCTGCCCTGCCTCCGCTTGAATCAGGGCGTCTGGAATCAGCGGGATGCGGAAGCGGCCCGTGTCGTCGGTCTCGAAGGTTCGCTGTGCCGGCGCGCTGGCCGGGTCCCATCGACCGGTGGATAGGATGTGGACCTTCGCGCGTGGCACCGGGCGTTCCTGCGCGTCCCTCACGATGCCCTCACAGAAGAGGAGTGGGGCGAGCACGACGGTGACGTTCGTGAAGGATGTGCCTGGCTCGAACTGGAAGTGCATGCCATCGCTTCCATGGGCGGGCGCGAAGGGCTGGAAGTCAGGGTGCGAGGCACCGACGATGGCGTAGTCACCGGGCATTGGCGGCGCGAACTCGAAGTCCCCCGTGGTGGTGCTCTGGATGGCTTCGGCCCTGCCCTGTCGGAGGATGATGAGGGTGGCGGCGGGGATGCCCAGCCCGGTTCGGGCCGAGACGACCCGGCCCCGTAGCCACATCGAGGGCTGGGACACCGAGGCATCTGGAAGCAGCTGGGCCGCGCGAGGTGGCGGCGCGTGGCGGGCGTCGGTAGCTTCGCTCCGAGCGCCACTGGTGGAGTGCTTTGCGGCGCCCGAGGGGACACGGTGGGAGTCATGCGTGAGTGAGAAGGTCAGCACGACCATCACGAAGACGATGGCGGCGGCCCGGCGACGTCGGTGCTTCGACATGGCAGCCTTCCTTTCCGCGTCCCCTCGGATGCGAGACATCAGGGCGGAGGAGCGACCAACGGCAGGTGGACCGCGGGGTCGCCCAGGAGCACGTAGCTGGCGAGGTCGTGGTACTGGAGCCAGCGGAAGGCCAGGTCCGAGTCACTGGTTCGCGCGCGCCGCTGCGCCTTCTTTGCCTTGGACGCGTCTTGGGCGCTCGCGGCCTGCCAGCGCTCCAGTCGGTTGGCCGGGGCGAGCAGGTACGTCAGGGCGGCCCCCACCCGGCTCCGTTGGCATATCGCCTCGATGAGGTTCCGGAACTTCTTGTGACGCGAGCTGCCCTGCTGGCTGAAGCTGGTGGTCCAGGCGAGGTCGATGTGTCCCACCACGGCGAGCGGGCCCTCTGGGTTCGCGAGCGCGGCCTGAGGTAGCGCGGCGATGAAAGGCTGCCCATCCGGCCCGTGGTGCGAGGTCTGTGCGAATCGCGCCACCGTCGCGTTGAGCTCCGGCAGCTCCTGGAGCCACGGAGCAAAGAGGCTGTGCGCGGGTGTTCCCGCGCTGAAGCAGGCGAGACCGAACCAGACGCCCCCTGGCAGGAACGGCACGTCCGCGACGGCCTCGGAGGTCAGCACCTGGCCACGCGCGAGGACGAGGGCTCCCTGCAAGGCCCGTTGCTGCTCGATGGATGCCCAGTTTCCGCTGGAGGGCGGGCCCAGGCCATGGCTCAGCGAGAGCAGCACCGAGGGCGTGGCCTCGGAGGCGAATCGCAGGAATCGCTCCACCGCCGTGCCCGTCCCTTCGCCTGTCTCGACGCAGGACACGGGCGGCTCCATGTGGCGACGCCGCGTCTCCGGGCGCTCCAACGCCATTTCGGCACAGGGTTTCATCAGCAGGTCGTGCCCCAGCCTCGCCGCCGCGCTCCCGTCTCGCGCCGTGTAGAAGAGCGGGTGTGCCCGTCTCGCCGCCGAAGGGTGCTCGGCCCAGCGCAGCACCTTGGCCACATAGGCCCGGTAGCCGTCGTCGGTGGGAAACACGAGGCGCCCCACCAGCGCGACGATGGACAGCACCTCCTGCAACTCGAGAGAGACCGTGTCCAGATCCCCCAGGATGAGCAGATAGCGAGGACGGTCCTCCTCCTCGACCTGTTCGCACTCGAAGGTCTTCTCCAGCCACCGATGGGCGGCCTCGCGGTCCATTCCCCGGCGGACCCTGTACACCTGGGCGGAGTGTCCACCTTGTTCCCGCTCGCGCAGCTCCCGGAGCGGCGCGATGAGGTCCAGCAGGCGTTGTCCTTCCTCACCCTCGGGGACGACGAGGCCCCAGCGTTGCTCGCGCAGGTCATTCTGGTTGCCCGTCGAGCGCAGGTACCGCGAGCGTCTGGTACGGCTCAATGGGACGGAGGCGATGGCGCGGAGCGATTCGGCTTCGAGCCCTGTCTCCAGGACAGGCGCATGCGTGTCCGCATGCGACAGCAGCAGTTCGATGGCCATGGCTCGCCCCTCCTCAGACGGTAGGCTGCGGGGGCGGCGTGAAGGGATCGACGTACGGGCTGAGGACGTCGAAGGAGAGCGGCGCCATCCAGCGCAGCTCCACGAAGGACTGTTCCGCCACGACCTGCGTGATGAGGTCTCCCAGGTCCTCCACCACCGAGCCCTTCGCCGCGAAGGCGACGGTCTTCGTGACCTTGTCGTAGCCGATGGCGAGGAACATCAGCGGGTCGCCCAGCGGCGCGAGGCACGTGTAGCGAGAAGACACGTCCTGGTTCCCCCAGAGCGGCGTTCCCCTCAGCCGGGAGTAGGACTCGACGTTGCTCGTCGTCGTCGCGCCCCGGATGGGGGTTCCCGAGGGCGGCTCGTACTCGTGACCCTCGTAGGGGGGAATCTCGGCGAACTGCTCGATCAGCTCCCGGGGGAGCGGTGGCCACAGGCACAGCTCCACCTGCGCCTCTTCGCGCGTCATGCGGGCGACGAAGTCACCCAGGTGCTCGTCCACTCGGCCTTGAGCGACGAAGCACACCTCCACGAGCGCGGCCGGCCAGCGCGTGCCGAAGGCGACGAAGGTGGATGACGGCGTGACGGGAACGACGAAGACGCGGCGGGCGGACGTGCTCGCGTTCTTCCAGAAGGACTCCTGGGGCGGAGTCTCGAGGTCATAGACCGGCAGCGGGGGCGTGCTCACGTGGGGGCTCCTCTCGGGTGGATGGGATTCAGCGTTCACCCACGCGAGAGGACGTGATGCGTCGGCGGTGTTACCTCGCTCCCGCCACCTCCGCAGTCATTCGAACAACAGGACGCTCTTGAGCCAGTGGTTCTTGTCCGGGTGCTTCGTCAGCCACTCCCGGCGCTCGTCCCTCAGGGCGATGGCGGGAGGAGTGCCTTGGCGGATGCGCGCTCGGATGGCGTTGAAGAACTGGTTGGCCTCCAGGTCGGTGATCTCCACTGTCGCCGCGAGCACTCCCCTCGCCCCCTGTTCGATGAGGACCGTCGGGAATCCCGAACCCCCCTCGTGCGTGGCGTAGGTCGTGTGGGCGGCACGGCAGGCCGCCAGGACTATGAATGGCGCCTCCTGGAGCTGGAGGTTCTGCAACATCGAGAGGGTCAGCGTGGACTGGCCATGCTCCGTCGCGAGCTTGAGATAGGCGCTGCTGACGGGCAGGTCGAGGTCGCCGTGGGTCACCAGGTCGATCTCGGAGGCGGTCCGCATCGCCTTGATGACCCCGGAGGGAGTCGCGTCGGCGTGCTTGAGCAACAGGGGCTCCTCGTCCGGCCCGAACTCCGGTTGCCAGGGATTGAGGCGACCGTAGCGGGGGTCGTCGATGGTCACGTCGGAGACGATGAGGTGCAGGGGCCGTCGGTCCGGTTTCCGGGGCGTGCGTGCCAGGGTCTGTCGGGTCAGGTAGCTCCAGGCGATGTCGCCAGGGAGCAATCCCGACCGACCATGGAGTGGAGGTCTCGCCAGCACATCGACCTGGGCGCAGCCTCGCAGCGGAGCCAACAGCGCCTCGGGCACGAGGCCGCCGAGGTCTGCCTTCAAGGACTCTCGCCGGGTGTCCGTATACGTGTTCACCCAATCACCCTCGGCTCCACGGGCCATCAGCAGCGTCCGCTCCGAATCCACGGTCGCGACCAACAGGCAGCGCTCCGGAAGAGGGCCCTCACGCTCCTCGGCGAAGAGCTTGCGGACCTCGTCGAAGGCGCCCCGCTTCCCCGCCTCGAAGAGGAGCGAGGTGAAGCTGTAGGTCCGGACCCGCTGCTCCGTGTCGCCGGTGGAGTTCTTCCTGGGGCGGATGAGGCGCTCCAGGATGTCGCGCCCCTCGGATTCGTTGTGCTCGAAGAGGAACCGGCCAAGTGAGTACTCGGCGAGGAGCCGTTCATCACCATCCTGCTGTTCCTTCAGGACTTGCCGCAGGTGGTCTACGTCTCCCACCCTGCTCTCGAGCCTCGCGAGGTCCGACAAGGTGAACGCGCCGCTAGCGGAGAGAGGCAGCCCGGTCGCCAGCGCGTCGTCGATGTCACGGCGCGCCTCCTCGATGCGCAGCTCGTTCCAGGCGATGTCGGCGAGGTGCTGGTAGACGAGGCGACGCGCGGCTCTCGCGGCCTTGTCTCCGTCGCGCGCCGAGTACGCCATGTACTCGAAGTAGTAGGCGCGGGCATGCTGGGTGGCGTCGTGGGCGATTCTCGATGCCTGTGCGACCTGTACCAGCAACTGGCCGGCCGTCCCCCAGTCATGGTGCTTCCGGGCGAGCTGCAGGCCCTGCATCGCGTGCTTACGCGCCTCGGGCAGTTGCTTCCGTCTGAAGTAGAGATCCGACAGCGTGAGGTCGAGCCGGATGCAGCGGAACTCCAGCCCCGGGGACTGGCAATTCCGTTGGAAGGCACCGAGCAGAACCGAGAGCGCCTCGTCGACGAGTTGCTGCTTCTTCCACTGGTCGAGCCTGGCCTTGAGGGGTGTCAGCGCCCGCTGATGCGCCAACATCAGCGCGAACCAGGGGTCCTTCGCCGCGGCTCGTTCCAGAAGCGCGAAATCCTCCTGGAGTTGATCCAGGAGGACGAGGGTTCCCAGCAGGATGTCGGAGTCATTCGAAGCCCGGAGCCTCTTCACGAAGTCCCGTTGCCACTCCGGTGAGTGCACGGGTGTGGGGACCTTCTTCCAGGGCGCGTGGACCAGGTCCGCGTATTGCCGCGCAAGGGGGGCGCGGAGGGTGAAATCCGAGGCCGCGACCTGACGCACATAGTCCTGGAGGATGTTCCCTCTGCGCGCTCGGTCATCCAGTCGGGTGGCGAGGTCCATCAAGGCCAGGACACGCTCGCGGCTGGGGGCCGACCGCACGGCGTCGTAGAAGTAGAGGCGCGCGTAGGCGAAGAAGGGGAAGTCACCAGGCAGGTCCTTGGGGCCCACATCGAGGAGGGCCTTCCCGGCGGCGTCCATCTTCTTCCAGGTCTCATAGGCATCCTGGGAGGACTGCTCGAGCTTGTCCGCCCTGCGCCTGGCCTCCTCCGCCCAACCGGGCTCGTTCAGGGCCGCCACCCGCCGGAAGGATTCGGCCGCCTGCTCGTAGAGCGCGAGCCCTTCGAGTGCGAGCCCACGGTTCCAGAGCGCTTGCGGCATCGTGGGGTTCAAGGCCAGCGCCGCGTCCGCCGAGGTGAGCGCCTGCTCGAACTCACCCTGGATGAGCATCGCGGCGGAGCGGGCGACCTTCTTCTCCGCGGACTCCGCGACCGGGTTCAGCGTGTCGAGCGCCGTCGCCACGAGCCGCGAGTCGTTGCGCGACAGGACATCGACGGCCTGCGCCAGCGGTGAATCGGGAACCGCGGTTCGGGACGGCGGGGGCCGCGAGGTGCCGGGTCCCCCCGACATCGTCCGACTCGGGGGCACATAGGGTCGGTGGATGTCCGCCTCGGCCAACGGCAGCCGGGCCTCCAGCCATCGCTCCTGGACCTCGGCGGCGACATGGGGGCTCTTGCTCGGGGTGTTCCCGGGAAGCAGGCGCACCGCCGCGATGGTGACCAGCAACCCCGCCGCGAAGGCCAGGAGCGTGCGCGCCGCGGGCCGGCGCCAGAGGGGAATCACCTGGGCGGTCGGCTTCGGGGCGGCCACCTCCGGGACGTCCTCGAGGACCTCCTTCGCCAGGAACTCGAGCTCCAGCTGGGCGGAGATCGCCTGCTGACACTTCTCGCAGTCGGGGAGGTGCTGACGGAACGCCTCGGCCTCCTCGGGAGGCAGCGCGCCGCCGACGAACAGTTCGACGTTGTCACAGGGGCGGGTCATTCGTTCCTCCCCGCGGTTAGCAGGGCGACCAGCTTCGCGCGAATCTTCGGGAGCATCTTGGACACTCGGGTGCGCGCGGCTCCGGGAGTCCCGCCACAGCGACGGGCGATCTCCTCGTAGTTCTCCCCTTCGGAGTGGAGCTTGTAGGTCTGCCGGTCCAAGGGGCTGAAGTCGCGCAGTACGTCACTGATCTGCTCGGAAGTCACCGACTCCATGGGAGAGGGCTCCAGCGCGCGCGGCACGGCGTGGAGCCGCTCGCCGAGCGCCGGGTCGTGGGCGTTGCGCTCCCGCACCTTGTGCCGTCGACACTGGTCGGTGAACGCATTGGCGAGGATCCGGGCGAGCAGTCGCCCACTCTCCTCGCTGTCAGGCAGACGCCGCAGGGGCTTGCAATGCGCCAGGAAGCGGGTGATGGCGTCCTGGACCAGGTCCTCCGCGTCGGCCTCGTTGCGGCAGAGCTTCAGCGCCCGGCGCATGAGCCAGGGCCGGTGCTCCTCGGCGAGGTCGCCGGCATTCTGCTTTTCCAGTACGACGCTCATCAGCGGTGTACGCCCCTCCCTCGACAGCGCTTTGCGCTCTAGCACAGGAACGGGCACGGCGAGGACAGGCACCTCCAGGATGGAGACACCTCGCTCGGATGAAGTCTCATCCAAGGCGACGGAGACGCACGGCGGCCAGGCATCGGATGGGGGCATAGGACCTTCTGGTTGCACCCCAGACGCCATCGGCCCGATTCGTTACCTCCGAATTCCTCTCATCGACTTTCCAACAGGGCCTACCCACGGGTCGGGCACGCCCCATCCCAGACGTCGATGATTGGAACTCGCCGCTGTCATGGCCGCACGGGGAGCCCGGCGGACACCGTCTCCAGCCTCACGCGCCCGTCCACCAGCTCGACCACGGCGTGGCCATCCGGCGCGTCCGGGAGGTTGACGTGGAAGGTGCCCCGGTACCAGCGGGCGCGGCCCTCGCCGGAGGTGGGCGGGGAGAGGCGTGCCCGCAGGGCCTCCGGGAGCGCCGCCATGGCGGTGGCCAGCCGGTTCTCGGCCTCGGTGGGGCCGCGCACCGCGAAGTCATCCCAGACACAGCCGTAGGGAGAGCCCATGTGGCCGGAGACGGTGAGGTCCACGTCCAGGGCCTGCGCGAGCAGCCCGACCACCGGCTCCTTGCCGGGGCTCACGTGCGTGACGAGCACGCGGACCTCTCCCGGAGCCCTCGGCGGCGCGGAGTCGAGCAGCGCCGACACCTCCCGCTCCGTCGTGAGGACCTTCCCGCGTCCTCCATCGAGCGGCGCGTTCTCCCCCAGCAGCTCCGGGAGGAGGTTTCCCCCCAGGCCGAAGAAGCGGAAGGGACCGCACGTCGCCGTCCCCAGCAGCGTCAGGTTGGGGACGCGCCGCTGCCCCGACAGGAGCGCGGAGACCACGGCGCCGTCCTCGTGGTTGCCCCACACCGCGAACGTGGGCAGGGAGAACCCCCGGCCGGAGTCCAGCCACCCGCCCAGGTCGGAGAGGGGGAGGTTTTCCCGGATGAAGACCCGCATCGCGTCGCCCTTCAGCTTCTTGGCCCGCTGCTTCACGTCGTCGGGCAGCGTCGAGTGCACCACGCGGAGGAACAGCTCGCGCGATTCGATGCGGTCCGCGCTGCCGCCGTCGTAGAAGCCGAAGTCGCCCGCGTGCAAGACTGCGTCGGCCCGGGACTCCTTCGCGAGCCGCTCGATGATGTCGAGATGTCCATGGGTGTCGGAGATGAGCAGCAGGCGCATGGCGCGCGTCCTTTCGAGGCGAGGCTGACGACACGATGGCACCGGGGCGGTCCCGCCGGAACGGACAGAAAACCGGACACCGCGCGGGCGAGGCGCAGGCCCCCGTGGGCTACACGTGGGCCGACTACCTCGAGGCCCTGGTGTCGGAGCATGGCACGCTCACCGCCGTCGCCTGGAAGCTCGTCGAGCGGGGGCTGGCGGAGGAGGTGACCTCCGTGGAGCGGGCGCTTCGGCGCCTGCGCGGACGAGCGCAGCGCGACGGGGGCCTCATCGGCCAGCGGCTCCTGCGCGTGTTCGGCGTGCCCGCGAGCGTCGAGGCCCAGGCCCGCTGGATGGGGACGTACCACAGCCCCTTCGGGGACCTGCCCATCCCGCTCTGTATCGACCAGCTGCGGTTGTGGGAGCGTCCGCCCCTCTCCGAGTCGAGGGCGCGCGTCTGGATCCTCCTGGGGCTGGCGGGCGTGGCGCTGCGCAGGCGGGCCTTCACGGAGGCCCAGCCGCTGCTGGAGAGCGCGGCGGCGCTCGCGGACGCGCCGGCGGCGCGATTGGAGCATCACCTCGCGACCAGCTATCTGCTGACCCGCCTGGAGCCGAACGTGGAGCGCGCGGTGGCCGCGGCGCGTCCGCACCTGGAGCAGGCGCGGCGGCTGCTGGACACCTCGCGCGCGCAGCTGGAGCCCGCGGACGCCGCGTGCTTCGAGGCCCGCCTGGTCGACCACGCGGCCTATGACGCCAACCGGCGCGGCGACTTCGCGCGGGCGCTCGCGCTGTACCGCGCCCTGCCGACCGACGACGTCCATCCCTTCGCCAGCTACCGCCGCGACGCGGGGCTGGCGTTCGGCCTCCATCAGCGCGGCGAGCGGGAGGCCGCGCTCGAAGCGGCGCGACGGGCCTGCGAGCACGCCGGCGATGGTGGCTACGTGCGTTTGCGCGTGATGGGCCTGCTGATGCTCGCGCGCATCCAGGGCTCGCCTGATGACGCGAGCACGCTGTCTCGGGCCGAGGCCATCGCGCGGCGGCTCGCGGACCCGGAGCTGCTCGTCCGCGTCGAGCGGGCGCGGGCGCGGTCTCCCAAGCCGCGACCGACGTAGCCCGAGTCGAGCCACCCCCCGCAACCCATACGCGGGGTTCTCCGAGCATGAACCGCGTGCCCGCGCGCGTCACGCTCTCGTCACGCTCTCGGCGCTACGGACGCGATGCGGACCGAGGCGGAGGCCGCCTCGGCGCCGCGGGGTCGGTCAGCGCTCGCCCCCCAGACCCGACGTCCACCCAAGAGAAGACAGCCGTCATGACTCCATCTCCGGTTCGAGTCTCCAACCGATTCCTCATCGTCGCGAGCGGGCTCCTGCTCGCCTGCGACCCCGCTCCGTCCACCCAGCCGCCGCCCTCGGATGCGACGACCTCTCGAAGCGATGGATTGTATTCCGCGACAGGGGTCATCACCTGGACGTCTCGTGGAGGTGTGGTGCCCATGTGCTGGACGACGTCCGGGGCCCTTCTACAGAAGGAGCGAGTCCGCAGGCTCCTCCGCGATACCTGGGAGCGCTACGCCAACGTCCAGTTCACGGAGTTCATCGACTGCCCGAACCCGTTGACCGAGCCGCAGTTCAACCTCTCCTATGTCCGAGCCCGTCTCGATATCGATGCCGCCAATCCGAACAGGAATGGGGACGGGTCGGCGGACGAAGGGATGCACGCTCTCTCCAACTGGGCGAATGGGGGATTCAGCTGGGGAATCGTCGTGGGTGAGAACACGCCGAGCGGCCGGTTCGACTACCTCACCGTCCACGAGTTCGGCCATACCCTGGGGTTCCATCACGAGCAGGATCGTGACGATGACCCGCTCCGGCTCCCGGATGGCACGGCCTGCCAGTCTGGCGCGCCCGCGTCAGGGCCGAAGTACACGGTGCTCGACCGTGATTCGATCATGAACTACTGCAACTACACCAACAACTCGTCGGGCCGCCTGAGCCGGCTCGACATCCTGGGTGCCCAGTCCGTGTATGGGCCTTCCGCCTGGTACCAGGGGATGAAGAGCCGGTTGTTGCCGCTCGTGGACATGAACGCGGATGGTCGCCCGGACGCCGTCTACCTGCGGGACAAACAGGGACAGCTCAGCTTCCACGTCAATTCGTCCCTCTCCCAGAACGGCGCCGCATGGATCACCAACACCACGGGTGGGGTGGGCGCGTTGGGGTGGTTGACGGGGCACGCCAACGCTGATGCCAAGGAGGACATCCTCCAACTCTGGAACAACAGCGGCACCGTCGAGGTCATCGTCTGGAATGCCAGCGGGAACAACTATCAGCATGTCAGCTCGTTCCCGCTCCAGGGAAGCCTGCAGGCGTTCAAGTACCTCGCGGTCGACGTGAACGCGGACGGGCGGACGGACATCGCGGAGCTGGCGCCGGTGAACACGAACCAGTTGCAGATCAAGGTTCACGGAGCGACCGCGAACAACTTCTACCAGACGGTGTCGACGACGCCGATGTCGACGGGGATGGGGGCGGTGGAGTGGCTGACGGGGGACGTGAACGCGGACGGGAAGACGGACATCTTCCAGGTGTGGAACGACAATGGGGCCGTGGGCATCCTGGTCTACAAGGCGAATGCGGCGGGGACGGCGTATGAGCATGCCTACGTCAACGGCGCGGGCATCCAGGGAGCCGTCGCGGCCTCGAGGTTCTTCGCCATCGACCTGGACCAGGACGGCCGGACGGACATCGTGCAGGCACGAGACGTGGGAGGGCAGCTGGAGCTGCGCGTGCACAAGAACGTGGGGGGGACGCAGTTCACGACGACGTGGAGCGGCATCATGCCCGCGGGAGCAGGCGCGTTGGACTGGCTGGTGGGGGATACCAACCTCGATGGCGTCCCGGACCTGATTCAATTGTGGGCCAATGAAGGGTACCTGGACGTGCTTCTCTGGCGCTGGAATGGGAGCGCGTTCGTGAGTGCCTACGCCACGACGAACCTCTTCGGAGCGCCCACGGCGGCCCTGGCCTTCCACGCGGCGGATGTCACCGGCGATGGTAGGGCGGATATCATCCAGATCGAGGACGACTCCCAGGGCAGCGCCCGCGTGAGGTTCTTCATCTACGACGGCGGGACCAACACCTTCAACCGCGCGTCCGCCATTCCCCAGCTCGGGCCGTTGTAGTCCGAGGAGGTGAGGACGGTCAGGTGGACCGTCCTCGCGGCCTCCCTGGGTGGGCAACGGCTTCCGATATGCCTTCGCGATGAAAGAAGAGGACTGCGCCCGGTTCCTGTTGCTTCGAGGCGGCCGGGCGCTTCCTCCAGGGTAGCGCGAGGCGCGGTCGACGGCGTCCGCGCTGTGGCGTTGCGCGCGTTGCCAATCCGGCGTGGCTCCAGGTCCCGCTCCTGACGAGATGGCGCGTCCTCGGGCGTGAGCAGGTCATGGCTCCTCGTGGGCCGAGCGGGCATGGGGTTTGAAATGCGCGCCGGCCATGAATGAACCCGTCGTCTCCCCACAGCTTCCCCAAGCGTCCCCGAGGTGGTCGAAGAAGTTCTCCTGGGCGTTGGTGCTGACCCTGTCCCTGTTGTCCTGCTGTGGGGTGAATGTATTCGCTGTGGTCGTCCCCAAGCTGGAGTCGGCCCGGCGGAGCCGCGCGGAACTCGACCTGAAGAACTTCCGGAGCGCGCTGAAGCTCTACCGGTGGAAGATGGGCCGCTTCCCGACGACCGAGGAGGGGCTGCAGTCCCTGGTGGACGTCAAAGCCCTGGAGTTGGTGCCCATCGACCCGTGGAACCGGCCCTACGGCTACTCGAACGAAGGGGGCACGGTGGAGCTGTGGAGCCTGGGCAGGGATGGTGTGCGCGGCTGCGAGAGCGATGACCTCACGGCGCGAGCCCCCGCGACCCCCTGACGTCTCCGCGGCTTCGTCAACGAGGGCCGCCGCTCGAGCCGCCTGTGGGAGCGGCGGGTCCGAAGGGGGCGCGGCACTGGCAGCGGGTTGCGTGCTCGCGAGGGAGGAAGGGAGCGGACTCCCTTCCTCCTTGGACTTCAGCGACTACGGGCTGAACATCCCGGTGAGCACGCTAGCGCGGCCTCGAGGCAGCGAGCGCTTGAAGGGGCTCGTCGCGAGGTCCGAGCCGGGCTGGTACCAGCTCTGGATCTCCGCGAAGTACGTCTGTCCCGCCTGCAGCACGCCCGGGGGCAGGTACACGCTCTGGAGGTCCGTGTGCAGCGTCGCCACGCGCGTCACGGTGGTGGAGCCGTTGCTCACGCCGAGCCGGAAGATGTTCACCACGTAGTTCGTGGCCGTTCCGACCAGCGGCTTGGACCAGCGCAGCGACGCGTCCGTCCCCACGCCCGTGAGGTTCTGGAACGCGCCGCGCGTGTTCACCAGGGGCGCCTGCACCGGCCCGACGATGGGCTGCACGGGCGCGGCGGTGAACGCGCTCGCCTCCTGGTCCACGCGGATGTCCACGCTCATGGTGTAGGGCGTCGCGGTTCCCAGCGCGTAGCTCTTCTGGAAGCCCGCGGCGGCGAGCGCCAGCTTCCGCCACGTCGCCGGGAGCGGGTTGTTGTAGGTCATGCTGCCCGTGACGAGGTCGGTCCGCTGCGTATCAGGATTGAGCTTCACGAGCAGTGGCGGCCCGCTGATGGACCCGAGCGCTGAACTCAGCGCGGCCGGCCGGGCGGACATCCAGATTTCGCTGTACGTGCTGACCGCGTCCGGGTTCACCTGGGTGCGCATGGCCTCGAAGGCCGAGCGTCTCCAGTCCACCTCGAAGGTGCCAGTCGCGACGGGCTGGGTGAAGGTCCCACTGACGGTGGCGGGCTGGCCATCCACCTGCGTCAGGCTCGCGTCGAGCACCTTGTGCATCGCGCGGTAGGGCACCCCGTTCGCGCTCGTCTGCAGCCGCATCTGCGCCAGCGAGAACACATCCCCCAGGCCACTGTCGAGCAGCATCGGGTTGGTCATGTTGGCGTAATCGAAGCTCAGGGCGGAGAACGACGTGGCGCCCGCCAGGGGGAGCCCCGTGGCGTTGCCGTCGATGTAGCCGAACGCGCCCGGGTTCAACGAATACATGTCCAGGAAGTCTCCCGGCTGCCAGGCAGACAGGCCGGTCGCGGACACCGTCACGGGCGTCGGCAGCGAGGCGAAGGCGCCATCCCGGCCCCACTCCGTGGAGCCCAGGTCGAACGAGCGGCCGGTGCTCACCAGGTAGCGCGAGCCCAGCTTCAGGTAGATGCGGCCGGAGGGGACGTTCGGCACGGAGATGGTGCCGTCCGCGGAGCCCGTGCCCGGATAGGCCGTGAACGTCCCGGTTGTCGAATCCCGCGTGTATGCCACCACCGACGTGGCGGACTGGTCGTATTGCTGCGTCTCGTTGCCCGACATGGTGACGAAGACGACCGGGCTGGTCCCGGTGACATTCGTGACCAGGCCTTGATCGAGTTGGGAGGTCGCGTCCGTCGAAACGGAGGAGTCCACCGCCTCGGCTTCGTCGGGACCCGCGCAACCGACGCCTGTCATGCCGACCAGAAGCCCGAGGGAAATCAATGACCTCTTCATGGTGAAGGAAACCCTTTCGGCGACGCCTGGAATGGCGCCGCGCGGGGAGTTTCATATCGGGTCGATCTGACATTCCCGGGAGCGCTTCGATTTCAATTTCGCGTGGGGTCGTGAACCTGGAGTGGCGTCGCCAGCGGTTTCAGGTCAGACAGGCGGTAACCGTCCGGCCAACGACGTGGCGGCGGTAGCCGATGAGCCACGCTCCCTCCGGTGTCCGGGCGAGGAAGGTCCACAGGTAGCCCCGACGCGTCTTCTTCACGTCCAGCATCCGCAGCGGCGTCTCGTCCGCCAGCACGACTTCGGCGGACACAATGCATTGCAACAGGTGCGTCGACAGGGGCAGCAGCATCGATGCCGACTGGTGGAACAGGTCCGTCAGCGTGCTGAGACTCATGGGGACGCCGCCTCGCTCCAACCGCTGCGCGAGCCGGTGCAGCGGCATGGCGTCCGCGCACTTGGAGACGACGACGTGCGCGAGCAGGCCCGGACCATACTCGCCCTTGTCCACAACCCTGGGTGGCGCGGGCGCGCTGCCGCCGGCGCCGGTACACCCACGACTGCAACGTGCTCAGCCTCAGCCCTCTCTGCGCGGAGAACGCCTTCTGCGTCAGTCCGCTCGCCTCGAACGCCTCGGCGACCTGGAACCACTCCTGCCTCTCACCCGGCTTCGACATTCCGGCCAGGGTCCACCACGACTGCTAGCCCGGCAATGCCTCCCGCTACGTCATTCACCGGACGGTTACGGAGCTTGTAGGGCGCTGGCGCGGGGGCTTGTCCCGACTGTGTCTTGAACGGAGCGAAGCTGCGCGGCAGCTCGCTTGTCTTGCTGCAACGGACGGCGCGGTTCTGTTCAGGAGTTGGCCGACGCATCAACGACCTGGAACGCGATGTCGCAGTATGGGCAGAGCCGCTTGTCTCCGGGCCTCGCTCCGTCGATGTCCTGGGGGGCATTGCATGAAGGGCAGCGGTGCCCGAGGCTCCGAAGGGAGACCTGGACGCCGCTCGATGAGATGGGATTCCCCCCGCTCATGTGGACGATGGGCGCGGGCTCAGCGACGTTGGGCTGGGGCTGGGGATTGGTCGAGGGCCAGACCGAGACGAAGTCGGGGACGACGATTGTCGGGCTGGAGGCGGCCGGGGTCCGCCCCGGTGTGAAATGGGGGACCACATACGCCTTCTTTTCGAGGTCGAAGACGCGATTGATTTCGTTGCGGGTGATGAGGTTCCGAATCATGCGCTCAGCTTGTTGCTCCGACACCTGGCAGAACCCGGCCACGTCCGCCACGGTGACCTCCTCCTTGGCGCGGATGAAGTCAGCCAGTCTTTCCTCGCTGAAGGCCTCGCTCACGCTGGTGGGGCTCGTCCAGTGAGACGGCTTGCTCCGCTCCCAGGATGAAAGCCCCTTCTTCCACAGGAATCGGCCGAGGAGGAATGGGATGCCGACGGTGATCGCAGCGAAGATGAAGGTCGGTAGAACCTGGGTGGTCCTCTCTCTTGCAAGGAGGAGGACATTCGCGCATGCACTGAGCACGGCCCCAAGGATGAGTACGGCTCCACTCAGCATCCCCAGGCATCCCAGAACTCTCAACATCCAGGCCTCCACACCGGAGTCTTCGCTGACTGAGAAGAAGCCTCGAACGCTGGAGCCTGGGGCGGTGGACGACTCGCAGATGCTGGAGACGTTTCGGGGGAGGAGGCGTTCACGGCGCATTTCCCTGCGGTGAAGGTCTCAGAGTACTCGATGCCGGGTAGCCGACAGTAGTGGCGCATCATCGCCGGCGGCTTCGCACCAATTTCGGTAGGAGCGCGTGAACAGGCCCTGTCGCCAGAACTCTCTGAAGACACCGGCTGCCAGCCATTCGCGCAAGCGCCGGTAGGTGGAAGAGGGATGGCATGGGCCGGTGGCCCGTAGGGCGCCCCATTGTATGCCAGTACGTAGCACCAGGAGGATGTCAGGGCCCCCGTGGCCAGTACACCCGGAAGCGCGTGCCCGCCTCCGCGGAGGACTCCACCTCCACGTGTCCGCCGTGCGCGCGGGCAATCTGGTGGACGATGTACAGGCCCAGGCCCAGGCTGCGCTGGAGCTTGTAGGGCGCTGGTACGGGCGCTTGTCCCGAGGGTGTCTTGAACGGGTCGAAGATGCGCGGCAGCAGCTCGCTGGGGATGGGGTCGCCCTGGTTGTGTACTTCCATCACCACGTCGGTCCGCTCGCCACGCAAGGACGTGCGCACGGGCGAGTCCGCGTCGCCGTGGTGCAGGGCGTTGGTGACGAGGTTGCCCAGCACCTGCGAGACGCGGTCCGGGTCCCAGTCGCCCGTGGTGTCGCCGTGGGCCTCGAAGGACAGGTGCCGGTTCGGATAGGCCACCTGGAGCTCCTCGAGCGCGGCCTGGCATACCTCCGCCATGTTCATGTGCTGACGTGAGATGGGGATGCCCTGACCCAGCTTGCTGCGCGCGAAGTCGAGGATGTCGGTAATCATCCGGCCCATTCGGCCAGCGGACTTGCGGATGCGCTCCACCGCGCGCTGCTCGGTGGGGCTCAGGTCCTCCGCGCGAGAGAGCTGGAAGGCGGACGCGCCAATGGCGTTGAGCGGGTTGCGCAAGTCGTGGCCCAGCACCGCCAGCAGTTGCTCGCGGAAGTCCACGCTCTGCCGGAGCGCGGCCTCCGCGTGCTTGTGGGAGGTGATGTTGACGAGCGTGCAGCCCAGCCCCAGCAGGTCGCCTCCGGCCGTGCGCACGGGGAAGACCGTCGTCTGCCAGGTGCTCTTGCCGCGCACGGGGACCAGCGAGGCGGGCGTGGTGAACTCGAACGACTCCATGGGCGCGTCCCGCTCCAGGGCGCGGCGCAGGAGCGGCTCGAGGAGGTCGGCGATGTCGTCCGGCTGCACCTCCCGGAAGGTGCGTCCCACGTGCTCCTCCGGTGGGAAGCCGTTGATGTCCGCCAGCATCTGGTTGATGCGCAGGTAGCGCAGGTCGCGGTCGAAGAAGGCGATGCCCACGGGCGTCGCCGCCACCAGCGCGTCCAGCAGCGCCAGCGAGCGTTGCGCCTCCTCTCGCGCGGAGCGCTCGGCCGCGCGCAGCCGCGCCTGGGTCAGGTGCGCCGCCGCGCGCTGACACATGGTGCGAAAGAGCAGCACGTCCTCGTCGGTGAAGTCATACGCCGTGCGCGAGCCCATGTACGCCACGCCCAGCAGGCGCCCGCCCACCTCCAGCAAGGGGACGCCGTGGACGGCCAAAAGCCCCGCCTCGCGCAGCGCCGGCAACGCCACGCGCGAATCCGTGGACGCCGAACGCAGCGTCATGGATTGGCGCCGCGTGGCGACCTCGCCCACGAAGCCCTCGTCCAGGGGCACGGTCTTCCCCAGCGCCTCGTCGGTCCCCAGGCCCACCGCGGCCCGGACCACCATGCGGTCGTCCTCCACCATCAGCACCGCCGCCGCGTCCACCGACAGCACCGACTCCATGACGATGGTGAGCAGGCGGACGAGGATGAGGTCCACCGTGGGACTGTCCAGCGCGGCCTGCGTCATCCGGTCCAGCGCCTGGAGCACCCGCTGGCGGGCCAGGGCGAAGCGCCGCACCGTGTGGACCACCGCCCGGTCCAGCACCTCCTCCAGTCGCTCCAGCTCTCCGGGGGCGAGGGGGTGGTGCTCGGCCTCGAGCCGCCGGAGGATGCATTTGCGCAGGAGCGCGTACTCGGTCGCCACCTCGCCGATGTCGAACCCCTGGTCCAACCGGGTCGAGGCGTGCTCCTCGGCCAGCGCGGTGTCGAGACCCTGCTGTCCCTGGTCGATGGCGTCCGCCAGCGCGCCGAGCAATCCCGGCATGTGGTCCAACAGCCACGAGGACCGGTCCGGCTCGTCGGTGTGCAGAGCGTGCATCGCGTGCTCCCACTCCGCGAGCACCTCCTCCTGGTGGGTGCGCAGGAAGTCCGAGGCCCGCTGGGGCGCTTCCGTGGCACGAGATTCCGGCTCCAGCATCACCGACCTCCTAGGTCCCCGCCGCCCGTGTCGCCTGGCCTCGAGACACTGGGCACGAAGGCACCTGTATGGCTCGCGTCGGCGTTTGGCGCGCGACACGGGCGCGGGGGGCCCGCCGTGCTCCTGTCGACCGGGGCACCCGTGTGGGGCCCGGCGGGGCTGCCCGCCGCTCCCCTCGGGGTGACGCGGGGCATTCGTCCACCGTCGGGCGCTCGTCGTTCGTCCCCACCACGTCGAGGCTGTGGGGCCGCGCGCGCTCGGCTAGGGTGATTGGAAGATGCGCACGCTCCTGCTGACCCGCTCCGATGTGTCTCGCAACCTCCAGTCGCTCCTCCTCCTGGAGGACCTGCGCGAGGCGTTCCGAAACGATGCCCTGGCTCGCACGGTCGCTCCCCAGCGCGTGCGCGCCCCCCTGCACGCCGAGGGCTCGGCGATGGTGCTGTTCCCCGGCTGCCTGCCCGGCGTCCCCGCCTACTCCGTGAAGGTCCACGCCAAGTTCCCGGCGCGCACCCCCGCGCTCCAGGGCGTGGTGCAGCTGCACGACCTGGTCACCGGCGAGCTGCTGGCGGTGATGGACTCCGGACACCTGACGGCGGTGCGCACGGGCGTGGTGGGCGCGCTCGCGGCGGACGTGCTGGCCAGGCCGGACGCCAGCCGCGTGGCGCTCATCGGCGCGGGCGCCCAGGCGGTGATGCAGCTCAAGTCGCTGCGGCTGGTGCGCACGCTCGACCACGTGCGCGTGTTCGACACCGAGCCCTCGCGGGCCTTCGCCTTCGCCACGCGGATGTACAAGGAGCTGAGCCTGCCGGTGCGCCAGGCCGACTCGGTGGCCGAGGCGGTGGAGGACGCGGACATCGTCATCGCCGCGACCTGGAGCCGGCAGCCCTTCCTCGTGCCGGGCATGGTGCACCCCGGCACGCACATCACCACGCTGGGCGCGGACGAGCCGGGCAAGGCGGAGGTGTCCGCGGAGCTGCTGCGCGACGCCCTCTTCGTCTGCGACCACCGGGGCCTGACGGTGTCCGGCGGCGCGGCGGGCAACGTGGGGCTGGGCGAGGACGCCATCCACGCGGAGCTGGGCGAGGTGCTCGCGGGGATGAAGCCGGGGCGCACGTCGCCGGAGCAGGTGACGGTGTTCAGCGCGGTGGGGCTGCCCTTCCAGGACCTGGCCGCCGCGTGGCATGTCTACCAGTCCGCGCAGGGCGACGAGGCGGTGGGGGGCATCGACTTCGGCGCATGAGACAGCTGGCGACATCGCTGCTGGCGCGCATGGGCCTGACCCGGCCGGAGCTGCGCGCCTGGGCGGTGTACGACTGGGCCAACTCGGCCTACATCACCACGGTCGTCGCCGTGGTGTTCCCCATCTACTTCGCCAGCGTGGCGTCCGAGGGGCTCGCGCGCGAGGTGGCCACCAGCCGCTTCGCCACCGCCACCGCCGTCTCGCTGGCCGTGGTGGCGGTGCTGTCCCCCGTGCTCGGCGCGCTCAGCGACAGGGCGGGGCGGCTCAAGTCCCTGCTGGGGGTCTTCCTCGTGCTGGGGTTGCTGTCCACGCTGGGGCTCGCGTGGGTGGGACCGGGAGACTGGGCCTGGGCGCTGGTCTGCTTCGCGGTGGGCAACGTGGGCGTGACGGGCAGCAACGTCTTCTACGACGCGCTGCTGCGGCACGTGGCGCGGGACGACGAGCTCGACCGCGTGTCCACCGCGGGCTACGCGCTGGGCTACCTGGGCGGCGGGCTGCTGCTGTCGGCGCAGCTCGTGCTGTTGTCGAAGCCCGGGTGGTTCGGGCTCGCGGACGCGGCGGTGGCCTCGCGCGTGGCGTTCGTGTCCGTGGCGCTGTGGTGGGGCGGCTTCGCGCTGCCCCTGTTCCTGCGCGTCCCCGAGCCCCGGCCCGTGGAGGGCGCGGAGCCGCCGGCCATGTCGCTGTCCGGCATCGTCGCGCAGCTGGCGGAGACGCTGCGCGCGCTGCGCGAGTACCGGCAGGCGCTGCTGCTGCTCGTGGCCTACCTGCTCTACAGCGACGGCATCGGCACCATCATCCGCCTGTCCACGCTGTACGGGACGGAGCTGGGCATCGGCCGGGGGGCGCTGATGCTGGCGCTGCTGATGACGCAGGCGGTGGGCGTGCCGTGCGCGGTGCTCTTCGGCCGGGTGGCGTCGCGGGTGGGGGCACGGCCCGCGCTGATGTTCGCGCTGCTGGTGTACATGGGGGTGACGCTGCTGGGCTACTTCCTGCGCACGCCCACGCACTTCTTCGTGCTGGCGCTGCTGGTGGGCACGGTGCAGGGCGGCAGCCAGGCGTTGAGCCGCTCCCTGTTCGCGCAGCTGGTACCGAGGCACCGCGCGGCGGAGCTGTTCGGCCTCTTCAGCGTCTTCGAGAAGGTGACCGCGGTGCTGGGGCCGCTCGTCTTCGCGGTGGTGGTGGAGTGGACGGGCTCCAGCCGGCAGGCGGTGTTGTCGCTGCTCGGCTTCTTCTGCGCGGGCGCCGCCGTGTTGTCGCGCGTGGATGTGGAGGTGGGGCGCCGCGCCGCGCGGGAGGCGGAGGCGCGCGCGGGGTGGAGTGCCGCGCCGTTGCCGGTCCGCCCGCCCGTGCCTCCAGCATGAGGAGGGCCGCTTCAGTGGCGGATGGGCGTCACCTCCCGGGGCGCGAAGAAGAGGCTGTCGCGTCCGTGGTTGAGGATGACCTCTCCGCGGCGCACCTCGCGCACGTCCTCCAGTGACACGAGGTAGTCGTGGCGTCGCAGCAGGCGCTTCTCCACGATGAGCTCATCCCGGTTCATGTCGACGATGCGGCCGATGGCGTGTCCGTCGTGTCCGCGCACCTTCATTCCCCTGTGTATCTCCGAACGGCTGAACATGGTTCCTCCCAGGTGAAGCTGTCGCGAGCCGCCGCGCGCGGCAGCATGCGGCGGGCGCGTGGCTCCCGGGGGCGCGAGGAGAGGGAGGTTGCGAGGTCGGGGCGCGCCGCGCGGCGGGCGCCGCTGGAATGTCCCGCGCGGAGTCGGGGGGCGGGCGGACGGCCAGGGGCGGGAGCGTCAAGCGCCGTGGACGGTTGCGCCCGGGCGCGGGCGACCCCATCGGTGAGAGGTGGCCGACCGGCGTGGGCGTTGCTCGCTGGAGGGCCACCCGCGGGGAGAGGGCGATGGCCGAGGTCCGACGCCTTCCGCCCCCGGTCTTTCTCTCGCGAGGGGTGTGAATGCGACGCATCTGCGACTACGCGCTCGTGGGGGACTGCCACTCCGCGGCGCTGGTGGGACGCGACGGCTCCATCGACTGGGCCTGCTTCCCCCGCTTCGATGCCCCCGCCGTGTTCTGTCGCATCCTGGACGTGAACCGGGGCGGGAGCTTCCGCGTGGCGCCCGAGGGGCCCTTCACCTCCTCGCGCGCCTACCTCGAGGACAGCAACGTGCTGGCGACCACCTTCACCACGCCCCGGGGCGTGCTGGAGGTGGTGGACTGCATGCCGGTGTTCCGTGGGGGCGCGTCAGGGACGCACGTGGGGACGCGCCATGCGCTGCTGCGCCGGGTGCGCTGTCTGTCCGGAGAGGTCCACGCCCTCGTGGAGGTGGCGCCGCGCTTCGAGTACGGCGCCTTCGCGCCGCGCATCCGCCAGACGTCCTGGCGCACGGTGGAGGTCGTGGGGGGCGCGGACGCGCTCTGGGTGTCCTCCTCGCGCGCGCTCGCCCAGGCGGAGAACGCCGCGCACGCGCGGTGGCCGCTTCGCGCGGGGGAGGAGGCCTGGGTCGAGGTCGCCTGGACGCCGTCGTTCGTGGAGCGCTCGGCCGCGGACGCGCCGGACCTCGTCGACTTCCGCCAGCGGCTGGACGACACGCTCGCCTTCTGGCGCGCCTGGATTGCCCGCTGCGCGTACACGGGGGAGCACGCGCGGGAGGTCCGTCGCTCGGCGCTGACGCTCAAGGCGCTGACGTACGCGCCCACCGGCGCGCTGGTGGCCGCGCCCACCACCTCGCTGCCGGAGGAGCCGGGCGGCTCGCGCAACTGGGACTACCGCTTCACGTGGCTGCGCGACGCCTCGCTCACGCTCATCTCCCTGCTGGTGCTCGGCTACCGCGACGAGGCGGACGCCTTCCGTCACTGGCTGCGTCGCACCAGCGCGGGCCGCGCGGAGGACGTCCAGATCATGTACGGCATCGAGGGCCATCGCCTGCTGCCCGAGGTGGAGCTGACGCACCTGGAGGGCCACGGCGGGGCGCGGCCGGTGCGCATCGGCAATGGGGCGGTGAAGCAGCTCCAGCTCGACGTGCCCGGCGAGCTGCTGGAGGCGACGTGGCTGTACGCGCGCGCGGGCGGCCCGGTGACGCCCAGCAACTGGGCCTTCCTCTCCGGCCTGGTGGAGGAGGTGTGTCGGGACTGGCGGTCGCCGGACCAGGGGCTGTGGGAGATTCGCGACGAGCCCCGCCACTTCGTGCACTCGAAGCTCTACTGCTGGGTGGCGCTGGACCGGGCGCTGCGGCTGGCGGGCTCGCTCGGGCTGCCCGCGCCGCTGGAGCGCTGGGCGCGCGAGCGCGAGGCGCTGCGGCGCTACCTGCTGGAGTGCGCGGCGGACGGGTGGTTCCCGCAGGCGCGCGGCTCGACTTCGGCGGACGCCTCCACGCTGCTGATTCCCGCGGTGGGGTTCCTGCCCGTGGCCCATCCCCTGGTGCGGCGCACGGTGGAGGAGGTCCGCGCGAGGCTGGGGGCGGACGGGCTCTTGTATCGCTACCACGCGCCGGACGGGCTCGCGGGAGGCGAGGGCGCGTTCCTCCTGTGCTCGTTCTGGCTGGTGGACGTGCTCGTCCACGACGGCCGGCGCGACGAGGCGGAGGCGCTGTTGTCGAGGCTGCTCTCGCTGGCCAACGACGTGGGGCTGTACGCGGAGGAGGCCATCCCCCACTCGGGCGAGGCGCTGGGCAACTTCCCCCAGGCCTTCACGCACATGGCGCTGGTGTCCTCGTGCGCGCAGCTGTCCGCCGTGCGCGCCGTGTCGGCCCCGGTGTCCGCGGAGCAGCCTCGCGACTTCGCGGAGTTCGCGCTGGAGCACCTGCTCTCCCGGCGCTCGTGGCGCGAGCCGTTGACGCCAGGGGTGCCCGCGTCGGTGGAGCAGCTGGTGCGCGAGTGAGGGGCCGCCTGGTGGCCTGTCCGGCGTCGGGCCGGAGGGGCCGGACCCGTGCCCGCCCGCCGGGGCGTGCGCATCTTCGCCCGGGGAGGTGCGCATGGTCGTCGGCTTCATGGCGTCGCGGACAGGACGTTGGCTGCGAATCGTGACGGGGTCCTGCCTCGTCATCGGAGGGCTGCGTTCCGGCTCGGGCCGAGGCGCCATGCTGGCGCTGCTGGGGCTGGGGCCGCTCGTCGGCGCCGCGCTGGACGTCGTGCCCCTGGCGCCCCTGTTCGGCCTGCCGATGCGGGGGCCGGACCTGCGCCGCGAGCTGGGGGCCGCGGAGGACGGCTCGCTGTTGGGCGGGCCGCGCCGCGCGGCGCCCCGCGCGACGTCCATCACCCTGCACTAGCTCCAGGCGTCAGCCCTTCTTCACCTGGAACGGGATGCTGAGCGTCCCGAGCTGCTCGCCGCTGGCCGCGTCCACGACCTGGGCCTGGAGCGCGACCCCCGGCTCCCGGTGCGCGACGCCCTGGAAGTAGAGGAAGCCCTGCACGGTGCCGCCGTCCTCCAACGTGCCCTCGGGCAGCGCGCTCTGGAGCATGTCCCGCGTGGGCAGGGGCTCCTCGCACGTGTAGCCGGCATAGGGGCCGGGGTAGTATGGGCCGTAGAAGTATGGGTACGGGCCGACGAAGGGGCCCGTCCACGGCGCGCCGTAGTAGCGGTGGCCATAGTAGCCGTAGCGGGGGCCATAGGCGGGCGTCACGCCCACGCCCAGCGACACGCTGCCCGAGCCGCCGGTGCCGTCCTCCAGCGACGAGGGCTCCACCGAGGCATAGCCCTGGCGCAGCGAGAAGGGCGAGAGCGCGGAGTAGCGGAAGCGCGACTCGGCGCCGACGAGCGAGAAGTCCGAGTAGCGGATGCGCAGCGTGCGGCCGCTCTGGTTGTCCATGCGGACGTAGACGGGCGTGAGGGTGTTGCCCAGGTTCGACGGCGTGCCCTTCCACGCGGAGCCGTCCGCCAGCAGCTTCACCCCCGCGACTTCGGTGACGGCGGTTTCCTGGTTGCCCTGGAGGGTCTGGGCCTCGGTGGTGGGTTTCAGCGTCGCATTGGGAACACAGCTCGCCGCCAACAGCAGCGCCGCGGTGATGGGCGCGAGTGCACGCATGTCGATGCCTCCTTCTCAACGAAGGTAGGCTCCCATCGGACGCGTGGAGCCGAGGCGGGCGCGCCGCCCCGGGGCGTCTGCGAGGGCGGGTGGGCCTCAGTGGCTGGCCGGCGAGGACGGCTCCGCGGCCGTCTCCGGCCAGGCGGGCGAGGTGAGGCCACTCCAGTCCTGTCCCCGCGCCCAGTCCTCGAAGGTGTGCCAGCGCACGTCGGGGTAGTGCTTGCGCAGCACCAGGACGTCCGCCTGGAAGCCCACGCGGTCGAGCCACTCGTACATGGCCGCGAGGTCCTCGCTGCGCTCGCGGATGTAGTCGAGCGACAGCTGCTCGTAGTGGATGCGGTGGCCGCTCACCATGGAGAGCAGGCCCGCGGCCTGCTGGCCCGTCACCTCGTCCGACGCCACGTCCAGGCGCGCGCCCAGGTGGTGGTCGCGGTCCTCCAGCACCCGCACCGCCAGGGCGGCCAGGTCGTCGAGCGCGACCATCTGCAGGCCGCGCGTCGGAGGCAGGCCGAGCGCGAGCACGCCCGCCTTGAGGCCCTCCTCGAACATGGGGCTGGTGAAGTTCTCCATGAAGAAGGTGGGCCCCAGGATGGTGAAGGGCACGCCGCTGCGGCGCACGTGCAGCTCCACGCGGTGTTTGCTGTCGAAGTGGGGGATTCCCGTCAACCGCTCGGCTCCGCCGACGGAGGAGTAGACCAGGTGCTTCACCTCCGCCAGTTGCGCGGCGTCCACCTGGTTCAGGCCATGGCGTATCTCCGTCTCCACGCTCGATTCGAAGGGCGTGGCCATGGCGTAGAAGGCGTCCGCGCCCTCCGCGGCCTGGGCGAGCGAGTCCACGTCGTCGAAGTCACCCACGGCGAGCCGGGCGCCGAGGGCTTCGAGCCGCCGGGCTTGCTCGGTGTCGGCGCGGCGCACGAGGGCGACGACGTGGTGGCCGCGTTGCAGGAGTTGGCGCGCGACGGCGCCACCCTGTCGTCCGGTGGCACCCGAGACGAGCACGGTGAGAGAGAAGGCCATGGGCATGTGTTCACCTCGCGACGGACGCTGGGGTGTGATGCCGCCAATGTGGGGATGGGGGCGAGCGCTGGCGAGCGCCCGGAGAGGCCGGGACGCCGGGGCCCGACGGGTCGGAGGGCGGGCGAGCCCACGGAGCGTCCGGCGACGGTCCGTGCCCCACCGGGGGGCCATGCGTGCCATGGTGCGTTCCACATGAGCAAGCGAGACAAACCGCAGGACTCCGAGCTGGTCACCGCCGCCCGCTCGCTCGACGAGGCGCTGGAGCGCTTCGAGGCCCTGGCCGGGCAGTTGGAGCAGGCGCCCCTCCAGTCGGAGAAGCACCTGGAGCGCGCGTCGGCCGCCCTCAAGTCGCTGGCGGACATGGACGAGGACCTGCGGCTGCGGGTGGGCGCGCTGGTCTCCGCCATCTCCCGCGTGAGGGACCGGCAGCAGGCCCAGGCCGAGGCCGTGCACCAGCGCGCCCAGGCGCTCCAGGCGCGCACGGAGGTCTTCAAGGACCTGTTGGTGCGCTACGGCGCGCTGGGACAGAGCGCGGGCGAGCTCAACGTGCGGATGCAGGAGTTCGCGCAGCAGCGGCAGCAGGCGGCGACGCCCGAGTCGAAGGTCGCGCTGGGCGAGGCGTTCCAGGCGCTCCAGGCGCGCATGACGGAGGTGGCCGACGAGGCGCAGGCGTTGATGCGCTCCGCGGAGGAGAGCGACTTCGGCGACATCGCCCGGCAGGCGGACTCGCTGCGCCAGCAGCTGCTGTCCGCGCGCAACAAGATGACGCTGCTCCAGAAGAGCTTCGAGGCGAGCTGAGCGCGGAGGCGGCTCAGCTCAGGTAGGTGGGCTCGAACTCGTCCGCGCTGGTGATGGGGCGGCGTCCGGCGAAGCCGTCATACAGCCCGTGCCAGTGCGAGACGGCGGGCTCGCCGATGCGCCAGCACAGGTACACGGGCTCCTCGCCCCGGTGCGCGCGGAAGTCCACGAGGCCCTCCGCGCCCTTGATTTCGAGGCCCATCTCGTGGAACTGGCGCAGCTCCTCGCGCACCTTCTCCAAGAGCGCGTCGCGCTCGGCGCGCAGGGCGTCCAGCTTCTCCGGCGTGTCGTTCTCCGGCGTGCCGAGCTTCTCGATGAGCTGTTGGACGCGCTCGACCCAGGGACGGATGTGCTCGAAGGTGCGGCTCAACAGCGGCACCAGCCTGTTGGCTTCTTCCACGCTGAAGTAGCGCATCGTCTCCAGCATGCCGGGACGGCCGGTGTCGTCGCCAGCCTTCCCGGGGGTGAGCGGGGAAAAGCGTACGGACGGCGTCGCCGTGTGTTGAGCGCTCCGGGATTCAGCGGCGCAGCAGGGAGGTGTGGTTGTCCTGCAACCAGCGTTGCGCCGCGTCACGCAGGGGGAAGCGGTCCTCGCGCTCTCGGAAGACGGGAGAGTGGCCCGGGGCGCAGCGCCCGCTGGCGTCGAGGCCGGTGGCGTCCTCCTCGTGGAGGTCCGCGTGGAGCATGGCGTGGAAGACGAGGTAGTCCACGACGAAGGCGGGGACGTGGGGGCGGTCCAGGGCGGGGTGGATGCGAATCTCCCGCAGGCGCGCGTCGTAGCCGCCCAGGTGGATGGAGCGGTGACGTCCCCGGCTGGGGCGCCGGGCCCAGCCGATGTCCACACCCACGGGGTGGTCGAACCACGTGGCGGCGAGCCGCTCTCGCACGGCGTGCAGGTCGAAGCATCGGCCGCGAGCGCGCAGGGCCTTGCCGGGGCGTCGCTCGCGACGCACGAGGGCCTTGTGGGCGCGGGCATGCGCCTCGAGCGCGTCGCGCGCGGTGGTGTCTGCGTGTCCCACGTAGCGGGCCATGGCGCGCACGACGGCGTCCGGTGCGTCGAGGAACAGGTGGTGGACGCGCAGGCGCAGGCCGGCGTCCAGACGGCGGAAGCTCACCAGCGTGGCGCGGTTGTCGGTGAGGCGCAGGTGGACCGGGGCGCCGAGCAGGGAGGACAGGCGCCGGGCGAGGTCCGCGGCCTGGAGGAGCGCTTCTTCGCGGGAGGGGAGCCGGGCGTCGGATGCGGGCTCGGGGTCGCGCCGGGTGGACTCCAGCGCTCGCGCACGCGGCTTCGGCTCGGCCACCGCCGAGTCGAAGAGTCCAAGCTGCGATGGCGGCTGCGTGCCCATCCGTGTCTGGAAGTTAAGCCTCGGGAGGGGGCGGTGGCCAGTTGGATGCGTGGGGCGTCCCGGGCTCAGGCGGCCTTGGCGCGGAAGGGACCGGTCACCTCGTAGGTGACACCCCGGCCGTTCGTCCCTCGCTGCGAGCTGAAGTAGAGCCTCCGGCCATCCGGGCTGAAGGCCGCGCCCGCCAACTCCGAGCCCTTGTGACCCATCACCTGGAGGAACGGCGAAACCTTGCGGTCCTGCCCCAGCAGGCAGATCTGCATGTCATCGCCGTCCTCGCAGACATACAGCTCCTTCGCGCGCGACACGGTGATGTTGTCCACGCCCCGCAGTGGCGCGTCCGGGTAGCGCGTGGGGTCGTACAGCACGACCAGCTTCCCCGTCAGCGGCGTGTGCGCCCACACGCGGTTGTCATGCTTCGTCGTGAAGTACACGACGCCCCCGTCGCACCAGCAGCCCTCGGCGCCGGGGAAGGCCGTCGTCACGCGGGCGGCGGGCTGCATGGCCACGGGCGCCTCCGCGGAGACGGGCACCCACTCCACCCGGGCGCCCAGGTGGAGGTCCCCGCTGACGCGCGCGGCCTCCAACGTGCCCTCCTCCAGCGAGGGCCACTTCGCGGGCGTGAAGCGGTAGAGGCGCCCGGTGGGCGTGTCCTCCGTCAGGTACAGGCGCCGCCCCACCGGGTCCACCGCCACCGCCTCGTGGGTGAAGGTGCCCAACGCGGGTCGCTCGAGGCCCTGGCCCGGCCGGGTCGGGTCGCATTCCCAGACATGCCCCTTCGGGTGCTCCTCGCACGACAGCCACGTGCCCCAGGGCGTGGGGCCTCCCGCGCAGTTGAGGTGGGTGTTGGCCAGGATGCGCCAGGCGCCCGTCACCTTCCCATCCCGCGCGAAGCGCACCGACGACACGCCGCCGTCCGGAGACGTCTCGCTGTTGCTCGCGTAGAGCCAGCCCCCGTCGGGCAGCGGGTAGCAGGCGCCGCCATCCGGGGCCATGTGCCACGTGTAGTCCGTGCCGGGGACCACCTCGGCGCTGCGCGCGATGATGCGCGAGGTGAAGCCCTTGGGCAGGCGCACGCCGTTGGCGTCGGGAGCCTCCGCGAGCGCGCCATAGGGGCTGGGGCCCGGCGTGGGCGGCGCGGCGTAGACGTTGCTCCAGAAGCCGAGGCTCCCCAGGGCCAGACTGCTGCCTCCCAGGGCGGAGAGTCGCAGGAAGTGACGGCGATGCATGACACCCTTCTCCCCCACCTTCCCCTCCAGGGGAAGCGCCTCCGAGCGAGGAGCGCGTCACGCGCCGGTCATCGTCGCGTGTCGGTCATGAGGCCCGCTCCCCCGCCGGGCGGGCGGAGGCTCAGGAGTCCCGGCACAGCCGGTCCACCCGGGTGAGCAGGGTGGGTTTGCGCGAATCGCCATGCATGCGGCGGATGTGCTCCGCGGCGACGCTCAGGTCCACGCCGACGGCGGTGACGAAGAGGGGGCGCTGACTCTGGCCTCGATACACGGGCGCGGCCAGGCTGGCGGAGTGGAAGGCCGTCTTGGCCACGCCAATCACCGGCACCGAGCGACCGAGCGACTCGTACAGGTGCGCGCCCAGCCCGGGCTTGTCGTGGCCCAGCCAGACGTAGCCGTCCACGACGATGGCCTCCAGCGGCTCGGGCGCCGCCGCGAGGACCCGCAGCAGGTGGGGCAGCTCGCGGCGGTAGAACTGGCCGGGCTCGTAGGCCTCGGCGGGAGGGCCTCGCTCGAGCAGGTGGCCTGCTTCCGTGGCGTCCTCCCACCCTCGGAACAGGACACACGCGGCCACGGTGACGTCGGGGCGGTAGTCCACATCCACGCAAGCGAGCATCGTCATCTCCGGGAGGCACGGCCCCGCCGACGGTGTAGTCGGAGCAGGGACGAGCGGGAAAGAGGGAAGGGCACCGTTCACGGACTCGTTCAGGACGCGGTTCATCGCCATCACTGAAAGCGCGCGGAGCGTTCACCGTGCGCCAGGTCGCGCACGCGCTGGAGACGGGCGGGATGTTCGCGGGGAAGAGGGCGCAGGAGTCTCCGGGCTGACGCCCTCGAAGTCACCGGCGGTTGGGGTGGCCGCCGCGGCTTCGACGTTTCCCGCTGACATCAAACCCAGACACGACTGCGTGATGCCACCGAGGAGCCTTCCTCCCCCTGTACCCCTCCGGATCCACGAGATACGACTCGGGACTTGACCGTTCCGTGTCCCCATTGCCCGTAAGGCCAGCGAAGCATGACGAGCGCTTCGGCGGACGGGAGCCGTCGGCGCTCACCGAGCGCGTGAGGCAGGCCGCTCGCTCGAGGTCGAAGTGGGAGCCCCAGGCTCGATGCGGGTCATACCGGTGCTCCCGCTTCACGCGAAGCAGGCGGGGCAAGCTCCGTCGCCTGGAAGCGGATGTCGCCTCCCATGCTTCGGAGCACCTCGACGAAGCGCTCGCTCGCGACGATGACGGAGGGAACCTCACGGAAGCGGAACACGTCCGCGTCTGGCAGGGACGTCGTATCGAGCCACCAGTGAGGAGGCGGTGTCATCGTTCGCTGGGTGCCACACAGGGGACAGGGCTCGCCAACCGGCGTGGGGCGGCACTCAGGCGCGTAGTCGCCCCCGGCCACCAACTCTAGCTCCAGCATCGGAGGCACGTCCCGTCCGACCTTCAGGGCCGTGGGCTGGGGATTGATGCCGCGGAGCCCCGCAGCGAGGAGTCGTTCCACGCTCTCGGGCTGGGCCAGGAGTTGCCACCACGGCTCCAGCACCATCGGCGTCGGACGCCCCCTCACCGAGCCGACCAGCGGCCCCATGCCCATACCCGGCAGCAAGAGCGCCCCCGCCGGCACGAGCGGTCGCACGAGGTCGCGGAGTCGGACGTACTCGTCCCAGGACGCCTCTCGGGCCTTCCTGTACTCGTGCTCCTGGGGCAGCTCGGATAGGTCAACGCTCGGATAGTCGTGTCCGACGATACCGACTTCATGGAAGCACCGAGGGCACTCTGCCCCCGGCAGCTCCCACCGCCGCTTCGCGTGGAGGCTCCAGCGCTCGCGCCCCTTCGTCGTGTCGAGGTCTCGCCCGAGTTCAAAAAGCCGCATCATCTGTCCCCGCCTTGCAGCAGCCACTCAACCTTCCCGAGCTGCTGCCAGTACGACATGGGCATCCCGACGAGACGATACTTCCGAATCATGTAGGCCGCGTGTTCCATGAGCCGTCGCCTCGACTCTTGCTTCGTTGCCCTCTCCTTTTGGAGTTGGTGGATGAGGACTTCCCAATCCGTATTCCACGGTGCGCCTCGTGCGCCGCTGTGAAGTTCCTTGTGCCGCTTCACTTCGATGGCAAGGACGACCTCGTGGATGTTGATGCCCTGCCGGTTGAAGTACACCTCGAAAGCCCGGGGGAAGATGTGGTGCTTCTCCTTGGGCGCCTTCTCCCACTCCTCGCGCGCCTTGCGGAGCGCCTTCTGACTCGGCAACTCCTCGGGCCGCTCCATGTGGAAGACGAGGACGGGCTCTCGGCCGGGCATGACCTGCGGGGCGCCCCAGTAGCGCTGGGGTGAGGTGCCGACGCCCGCCATCGGCGCCGGGGCGCTGGCTCCTCGCAGGGCCAGGGGCGCAGAGGAGACGTCCTCGCACCGGTAGAGGCCGCAGGTGTCCCCGTCGCAGGCCATGGTGACGCACCCCTCGTCACCGTCCTCCTCGGCTGCTTCGGCGCAGTCCTCCGCGGAGTCGTCCTCGCGCGGCAGCTCGAAGCGCTCGGCGACGGGCGCCGACGCGCAGCTGGCCAACAGGAACAGCACCACCACCCACCACGCACGCAGCATCGCCATGGAAGTCCCCCCGGACCTGGTGTCCTCGACGGTCGCGCCACGGCCTCGAGCACGTGTCGTGCACGCGACCTCGCGGGACGCTAGCAGCGCCTCTGGCCGAGAGAGAGGACCCGCGGGGGCTCCACCGACGCCAGCGCGGGGCCCCACTGCGAGGTAACGCGTCTGCTGGGCATGACGAGACTGCGTCATCGCCCTCGAAGTCACTGGCGTCTGGGACGACCGCCGCTATCTCGACAGGTCCCTCTGGCGCTCAACCCCGGCCCGCTCCGAACCCACCACACGAGGTTCGGGGCGTGACCCGCGGCTTCGATTCCCGCCGCTACTGCTTCCTCTCGCCGAGTCGGTCCCGGCGAGAGGAGAGGTGAATACCCGACCTACTGCCCAGCAATGACATACGGTCTGAGGGACACGACCGCGTTGCCACGCGCTCCGGCATAGTCGGTGTAGGTCTGGTTCTTCTCCAGCGTGTAGAACGAATCGACATAATCGTCGTCGTTGGTGAACCAGTTGCTGGGCATCTGCTGCACCAGGCCGCTGCCCAGGGCCACCAGGGAGCCGATTCCCGGCTGGCCCACCGCCGACAGGATTTGACTCGCGACCGTGAACAGATAGGCCACCAGCTCTTGATAGTTGGTGTTGTCGTCGTGCTCCATGAGGATGACGTTCGCCGCCGCCCAGCGGTAGCGGTCCCAGAAGATGAGGACCTGGTTGGGGGAGTAGGTCCTGCCGTCGTGGTCCAGATAGGGCATGTCGACGATATCCAGCGCCGGCGCGTCGCGGCTGGGGTCGACGCCATTGACGACGGCGTAGACCTCCGCGGCGCCGGAGATCCACGGCTCCTCGTCGTCGTTCAGATAGATGCGGTCGAGCATCGTCACCGGCGTGCTGGTGGCCGTCGCGGCCGCGCTCGGCGTCGTGGTCGCGAGGGTGTTCACGTCCAGCATCGGCATGGGGCGCTGGCCGAGGGCCACGAGGCGCTCGCGCATCAACTGGATGCCGGCGGCCAGGTCCTTCCGCGCGTCGATATCCACGACGAGGACCGGCTGCTCGGGCATGCGGTGCACGTCCAGGTGGTGCACGCGGCCGAAGCGGTCGAAGGCCTCGATGAACTGCCACGAGGCCTCGTCCCCATCCGGCTCATAGGCATAGAGGGGCTCGACGCCTCGCTTCAGCGCCTCCAGCATGGAAGGGCTCGCCAGACGGAGCTGCAGGAGGCTGTCGACCTCGCCCTCGAGGCCCTTGAGCCGGCGGATGTTCAGGTCCGTGCGCTTCGCCGCAGCGATGACGGAGGCCCGGGTGGGGACCGTGCTCAGCCACTCCTTCAAATCCACCGCGAGCTGCTCGCCGCTCAGGCGCGAGGCGAGCTCCCTTCTCTGCGCCGCGTCCTCCTGCGTCGCCAGGGTCAGCGCCATCTCGCGCTTGTCGGTGGCCAGCGACACGCTGACGCGCTGGCGCAGCGCCGCTGGGTTCGAGGCGGCGGCTCGAGCCTGGGCCCCCGCGTTGAGACAAACGAACAGCCCAAGGACCATCCCAATCCGTTTCATATGATTTCCGATGGGGCGTTGGAGGTAATGGGCCAGCCGCCGTACGAGCACGGCGGCGGGTCCCAGGCACGAACATGCCCGCCCTTCAACAGATATCAAAAACGGAAAACTTGAAAGTGCCTTGAGATTCGCGAAACGTGAACTACGTGTCGGTGTCCGCCACCGGCACGCCCCGCCTGGACTCGTCGCCCGCCGCTACAGTCCCATGAAGGTGAGCAGCGCGCCCAGGTCCTCGTCGGACAGCGCTTCCTTGCTGTATGGAGGCATGTTTCCGCCGATGTGGAAGAACTGCCCGTGTCGCACCTTCTCGATGAAGACGAGCGAGGCGGGGACGCCAGGGAACACCGTGGCGTAGTCCTCCGTCACCTCCGGGAGCAGGGACGCGGAGTCGGTCAGCCGCCCCTCGCCGGTGTGGGGCGCGCCGTGGCACTCCTGGCACGCCGCCGCGTACACCGCCTCGCCGCGCGTGGCGTCGCCCCGAGCGACCTCGGTGATGTCCTTCACCACCGTGTAGGGCAGGGGCTGGGCGTTCGTGTCCGGGCTGATGCTCACCAGGTACTCGTACAGCGCGCGGCTCTGCGGCGAGTCCGCGGGGAGCTTCTCCACGCCACGCATGAACGAGACGTAGCAGAAGTTCACCGCGTCCAGGAGGTTCGTCTCGTAGCCGCCCCACCAGCTGCCACGGTGCGCCGAGCCATACAACGTGTAGCCCGAGTAGATGCGACCGGCCTCCGACGTGGGCGTCGTCGCGTGACACGTGGCGCAGGAGAAGCTGTTGAACTGGCTCGACGACAGGCGCGAGTCCTGGAACAGCTGCTCGCCGTACTCCGCCGCCGTGACGGGGTCGTCGCCACACGCGGCCACGAGGCACGCGCTCAACACGGCACCCAACATCCGCGCCGCGCTCATGGCCGCCCCCGGAGGATGCTCACCGAATCCGGGAAGATGCCCACCCGCACCGTATTCACCACCGTGCCCTCCGTCAGGTCCACCGTGTGCAACGTGCCGGGGCCCACGTGGTCTCCCTCGCAGACGACGAGCGCGTGGCTTTCGTCTGGCGTCAGGATGGCCTGATGCACGTTGAGACACCCCGCGCCGGCCAGCTCCACCGTGCGGCGCACGTCGCCCGTGGTCGGGTCGATGTACGCCAGCGCCTCGACGCGCTGATAGGGCATGTAGAGCGTCTTCCCGTCCGCGGTGAACGCGCCGAACATGGGCGCGCCATCCAGGGGCCGCCTGGAGCGAAGCGGGTCCATGGCCCCCGTGCGAGGGTCCAGCACCTGCACGAAGCGGCTGCTCATCGAGCTGACCCACACCTCGCCCGTCGTCGGTGAGAGCGTGAGCGCATAGGGCTCATGGAGCGGGGACACGGCCGTGCCCACGTTGGCCGCCACCTTCACGAGCCTGGACGTGGGTGGCGACGCGGACAGGTCGACGATGGCGACCTCGTCCGACCAGCAGGCGACGTACGCGGTGCGCTCGTCCTCGGACAGGCGGATGGCGTGCGGCGCGGGGCACACGGGCACCATGTCCTTGCGGGTCATCGTCCTCGCGTCGATGATGGCCAACCGCGCGGCCATCTCCTCCTGCGTCCCGCCGCGCTGCGCGACCTCTTGAATCTTCCGCGTGTCGAAGTGCGTCTGGTACAGCGTGCTCCCGTCGCGGCTGATGATGACGTCGCCAGGGTTCGGGTCCACGCGCACGGAGCCCAGCAGGCGGTTGTCGCGCGCGTCGAGCTTCAGGCAATAACCAGGGTCGGTGCCCGAGCCATGGGTCCCATGCGGTCCCGAGCCGGCGCCCGGCACGAAGTTGGAGATGCCCACGTAGTAGGCGGCCCCATCCGGCGCCACCGCCGTGTGATGCGGCCCTTCCAGCTCCACCGGGTTGAGGCCCACCGGCACGCGCGCCAGCTCCCGCCAGTCCGCGCGGGTCGCGCCCTCCAGCTCGAGCAGGCTCAGCGTGTCGTCCAGGCTGTTGGTGACGATGACGCGCCCACCGGGCCCCGGCGGCGGGACCACAGTCCCCGCCCCCCACGGGTCGGGGTGCGCGTACTCCAGGTCGTCGGGAGGACGGTTCGGGTCGTAGGTCGTGTCCTCGCTACAGGCCGTCAGGAGCAGCGCCAGCGCGGGCGCCCAGGCTCGCCTCATGGCGCACCCTGGATGCGGAACGTCACCGGCGTGGCGAGCTGGTAGGGGCCCTCTGTGATTCGGTTCTGGAGCAGGTACGCGCTCACCACCTGGATGCGCAGGTCCTGCGCGGGGTGCGCCTTGAGCAGGTCCCAGGTCGCGGCGTCGAGCTGCCACTCCAGGTTGGACGTGAGCATCTCCACGGGGCACTCGCGCCCCGGTACGGAGACCTTCACGTAGTAGATGTCGCCGGTGAAGGGCGGCAGGTGCGCATGCGCCGTGGGCAGCACCCACTCGCCCAGCCGCGCCAGCACGGAGCGCCCCGCGTCGCGAGCGCCGGGGGGCGTGAAGGGAGACGACGCGCCGGGACGCGGCAGCGCGCTGGCCAGCGGCGACGTCCACGTCCACCTCGGCGGCGCGTCGCTGGTGGCGTAGGTGGTGCCGGTGGCGGGCAGCGACAGCGTCACCGCCTGGGTGCTGTCCACGGGCCGCCCCTCCGCGTCCACCAGCGCGCGCCAGGCCTCGTCGGTGGCATCGCCGCCGTAGAGCGGCTCACCGCAGCTCGACTCGGGCGGGTCGTCGTCGCCGCACGCGGGGGTGAGGGCCAGCACGGCGGCCGAAGTGAGGGTCCAGAGAATCGTTCGCGGGGAGGGCTTCATGGGACAGGGACCTGTTCTTCAGTTCACGCGCCGCCGACCACGGCGCAGCAGGGGGAGGGTGAACAGCAACACGATGGCGGGAGCCATGTTCCCACGCGTGGCCCCGCAGCCATCCGACCCCTGGGGGCCGGGTGGTTGTCCGGGACCGGGCCCCGCGTCGGGGGCGCCCGCGTCCGGGGCTCCCGCGTCGGGGACTCCCGCGTCCGGCACGCCCCCGTCCGAGGGCGTGGGAGGCACCTCGACGCCGCCATCCGGATACAGCGGCGCGCCGAGCTGCTCCGCGAGCTGGGGCCACCGGGACGGGCAGATGTCGCGCACGGGCGTGCCCACGGGGCACAGGTGCGTGCCCTGGATTTCGTAGAGGCCGAACAGGGGCGTCCACGTGCTGCCCTCGTCGGTGCTGCGCGCCAGCGCCCAGTCGTGCAGCCACGTGGAGCCGCAGCCATAGAGCGTCTCGCCCACGCGCAGCACGCACGCGTTGCCCGTGGGCAGGCTGAGCATGTCCAGCGGCCCCGTGGACGCGCCCCGGAAGAAGTGGTTGAGCGTGCCCACCCAGGCCGTCTTCCCGTCGGCCGACAGGTCCATGTTGATGAAGACGTCGTCGATGCGCTGCACCAGCACCAGCGTCTGGCCGGCGTCGTCGCTGCGCATCAGGTACGTGGAGCCCTGCGACGACACCCGCGCCCAGAGGATGTCCACGTTGGACGGGTCCGTCGCCACCACCGCGAGGTCATAGGGGAGCAGCAGGGACGACAGGTCGGGCGCGGACTGGGTCCACGTCTCCCCCGCGTCGTCGCTGCGCAGCAGCAACAGCTGGCCGTCCTCCTCGCCGCTCACGTACACGCGGCGCGGCTGGGCGGAGGAGACTCGCACCGCGTTGAGGCGCAGCTTCTCGCGCAGCAGCGGCGAGGCCGCCCACGTCTCGCCGCCGTCCAGCGAGCGGTAGACGCCGTTGGCGATGTTGTACCGGTTGGTGACGACGTAGAGGACGCGGTCGTCGGACGGGTGCGCGGCGAGCCCGGAGACCCAGGTGTCCTTGAAGAAGGGGTGGGTGTTCCAAGAGCAGCCGCCGTCCGGGGAGCGCAGCAGCGCGCTGCCAGTGGCCGCGAGGATGAGGCCGGACTCACGCCAGAGGTAGGCCTCCGGTCGCCAGCCGCCGTAACCCATGGCGTCCGGGCAGAGCCACCGGAACGTCCGTCCCCCGTCGCGCGAAATCACCGCGCCGAACGTGGTGCCGACGAAGAAGTCCTCCGGATGGCCTCGCCGCAAGGTGACGTTGGAGGTCTCCGGGAGGCCCGCGTGGCCATGGGCCGTGGCGCCCAGCCCGAGGCCGAGCACGAGGGTGGCGAGGCGGAGGCAGGGCGCGTGGCGGGGATTCATCCGCGGGTCTCCGGGGGGCTGACGGCGTGACCGGTGCCAGAAGATAACGTCCGAGCCTCCCACACATACCGGACCCGGGCGCCCGGGTAGGTGCGGCACTCCACCGCGGCACCACGCGAGCGCGAGAGGCGCACTCCGAGCGGAAGGTTCTCCATCCACCAATCCGGCGGTGCGGGAGTGTCCAGGGGGGCTCGCCTCGCGGCGGCCGGTCTGCTACGGACTCGTCGTCAGGACTCGGCTGGGGGGCGCACGACATGGCGGGGGCCGCGGGGGTTTCCAACCTCGATTCCGAAGACGTCTCCGGAGGCGGCCTGCCCATGACTGGTGCGGGCCGCGTCGTCTGGGAGGCCGTCATGCAGGGAGCAGTGGAGGTGGCGGTGCGGGCCTATGAGGACCTGTCCGCCGCGCAACGCGAGCGCGTGTTGGAGGAGTCCGTCCACGTGCCGGCGCAGGCGCGCTCGGCGCTGGTGGACGTGTTGCGGCGGGCGCGCGACTTCGCGGGCGCGGCGCGGCTGCTGGAGGCAGAGGGCGCGGACGCCGCCGCGGCGGCGCTGCACGAACAAGCGGGGGCGCTGCTGCCCGCCGCGGAGGCCTGGCTGCGCGCGGGGGAGAAGGCGCGCGCGGCGGCGGCGTTCGAGCGGGCCGGCGCGCTGGAGCGGGCGCTGGAGCTGTACCAGTCGCTCGACGCGCGCGAGTCCATCGCCCAGTGCCTCACGCGGCTGCAACGGCCGCTGGAGGCCGCGGAGGTCTACCACGCGCTGGGCCATGGCCACGCGGAGCTGGAGGCGCTGCGCGGCGTGCCGCCCGAGCATCCCCGGCGCCGCGAGGCGGTGCTGCGCATGTGCGCGCTGCTCGACGAACAGGGCGAGTCCTGGCGCGCGCTGGTGCTGCTGGCGGACGCGCGCCAGGAGTCCGGCGGGGCGCGGGAGGACGAGGTGCTGGAGGCCGAGCACCTGCGCCTGCTGCGGCGTCTGGGATTGGGAGAGGAGGCCGCGCCGCCGCCCGAGCGCGCCGCGCCCCAGTCCGACGGCTACGAGTACCTCAAGGCGATTCCCATCTTCGGCGAGCTGGCGCTGGAGGACATGAAGGACCTGTTCCGCATGGCGCAGCAGGTGTCCGTGCCGGAAGGCACGACGGTGCTGGAGAAGGGCGCGCGGGGCATGGGGCTGCTCGTCCTGCTGGAGGGCACGGTGGACGTCCTCAGCGGAGCGGGGCCGGACGCGCGGCTGCTCAACACGCTGGGGCCCGGCGCGTGGCTGGGGGAAATCTCCCTGCTGCTGGACGGCCCGGCCTCCGCGCTGGTGCGCTCGCGCTCGGCGGTGCGCGCCCTGCGGGTGACGCGCGGGGACTTCGAGCACTACCTGGCCACGCACGAGCACGCCGCCCTGCGCATCTACAAGCTGTTCACCTACAACCTGGCCGAGCGCGTGCGCGCGCTCAGCGCCTGAGCGGCCTCGCGTCGTCGGGACGCGGAGACGACGACGCCCGGGCCTCCTGGTGGAGACCCGGGCGCCGGGGAGTCCGGTGACGTGCCGGACGATTACATGCCGTAGCCGAGCGTCAGGCCGAGCACGTGGGCGGAGCCGTTGTACGTGCCGCTGATGCCCGGCGCGTAGCTCTCCTTGTCGGCCAGGCTGACGAACTGGTAGCCCAGGTCGGCGCGCAGGCCCTGCCACTTGTAGCCCAGGCCCGCGGACACGCCGAAGCGGTTGGCGTCCGGCAGGTCCGGCGTCAGCGTCCCGCCCGGCGTCGGGGCCGGGTCGAGGATGAAGCCCAGGCGCACCTGGAAGTCCGGCGTCACGCCGTACTCGGCGCCCAGGTGGTAGTTCCACTTGGCGTGCCAGCGCTTGGGCAGCGGGTTGTTGATGGCCGGGTTGTCCGGGAACTCGATGGCGAGCTCCTGGAAGCTGGACCAGTCGACCCAGTTGGCGTCGAAGGCGATGCGCAGGTTCTCCAGCGGGGTGACGGAGATGCCGGCCGCCACCGTGGCGGGCAGGGTGACGTCACCCTGCACGCGCGTGTCCGGCAGGCGCGACTGGAACTCCGCCGGGACGTTCTGGAAGTCCGCGTCGCCCTTGAAGGTGAGGTCCGCGGCGCTGCGGTAGTGCAGGCCGAACGTCACCACCTTGGGGAGCACGTCCACCTGGACGCCCACGTTGTAGCCCCAGCCCCAGGACGAGCCGCCCAGGTGCACGGTGCCTTCGCTCTCGACGAAGCCCAGCGCGCGCTTCAGCTCGAGCGTGCCCCGGTAGATGTTGAGGCCCGCGCCGAAGCGGAACCGCTCGTGGAGCTGGTACGCCGCGGTGGGGTTGATGTCGTAGACGGCCAGCGCCGACTCCTGGGCGCGGAAGCGGCCGATGAAGCCGTCCTCCCAGCGGCTGCGCGCGCCGAAGGGCGTGTAGACGCCCACGCCGAACGCGGCCTTCTCCACCGGCTTGTAGACGAAGAACAGGTGCGGCGGAGGCGACAGCGTCGTCTTCTGGCCCTGCTCGACGCCGCCGTCGGGCGTGAACTTGATGCCGGGCAGGATGCCGGTGTCACCCACCTGCACGTCCAGCTTGTTCACGCCCAGGATGTTGGCGGCGTTCGAGTAGATGGCGGACGAGTCGTCCAGCCAGGCGGCGGCGGCGTTGCCCATGCCCGTGGAGCGGGCGCTCTGGGTGTTGATCTGGAAGCCCGCGGCCTGGGAGGTACCGGCGGCGAGCACTGCGACGAGGGACAGTGTCTTCTTCATGGAGTTGGGTCCTCTCTTGCCGGTCGGCCGTTACGGCACTTCCGCGACGCCCGTGTTCAGGAACTTGATGATCTGGTCCTGGGCCTTGTTGCGCACGGACGCGATGTCGTCGTTGCCCGGGACGTTGAGGAGCATGAACGGGTGGTGGGCCTCCGGAGGCAGGAAGTCCAGGTCGAACCTGTACGCCGGCACCTCCTTGTCGCTGTCGCGGTTGGCGGCGGCGATGAGCGGCTCCGTCACCGGGTTGGGGATGACGACGTCGTCCTTGGCGTACTGGATGAACGCCTCGCGGCCCGCGGGGGCGTTGGGCGCGTTCTCCAGGAACCAGGCGTAGTTGCGCGGGGCGACCGGGTCCATGATGGTGCGCGCCAGGACGATGAACTCGTCGAAGGCGGCCGAGCCCTGGGGACGGCCCTGGCCCTTGAGCTGCGCGACGAAGGCGTCCTTCTGGGGCTTGAAGCCGGGGCTGGTCAGCAGCGTGTCCACCAGGTCGCCGCCCGGGACGTTGAGGGCGACGCGGCGGAAGCGCGGGTTGACGGACGCGGCCATCGTGCCGTGGAAGCTGCCCAGGCTCTGGCCCACGTAGTCCACCGTGGCGGCGTTGAGCGTGCCGGCGCCGGCGGCGTCCAAGCGCGTCTGCAGGCCGTCGCTGGCGAGCATGCGGGTCAGCTGCGCGAAGTCCACCACGGAGTGGCGGAAGTTGTCGCGCGTGGCGAACAGGTTGACCAGGTTGAGGAAGTTCCAGGCGGAGATGTTCGGCACGCCAGAGGCGTTGCGGGCGAAGTCACCACCCTCGCACTTGCCGTTGTTGAGGCACACGCCCTGCTTCGCGTCGAAGCAGGTCTCGTCGCCCGGCGTGGCGGCTCCGGGGGTCGGGTCGCAGGCGAGCGCGGCGGCCGGGGCCACGCAGCGGCCGAAGGTGGCGCTGTAGGGCGTGGTGTCGCAGGTGGCCGGCGCGGCGCAGGCGGCGGCCGGGTTGGCGAAGCCAGCGCAGCTGGTGCGGTCACCGTGGAACACGGCGTCGATGGCGGCCACGGCGTAGCCGTCCTTGTTGTAGTTGTTGACCATGGCCAGCACCGCGGAGCGGTTGCTGGTCAGGCCGTGTCCGAAGACCACCGTCTTGTAGCCGCCCGCGGGCGCGGCGGTGGCGGGCAGGAACAGCGTGAACGGGATGTGGTCCAGGTGCGGGGGCTGGTTGGCGGGCCGGCCGAGCGCGCCCGACACGTCATCCAGCAGGAACGGCGACAGGTAGGTGCCGACGAACGCGCGGCCCACGTGGGTGTTGTCCAGGCCGACGGCGGCCATGGCGCCCTTGAGCTGCGCGGTCTGGTCCTTGAGGAACAGCGGATCCGCCGGGACCTGGCTGGGGGCCGCGTTGAGCTGCTCCAGGATGGAGCGGGTGCTCTGCGTGGTGAAGACCCAGGCGAGGACGATGTCCTTGCGCTTGATGCCCTTGGCGGCGAGCGCGTCGAACACGGGCTTCATGCCCGCGCGCACGGGCTCGAGGCCGGCGGCGGTGGCGTCCGGGATGGCGGAGACCTGGCTCTTGCCGTTGATGGCCAGCGGCGCGCTCAGGCGGATGAGGGCCTGGGCGGCGGGGGTGGCCACGGGGCGGCCCGTGGTGTCCTTGATGCCCTTGAGCAGCACCACCGCGTACTTGCTGGCGGCGTCGAGCGGGACCTCGGGGATGATCTGCAGCTGGTCGGGCTGCGCGCCCGGAGGCGTGGGGTCCGTCGGGTCAGGCGAGCTGGAGGCGCAGCTGACGCAGGCCTTGTACTTGGGCGTGGTGCCGCCCGGCGTCAGCTTGACGAGCAGGACGTTCTGGCCGGCGACCACCGTGTTCGGGTCGATCTTGGAGCCGGGGTCGATGGGCCCCTGGGTGGCGCTGTTCTCGGAGACGATGGGCGCGGTGGTGGACCAGCCGTCCAGCGTGTTGAGGCCCTTGATGAGCTGGCCGCTCTGGGTCGTGTCGTTCGCGCCCGGCAGGTTCAGCTTGCCGTCGCGGACCAGCAGGTCGTTGGGGAAGGGGATGGCGACCGTGGGGGACGTCACGTCCGGGTTGAACGTGGCCTCCGGCTGGTCGACGATGGAGAACGTCCACGCCAGCACGATGTCCTCGCGCTTGACGCCGAACTTCGAGGCGGCGAGGTTGAGGATGGGCGCGTAGCCGCGGCGCAGCTGCTCCAGGCGCAGGGCGTTTTTGGTCTGGTCCTCCAGGCGCCGGGCCGGGTCCGTCTCCGCGGAGGGGATGAGCTCGGTGGCCGTGCGGCAGGTCGGGTCCGTCAGCTCCGTGCAGGTGACGAGCGACTCCGTCGAGCTGACGAAGTGCCAGGTCGCGGTGCCGATGATGTTCTTGCCCTTGCTCGTCTTGATGCCGTTGTCACCACCCAGGATGATGACGGCGTAGCGACCGCCCTTGGACCAGCCACCGTTCGCGTTGACGGTGACCATCTTGGTCTCTTCGCGGTAGCCGACGACGGTCGTCACCGGCGCCTTCGCCAGCGGCGTGCCCTCGTAGAGGTCGATGACCTTCACGGTGTTCGCGTTCACCGTGTCGATGTTGACGTCCTTCACGAGCGTGGCCGCGGTGGCCGTCGGAGGGAAGCCGTTGAGGCTGTTGAGGTAGTCCGACGTGAACTCCTGCTCGGCGGCGGGAGTGGCGGGGTTGACCGGCGCGGCCACCTGCTTGGTGCCATCCGGCAGCGTCACGATGGCCAGGTCGTTGGGCGACGGGACGATGGCGGGGGACGCCGACGGGTCGAACTCCGCGACGACGAGGTCGTCCGCGCTCGGCGGTGGGTCCTGCGCGATGTCGGGATCACACGCTACGGTGCCCAGGGCCAGAGCCCCGAGGAACAACGCCTTTTTCATGGGTACAACCCCCTCCGAGTCCAGGTTTGGACTTCAGGACTAGGTGACTGTCGTGTGGCGTACCACGTCCAAGGGTTGGCTCAAAGCCATCCGACTTGACGCGTCGTGTCAGCATTCACCTTATGGATGGGGCGTACGCGCGGGTGGCACCGCATGTCTTTGACACGCTGCGCCGGGGCATTCGCCGTTACGCTGGGAGGATGAACCGACTGCTGAGTGTGCTGGTGATGAGCGTGGCGATGGTGGCGTCCGCGGAGGAGGCGGGAGGGCTGACGTGGACGGCGCCGGCGGAGTGGGCGACGCAGGGCGAGCGGCCCATGCGCGCGGCGACGTACAAGGTGCCGCCGGCGAAGGGAGACGCGGAGGGCGCGGAGCTGGCGGTGTTCTACTTCGGGCAGGGGCAGGGCGGCGCGGTGGACGCGAACGTGAAGCGGTGGCTGGGCCAGTTCCAGACGGCGGACGGCAAGCCGGTGGACAAGGCGGCGAAGACGAAGACGGAGAAGCTGGGCGGGCTGCCCGTCACCACGGTGGACGTGAAGGGGACGTACACGGGTGGCGGGCCGATGATGGGCCCGTCCACTCCCAAGCCCGGCTACCGGCTGCTGGGCGCCATCGTCGAGGGCCCCGAGGGCGCGGTCTTCTTCAAGCTGACGGGCCCGGAGAAGACCGTGGCGGCCTCGGAGAAGTCGTTCCGCAAGCTGCTGGAGTCGGTGAAGAAGAAGTAGCTAGCGGCCGTCGCGGGCCGTCCTCACGGCGGTCTTCTTCGCCGTGAGGTCGGGGATGAGCAGCACCTCGATGCGCCGGTTGCGCGCGCGCCCCTGCGGGGTGGCGTTGGCGCCGATGGGCCGCGTCTCGCCGTAGCCGGCGGCGATCATCCGGCGGGCGGGGACGTTGCCCTGCTCCTGGAGGAAGCGCACCACGTTGACGGCGCGCGCCACGGACAGCTCCCAGTTGGTGGGGAAGGTGGACTGGAGCTTCTGGGACGGCGGCGAGTCGTCCGTGTGGCCCGACACCTGGATGGATTTGTCATCCACCTTGGCGAGCACGCCGCCCAGCCGCTTGAGGACCTCCTGGCCGCGCTTGCTGATGCTCGCGTCGCCGGAGTCGAAGAGCACCTTGTCCACCAGGTCCACCTGGATGCGGCCCTGGGCCTGGGACAGCTTGATGGCGCCCTCGGCGATCTCCGCCTTCATCTTGTCCTGCAGGTCGTCGTAGGTGGCCTTGAGCTTGGCCAGCTCCGCCTCCTGCTCCTGCACCGTCTGGGTCAGCTGCTCCTTCTCGTTGCTCAGCTGCTCCTTCTCCGTGGTCAGCCGCGTGCGGTCGGCCTCCAGCGCGGTGAGCTTCTCCGCCAGCTGCTGGCGCGCCGCGTCCGCGTCCCGCGCGCGCGCCTGGGCCTCGTCCGCGGCCTTGCGCGCCTCCTCGGCCTGGGCCTGCGCCTGGGCGGAACTCCGGTGCGCCAGGTACAGCACGCCACCCGACAACAGCACCACCAACGCCGTCACCAACCAGGGCACCCAGGTCCGCCCGTTCTCCGCGCTCATCTCATGACCTCTCAGGAGGGATGAAGGCGGACCACGCTAGCGACAGCGCCCGGGTGCGCCTCAAGGCGCCCCGGGTGTGTCGAGGTATCTGCGAGTGCAACGTTGCAACCGGGGCGCACGCCCCGCACCGCGCGTCAGAACGGGAACCAGGAGGGTCGCACGCTGCGCACGTCACTGAGCGCGTGGGACAGCTGCGCGGGCATGTCGTGGAACGTCTGGTTGTCGAGCCAGATGGATTCGATCTTCTCGCGGCCCAGCTTGACCTCGTGGCGCTTGCCATTGGCGGCGGTGGCCACGACGGTGTCCCCGCCGTTGTACGTCACCTGGAACTTCTCGCCCCAGATGTCGACGGGCAGGTCGAACTTCAGGTCCGCGGGCACCTTGGTGGTGAGGTTGGTGCCGCGCGAGCCGGGCTTCTGCATGTCATCGAGGAACTCGCGCAGGAAGTCTTGCGTCACCTGGCGCGACTGCTTGTCCAGCGTGGGGTCCACCTTGTCGTCGTAGCCGAAGCCGAGCACGCTGTTGGACTGTTTGGGATTGTCCAGGTTCCAGGTGGGCAGCGCGAGCATGTACTGGTTGGCGCCCGGCTGCGTCTTGTCGCGCCAGTCCTGCGCCTCCGTGGCGTTCTCGAACAGCATGGACAGGCCGTTAAAGCCATTCCAGAGCACGTCGTCCGTGTCGAGCTGGCCGGTGGGCAGCTGCTTGGGCTGGGCCTGGCCGTTGGATGGGTGCGCGCCGCCGCGCGAATAGAGCGACGCGCCGATCTGCGGCAGGTCGTTCTTGGCGTAGCCCATGGGGAGGTTGTCCAGGGTGCCGCCGTCGACCAGGTGCATCTGCCGGCCGGTGACGGGGTCCACCATCTGCACCGGCTCGAAGACGCCGGGGATGGCCATGGAGGCGCGCATGGCGAGCGCCACGGGCGTGTCCGGCGTCGTCTCCTGGCTGAAGACGAAGATGCGGTCCTTGTTGTTCTTGAAGCCCTCGGGCCCCAGCGCGGAGTCGTAGGCCTTGGCGGCGACCAGCTGCAGGGGCACCTTCAGGTCCGCGAAGGTGACGGGCCGGTCCTTGATGCCGGTCAGCTCGCGCAGCTTCTGGTCGAAGAGGTCGTACGCGGCCTGGCCGTCGAGGATGCCGCCGTCCTTCATGTCCAGGTCGAAGTCGTACAGCTGGCCCAGGCGAGGGTCCTTGGCCACGTCCTCGATCTGCTTCGGCGTGGCGCCCGTGGCGGCGAACGCGGCGGCGATGGAGCCGGCGGACGTGCCCGACAGGCTCACCGGCACCACGCCCAATTCGCGCATCTCCGCGAACATGGCCGCGTAGCGCTTGCCCCTGCCGCCGCCGCCCTCCAGGCTCAGGTGCACGCCCAAGGGCTCGCCGCCCTGCACGGGCATGCCCGTCTCCGCGCGCTTCTGGGCCACGGACGCGGTGTACGCGGCGGCCTTCGTCGCATCGCCCCCGGAGACCAGGTCCAGCGCGGCGGGCGGCTTCGTCACCGGCGTGTTGGTGGGGAACTTGCTGGCGGTGATGCTCCCGTTGGGGACCTCCTTCGCCATGAACTGGGGGTCCACCCACAGCGAGCCGGGGCGCGGCGCGGTGGCGCGCGTGTAGCCCGTGGTCTGCTTCAGCTCGCCCTCGGCCTTCTCCAGCGCCGCCTTCACCTGCGCGTAGCGCGGGTGGGTGGTGGGCAGCATGTCCAGCTGCGCCGCCAGCGAGCGGACTTGACCCAGTGTGTCACGGAAGGGCTTCGTCTGTTCGACGAGCTGCTTGCCCTGCTTGTCGTCGATCTTCGGCGGGATGACGCGCTCGAGCACCTTGCGCAGGTCGCCCAGGTCGACGTCGAGCAGCTTGTCGAAGGGAATCTGGAGGGGCTTGCCGGTGAGGGTGATGCCGTCCCACTTGCCGCCGGTGCCGGCCAGCTTCGGCAGGCCGAGCTTGCCCAGGTCGGGGAGCTTCGCCTCGAAGCGGTCCACCACCTGGTCCAGCTTCTGGTCCACCTTGCGCGCGACGTTCTGGAGCCCCTCTCCCAACCGAGCGAGCAGGTTGCCCTGGGGCGCCTCCGCCTTGCGTTGCGGCGGGAGGTCCGCGGCGCGCTTGGGGGTGGCTGTCGTGGTCGAGGGCAGGGACTTGATGCTCATCGAGAAGACTCCGCGGAGGGGGCGCGACGACGAGGAGGCAGGACGTCCTGGGGATTATCGCCGGAGTGCAGGCCCGGGTTGTGTGGGCGGCCGAAAAAGGGGCATGCCGCGGCTCGGCAAGGGCCTTGCTACGGGGTGGATCATCGGCGCCTGGCGCCCCAGCCTTCGGGAGGAAATCCGTGACGATGTGCAGCATCCCCGACTTCGAGACAGTCGTTGCCCGCGCCGTGACGCTCTTCCCCGAGGACACCGTGCTCTCGGCGCTCCAGGTGATGCACCGTCACGCGGCGCATGTGCTCCCAGTGGTGGATGGTCGTGACGGAGCGTGGTTGGGCGAGGTGTCGGAGGACGAGCTGTGCCGTCTGTCGCGTTTCGCGCCGCTGGCGCGGCTGGCTGAAATTCTGACCGTCCGGGTGCTGGTGGAGGCGGAAGAAACGACGGGGGCGAAGCGAGCCTCCCTGGTGTCCGCGCCGGCGTCGCATTGGCTGCACTGAGCCGTGACGGCCGGGGGGGAAGCGCGAGGGGGCGAGCGGTGCTCCGCGGCTGGCGCGTGGACGGCGACGTGGCGAGGGGGCGCGAGCGACGTGCCGAGGAAGCGTGAAGTGACGGCGCGGGGGCTCGCACCGAGGGGCGGGCTCAAAAATCGCTCGCGTCGGGCACAGCCTGTTGTCGGTGGACCCGGGCCTGCTGACATTGATTCCCCGGGGGATGGAGGAGGCTTGGTATGAAGGCAGTGGCGATCATCCTCGCAGCGGGCGAGGCCCGGCGGATGGCCCACCCCAAGGCGCTCATCCTGCACGAAGGCGACAAGAGCTTCCTTCAGTCGCTGGCGTCGACCTTCGGCAAGGCGAACAGTCAGGTGTTGGGGGTGGTGGGCAAGGACGCGGAGGCGGTGCGCGAGCAGCACCCGGGGTTGGACCTGGTGGAGTCCGAGCGCTGGCGTGACAGCCAGATGGTCTCCGTGAAGGTCGGGCTCGACGCGGCGATGGAGGCCGGGGCGGACGTGGTGCTGCTGCACCCGGTGGACATGCCGGCCCTGCGCGCGACGACGGTGAAGTCGCTCCTCAAGCTGATGAGCGACTCCGACGAGGTGCTGCGTCCGGAGTTCGACGGCGCGCCCGGCTGGCCGGTGCTGCTGTCGCGTCCCGCGATGGAGAAGCTGCGCGCGGCGGACGGGGAGCAGCTGGAGGCGGCGCTGAAGGCCATGCGCGTGCGCCGGGTGCCCATGAAGGACCCGGGCGTCATCGTGAACATCAACACGCCGGACACCTACGAGCGGCTGTTCGGCACGCAGCCGAAGCTGGCGCCTCCGCCCAAGCGGCGCGGCGGCAAGCGCGGTGGGCTGACCACCGTCGCGGACATCGGCGGTGGGGGCTCGTCGGCGCCCATGGCCGCCGCGTCGGACGAGTGAGGTCCGGGGCCGGGGCTCCTTCCGCGAGGAGTGGCTCCGGCCCGTCGTGCCGGCTCCGTGTCGACGCAGGGACCCAGGAGCGCGAGGGCGCGGGCGAGGTGGCCCGGCGCCCCGCTGTCGTTCGAGGAGACAGGGGCCTTGTGGGGGGCGCCGTGACGCCGGTGGAGCGGCGTCACACCTCCACGCGCGTCAGAACGTCAGGCCCAGGCCGAGGTAGGGGCCGGCGAAGGTGTCCTCGTGCTCGACGCCGTCCAGGTGTCCGGCGTCGTCGAAGTACAGCATGCGCCAGCCGGCGCGCAGGTTGAGCTCTCCCAGGTGCGCGGCGAGCCCCGCCTGGGCGTCCACCTGGCGCTGTGGGAAGGGCGTGACGTTCATGCGCGCCTCGATGTCCAGGTTCGAGCGCCCGATGCAGGCCTCCAGCGAGGCGCCGAAGCTGGGCCCCACGAAGGTGATGCCCGGCAGGTGCGCGCTGGCCAGGCCCGCCTCCACGCGCAGGCGGCCGTAGCGGCTGGCCCACAGCGCCGCGGTGGCCCGCGCGCTCATCAGGATGAGCTTGTCCAGGCGCTCGGTGTCGGCCTCGTCGCGCAGCGACAGACCGCCGACGCGGGCGTCGATGCCCAGCCTCCGCCCCTCCATCCCCAGGAAGATGCCCAGGCCGCCGCCCTGTCGCGGCAGGTCGCCCTGGACGCCCACGCGCACCAGCAGCGGCACGGGGCCATAGCGCGACCGCCTCCGCCCCGAGGACGCATGCAGGCCCGTGGGCTCCTCCGGCGCGGCGGTGCCCTGGGATGTCACGACCACCGTGGGCTTGCGCGCCCGACGGGGACGCCGGCGGCGCGGTACGTCCTCCGCCTTCCGGCCCTCCTCCGAGGTGACCTGGGAGAGGGGGGCGGCGGCGGGGACGGGGGGCGCGCCATCCCCGGGGGGACGGGCGGAGGGGGCGGGGCGCTTGCCGAAGCGGGCCTCGGCGGGGGCGGCGCCCAGCAGGAGGGCGGCGGCGAGCGCCGAGCCCAGCAGGGACTTCGTCGACGGCAAGGTCCAACTCCTCTGCCACGGAGGGCACGATGGGGAGCGACATTGAAGGGCTCCGACCCGTGAGCGGCCATGGCCCCCCGGGAGGGCGGCGGCGTTGGCCAGCGAGGGCTGTACGAACGTGGTCAGCCCCCGGTGGTACGTGGACCATGCGCATCCGCCTGCCCGAAGCGGGCGGATGCTCATGGCTCGACACTGTCCGCGACGGGGCCGCTCGGGCCCGTGCCAGCGAGGAAAGGAGGCACTAGGGTGGTGAACGTGACCCACGCGCTGATTCAGCCCACCGTCCTGCTCGTGGAGGAGGACCCGGACGTCCGGGGCGCCATGGCGGAGGCGCTCCAGGACGAGGGCTACGAGGTGGCCATGGCCATCAACGGCCACGAGGGCCTGCGGGTGCTCCGCGCCCTGGAGTCCCCCTGCCTCGTCCTGGTGGACCTGGAGCTGGCGCGCGTGGGGGGGCGGGCGATGATCGACGCGCTGGCGAAGGACGCGCGCTTCGCCGGCTGCCGGGTGGTGGCGATGGACGCGGAGCCGGGGCCTTGCCCGTCGGGTGCCCTGGCGGTGCTGCGCAAGCCGGTGCGGCTGGCGGCCCTGCTGGAGGTGGTGCGCGAGCACTGCCCTCGCGAGGCGCCGGAGGACCCGGCCGTCACCGGCGCGACGGGCGTCAGTAGGTGAGGCCCAGGCCGAGGAAGGGCCCGTGGAAGCCGTCGCGGTGCACCACGCCGTCCCCCGACTCCCCCGCGTCGTCGAGCAGCAGGCCGCGGTAGCCGCCGCGCAGCACCACCGCGCCCAGGTGCAGCGCCAGCGCGGCGCTCGCGTCCACCTGCCGGTAGGGGAGGGGCGTCACCTGCGCGCGCGCCTCGAAGTCCAGCGGGCCCGCGAGGCAGGCCTCCATGGAGAGGCCCAGGCTGGGGCCCACGAAGGAGACGTCCGGCGCGTTGGCGGTGCTCACGCCCGCCTCGGCGCGCACCCGCACCCGCTCCAGCGACACGAACGCCCACGTCAGGTGCGCCTCGAAGAGGGTGATGCTGTCCGTCTCGTCGGAGCCGTCGTCCGCGTCCACGCTGATGCCCGTGGCACGCAGGTCCAGGCCGATGCGCCGGCCCTCCAGGCCGAGGAAGAGGTCGCCCGCGCCGCCCTCGTTGATGGGCCCCGCCTGGAAGCCCACGCGGAAGGACAGCGGCGCCGCGTGGCGCTCCTGGCGGACCTCGCCCCGGTAGCGCGGCTCCGTGAGCGACAGCCGGTGGTTGCCCCCCATGACGAGGAAGGCGAAGAAGGCGGTGCTGTCCACCACGTGCGAGTCGTCGCTGACGTGGCGCGCGTTGGAGCGGCGACGGCGGCGCGGCCGGTCATCCCGGTCGCGGTCGTCATCGTCGTCGTCGTCCTGGCCCACCGCCGACGCCTCGTGCTCGTCCTTGCCCTGGCCCGAGTCGTTCGACCGCGAGCGCTTGCCGAAGCGGGCCTCCGCGGGCGCGGCGCCCAGCACGAGCCCCAGCGCGAGGGCGACACACAGCACGGAACGGAAGGCGGACACGGTGGGCTCCTCGGCGGGCGCAGGTGACGAACCCGCTCATGTCCGGACGGCCCCCGGCCCGCTTTATTCATACACCCGGGGCGGACGGCGTGTCGCCCCGCCCCCCAGGGCGCCTCCGTCCCACGGCGCGCGCCCGGGAGGTTCGCACAGGCCCCCCGCGCGCGCGCCCGAGCGGGGGGCTACTTCTTGCCGCAGAGCGAGGGCGTCTCGACGCAGGCCAGGGCGAGGCACTCGCTGGAGGAGCGCTGCTCGCAGCCCTTCTTGCAGAGGGGCGGGTTCACGCTGTAGTCGCACTTGACCCCGCAGACCGTGCGGTCGCCCTCCGGCAGCGCGTCGCAGGCGCTGTTGAGGAAGGTGGTGATGGGCTCGCCCTGGGGGAGGCCCTCTCCGTCCACGCAGGCCTCGAAGTCGCCGTCGCCCCACACCTGGGCGCCGTCGTTGACGGCGCAGCTGGGCGCGAGCGGGCTGCGGCTGTCCGGCTCACAGGGGCCCACGGTGCGGGCGAGGCAGCCGTAGGCGGCCTCGCGGCCCACCTCGGCGTTGGCGCAGATGCGCGAGCGCAGGTGGACGTCTCCCTGCACCCAGTCCTTGCCGTAGCAGGCGTGCACGTCGAGGTACGGCGTGCCGGAGTAGCCAGGGATGCTGAGCGACGTCTGATAGTTGTCCAGGTTGAGGAGCACCTCCACGTCCAGCGCGCCTGGGTTGAACAGGTTCCCGAAGAAGGCGCCCTCGCGGAAGGTGAAGGCGCCGAAGGGCGCGAACGGGTAGCGGCCGCTCGTCGCCGCGGGCCGCACCCAGCTGCCGGGCGGGGCGGCGCGGTCATAGGGCGCGGACATGAGGCTGTAGCGGCCGCCGCGCGGGCAGGTGAAGGTGGCCGTGGGCGCGGTGCCGCCGCAGCCGTCCTTCTCCGACTCGGCCAGGGCGTCCGACGCGTGGCAGCCCTCGGGCCGCTCGCACACGCGCAGCACGCGGTGGCCGGAGCTGGAGCCGATGGTCCCCGTGCAGGTGTCCGGGAAGGGCCCGCCGGCGCCCACCGTCACCTTGGCGCCCGGAGCGCACGCGCCCACGCCCTCGCCCACCCAGCCGCACTCCGGCCCCAGGCCCACGCCGGACGTGTCACAGGGCAGGAAGAGCGGGCTCCACGCCCGCGGGTCTCCGGTGGGGTTGAAGCGCAGCGGGTCGCGCGGGTCCTCGGCGCGCAGGGAAATCTCCACGGTGACGCCGTACGCGTTGTTGCGCGACAGCAGGCACGCGGACACGTAGCCCAGGCACTCCTTGCCCGGCGCGCCCGTGGCCCACTCCGGGCACAGGTTCGCCTCGCCCGTGAAGACATGCACCTCGCCCGCGCGGCTCTTCCACTCGACGACGTCCCCGGGCCCCAGCGCGCAGCCGACCAGGTAGTGCATGACGTTGCGCGCGGCCGGGTCCTCCAACTGGTGCATCAGCGTGGGGACGCGCGCGAACACGTCCGAGTGCAGCGGGTACTTGTTGAGGGCCTCCAGCGACCGGCGGTTGGTGGTGAGGGCGTTGAAGGCCAGGTCCGCGGTGGACAGCGAGTTGAGGATGCGGATGCCGGGCTCGGCGTGGGCGGTGGACAGGGGCACGAGCGCGGCCAGGCACACCAGCAACAGGCGACGGACTCGAAGGACGACGGACGACATGCGGGAGGCTCCTCGCGCGAAGATGACGGATGCGAGCGGGCCGGTAGCACGCGCCGGGCCGGGCCCTGGAACCGCGTCCTTCCGAGGGGTTCCGTGGCGGCGGCGCGTCAGGGCTGTTGCCTCCGGGGCCACGGCCCGGGGGAGGGCGTGGACCGGGGGACCACGCGCGCGGGGCTCAGCGCCGGCCGGACTTCCGGCTGCGCGCGGCCTTGGTGGCGCGGGGGGCGGGCTCTGGCGGGGCGGGAGGGGCGACGGTGCACGCGGAGGCGGCCGTGAGGGCGGCCTGCTGGGCGTCCTGGTGCTGCTGCTCCAGCACGCGCAGGCGGCGGGCCATGGCCTCTCTCAGGGCCTGCAGCTCCGCGACGCGCGCCTCGGACTCGGCGGCCTCGCGCTCCAGCTGTGCTCCTCGCTCCACCAGCGCCGACACGGAGCGCGAGCCCGCCCAGGCTCCCGTCGCGCCGAGCACCATCGCTCCGGCGAGCAGGCCCCAGGGCAGCCACGCGCGGCGCGGGGGCGCCGACTCGTTCTGCTGCGTCGCTTCCATGTGGCCTGACAGGCTAGCGAGCCCCCCGCTGTAGGACTCAAGGTGGCGAGCCTGCGACCTGGATTTACAGGCAAGCCTCAAGTTTACAGGCCGGAAAGCGTGTCACGGGCTTGATTCGCAGGCGCGGCCGGGGCGTCATCGCCCCCCTTTCTCGAACTCAGGGAGTCGGTGGGCTGATGGCGATTGCTTGCGTGGTGCTGGACTTCGACGGGACCTTCACGGACGTGGCGGCGGAGAGCGCGCCCTTCTCGTCACACTTCCGTGACGGACTGGCCCAGGCGTTGGGCCAGGAGGTGGAGCAAATCTGGGAGGAGGAAGTCGCGGCGCTGCACGCGGGAGCCGACCTGCTGGGGTGGAACCTGGGGGGCAAGGTGGTGGCGCCGGCCACGGCGGACCCGTACCTGACGGCGACGACGGCCGCCCACCGCATCATCCAGCGGCTGGGCCTGCTGCCGGACGAGGCCGCGCGCTCGGAGGTGGTGCAGCGGCTGTACCGTGAGGCCTACGTCCACTCCGCCACGGCCTTCAAGCCGGAGGCGAAGGAGGTGCTGGAGGCGCTGCTGGCCACGGGCCTGCCGGTGACGGTCGTCACCAACGCGCACACCGACCTGGTGGAGAAGAAGCTCGACACGCTGGCGCCCAAGGGGCGCGAGCGGCTGAAGGTGTCCGGCGACGCGCGCAAGTTCCTGCTCGACCCGCCGGACGTGAAGGACGCGCGCTTCGACGCGGTGCCGGAGACGCAGACGCTGGACGGCGTGCTGCGCCGGCCCATCTACCTGCGCCGGGGCCGCTACTTCGAGGCGCTCAAGCGCATCTGGGACACCACCGGCACCCGGCCCGACCAGACGCTGGTGGCCGGCGACATCTTCGAGCTGGACCTGGCGATGCCCGCGGCGCTGGGCGCCCACGTGCAGCTGGTGGCCCGCGCCAACGTGCTGCCGTACGAGCTGAAGGCCATCGAGTTGCTGGGGTCACGCGGTGGCGTGGACCGCAGCCTGCGCGCGCTGCTGCCGCGCCTGACCTGACCCGCCGCGAAAACACGAAGCCCCGCCTCCCGGTGAGGGGAGCGCGGGGCTCGGTGCGGCGGGCCTCGGGGGCCTGCCGGAGCGACTAGACCTTCGCGCCCGGCGTGGGCTGGAAGACCTCGTTGAACTCGCCGATGGCCTTGTTCAGCGCGGCCTTGATGTCGTTGGTGAGCTCGCGCTTGGTGGCGATGTCCTTCGCGATGCTGGGGTGCTTCGCGTTGGCGAACTCCAGGAACTCACGCATCCAGCGCACCACGTCGGAGACGGGGATGTCGCGAATCCAGCCGCGCTTCTTGGCGTCGTCGCGGTTGGTGGCGGCGTAGATCTGCATGACCTGCTGCTCGACGGGCAGCGGCTCGTACTGGCCCTGCTTGAGCAGCTCCACCATGCGGGCGCCGCGGGCCAGGGTCTCCTGGGTGGCCTTGTCGAGGTCGGAGCCGAACTGGGCGAAGGCGGCGAGCTCGCGGTACTGGGCCAGGTCGAGCTTCATCGTGCCGGCCACCTGCTTCATGGCCTTGATCTGCGCGGCGGAGCCGACGCGGGACACGGAGAGACCGACGTTGATGGCCGGGCGGACGCCGGAGAAGAACAGGTCCGTCTCGAGGAAGATCTGCCCGTCGGTGATGGAGATGACGTTCGTCGGGATGTAGGCGGACACGTCGCCGGCCTGCGTCTCGATGATGGGCAGCGCGGTGAGCGAGCCCGCGCCCTCCTCGTCCGACAGCTTGGCGGCGCGCTCCAGCAGGCGGCTGTGCACGTAGAACACGTCACCGGGGTACGCCTCGCGGCCCGGCGGACGGCGCAGCAGCAGCGACAGCTGGCGGTACGCGACGGCCTGCTTGGAGAGGTCGTCGTAGATGATGAGGGCGTGCATCTTGTTGTCGCGGAAGTACTCGCCCATGGCCACGCCGGCGTACGGCGCGAAGAACTGCATCGGCGCCGGGTCGGAGGCGTTCGCCGCGACCACCGTGGTGTACTCCATGGCGCCGTAGCGGTTGAGCTTCTCCACGACCTGCGCCACCGTCGACTGCTTCTGGCCGATGGCGACGTAGATGCAGTAAACGCTCAGGCCCTTCTGGTTGATGATGGTGTCGATGGCGACGGCCGTCTTGCCCGTCTGGCGGTCACCGATGATGAGCTCGCGCTGACCACGACCCACCGGCACCAGCGCGTCCAGCGCCTTGATGCCCGTCTGCAGCGGCTCGTGCACGCTCTTGCGCTTCACGATGCCGGGCGCCTTCACCTCCAGGCGGCGCGTCTCCGTCGCCTGGATGGGGCCCTTGCCGTCCAGCGGCTGGCCGAGCGGGTCCACCACGCGGCCCAGCAGGCCCTTGCCCACCGGCACGGAGGCGATCTGCTGGGTGCGCTTGACGGTGTCGCCCTCGCGGATGGACTGGAAGTCGCCCATGATGGCGACGCCGACGTTGTCCTCCTCGAGGTTGAGCACCAGGCCCTTCACGCCGTTGGTGAACTCCACCAGCTCACCGGCCTGCACTCCCTCCAGGCCGTAGATGCGCGCGATACCGTCGCCGACGGACAGCACGGTGCCCGTCTCCGCGACGGTGACCTTCTTGCCGTAGTCCTTGATCTGCTCCCGGATGATTCTGCTGATCTCGTCGGCGCGGATTTCCATGGGCGTTTTGCGTCCTCGAACAGGGGGCGGGCCGGGTCGGTTCGGGTCCGCCAAAGCTTAGAAGTCGGGGCCCCTTACCACGCACCCCCACCCGCTGCAATGCGCTCGACATCCGGGGCTCGCGGGGGATTATCAGCCCGGTAAGTCGGGTCGCTCGGACCCCCTCGGGGAGGGGGGTGTGCCCCTAGCGGAAGGCGCCCGTCGCCTCGCGGGGCAGCCAGACGACGAAGCGGGTCGCGCCCTGGGAGGATTCCACGGCGAGCTTCCCACCATGGGCCTGGGCCACCTGACGGGCGAGGAACAGGCCCAGGCCCAGGCCCTCGGAGCTGGCGGGACGGCCCCGGCGGAAGGGCTCGAAGAGGCTGGCGTGCTCCTCCACGGGCACGACGAGCGCGTCGCTGTGGACCGACAGGCTGACGCCCCCCACCGCGCCGCTCAGCCGCACGACGACGGGGGCCTCCTCCGGGGTGTGCTGGAGCACGGTGCCCAGCAGGGCGTCCGCCAGCTGCGCCAGCCGCGCGGCGTCCCACAAACCCCGCACGTCGCCCCGGCTGTCCACCTGGAAGGGGCGGCCGGGGTGGGCCTGGCGTCGCTCCTCCACCACGCGCTGGACCAGCTCGTCCAGCAGCGCCGGCTCCGCCCGCACGGGCAGCCCGCCGGAGAGCCGGGCCCGGGTGAAGTCCAGCAGCTCGTGGATCATCCGCTCCATGCGCCGGGCCGCGTGCGCCATGTGCCCCACCAGCCGCTCGTGGGGCTCCGCCATGCCGCCCAGCCGCTGCAGCGCGCCGGTGCCCAGCTGGATGGTCTGCAAAGGCGAGCGCAGGTCGTTGTCCACCACGCCCAGCAGCTGCTCCCGGAACCGCTCGGTGCGCTCGGCGCGCTCCTCCGCCGCCTTGCGCCCGCGGATGTCCCAGAGCGCCGCCAGCCGCACCCGGCGGCCGTCGTACGGCACGTAGCGCGCCAGCACCTCCAGCGGGATGCGCTGGCCGTCGCGGCGCAGGCAGATGACCTCGTAGGGCGTCTCCACGCCGCGCTCCACCGCGGACATGACGGCGGGGCGGAACTCCGGCGCCACCCACTCGATGAGGTGGTGGCCGATCAACTCCTGCGGCGAGGCGTGCCCCAGCATGCTCGCGAGGCCCCGGTTGGCGTCCAGCACGATGCCGTTGTCGTGCAGGAAGTGCCCGTCGCACGCCACGTCCGCGAGGCTGCGCATGTGCGTCTCGCGCTCGCGCAGGCGCCGCTCCTCCCGCACGCGCTCCGTCTCGTCGCGCACCCACAGCACCAGCCCCGCGAGCACCCCGGCCTGGTGCGCCGGCACCAGCCCCACGCGCAGGTGCTGCTCGCCCGGCCCCGGCACCGCCTCCGCGGACACGGGCGTCTCGCCCACGTCCTCGCCCGACAGCGCCCGCGACATCAGCGGCCCCAGCGTCCCGGCCACCTGCGGCCACGTCTCCACGAAGGGCCGGCCCAGGTGGAAGCGGGGCTCCCGGCCGGACAGCGCCGCCAGCGCGCCATTCACCCAGACCGACCGCAGCTCCCGGTCCAGCAGCGCGATGCCATACCCCGACGCGTTGAGGAGGGCGCCCAGGAATGGCCACGCCTCCTCGGGCGCCGTCGCGGAGGGCGCGACGCCAGGGAGGCGGAGGAACGGGGACTGCGGCATGCTCGGGTCGCTGGATGGGCGCGGAGCGGAGGCCCGCGCGAGACCCGTCGACTATACCGCCGCGCCAGGGCAGCAGGGAATACCGGTTTGCCCCGGACTACGGGAGGAGTCCCGAGACGGCTAGTGCTGCTTCAGCTCGCGGCGCAGCTCCTCGAGCTGGGTGCGCAGGCTGCCGTCGTACAGGATGCTGCCCACCTGGGCGGACACGCCACCGAGCAGGCTGGGGTCGACGTGCGTCTGGAGGACGACGTTGCGCTGGGTGAGCTTCTGGAGGGTGTCGCGCAGCTGGGCGAGCACGTCCGCGGACAGCGGGGCGGCGGTGGTGACGTTGCCGCGCACGCGGCCGGCGCGGGCGTCCGCCATGTCGCGGAAGACGCGGGCGATGTCGCCGATGTAGCCCTGGCGGTTGCGGTCCACCAGCAGGCGCAGGGTGTTGGCCAGCGCGGGCTCCAGGCCGGGGACGAGCTTCATGACCCCCTCCACCACGTGGGCGCGCTGGCCCCGGGTGTAGGCGGGGTTCTCGAGCACGTCCGCCAGCTCGGCGTTCTTCGCGAAGACGTCCGCGATGGAGGACAGCTGCTCGGCGATGGCGTCGACGCGGCCACCCTCCGAGGAGACGTCGAGGAGGGCGCGGGCGTAGCGGCGGGCGATGGACACGTTCACCATGGCGGGCGCGCCCTTAGCATGGGCGCCGAGCGCGAGTCCACCTTCGTGCGGTATCCGATGAAGCGACCAGGGAAGCGACCGCCTGGAGGCGGGTCTGGAGCGAGGGGGCTTGGCGAGCGGGCGGCAAGACCCGTAGCGTGGGGGTCCCGACTGCCCCCATGCATGACCCCGTCATCGGCATCGACCTGGGTACCACCAACAGCGCCGTGGCCACCGTGGAGGATGGACGGCCCCGGCTCATTCCCTCACGTGCGGGCGGCAGGCTGACGCCCTCGGTCCTCGGCATCAACAAGGCCGGAGAGCGCGTGGTGGGCCAGGCCGCGCAAGCGCTGTCGGAGGACCACCCGGACTCCGTGGTGTGGGCCACCAAGCGCTTCCTGGGGCGGCGCTACACGCCGGAGCTGGTGCAGCAGGCGCGCGCGCTCGTGCCCTATCCGCTGGTGGCGGGGCCCGCGGGCGACGTGCGCGTGAAGCTGGCCGGGCGCGTGCTGCCCGTCACGCAGGTGTCGGCGATGATTCTGGGCGAGCTGGCGCTCGACGCGCAGGCGCACTTCGGCCGGCCCGTCTCCAAGTGCGTCATCACCGTCCCCGCCAACTTCGACGACAACCAGCGCCAGGCCACGCGCGAGGCGGCCACCATCGCCGGACTGGACGTGGTGCGTCTGGTGAACGAGCCCACGGCGGCGGCGCTGGCGTACGGCCTGTCGCGCGGCTTCGAGGGCAACGCGCTGGTGTTCGACCTGGGCGGCGGCACGTTCGACGTGTCCATCCTCGACGTGAAGTCCGGCGTCTTCGAGGTGCGCGCCACCGGCGGCGATCCGCGGCTGGGCGGTGAGGACTTCGACCAGCGCATCGTCCAGTGGCTGCTGGCCCAGGTGGACGACGAGCTGCGCGCCGCCGTGGCGCAGGACGCGCCCAGCCTGCGCCGCCTCAAGGTCGCGGCGGAGGCCGCCAAGCGCGAGCTGACCGAGCACGAGGAGGCGACCATCTCCGTCTCCGGCCTGGGCGACGCCTCCGGGGGCCGCCGCACGACGGACCTGGAGACGGTGCTGACGCGCTCGTTCTTCGAGACGCTGTCCGAACCGCTGTCGCGCCGCTGCCTGGAGGTGTGCGAGGGCGTGATGCGCGAGGCGCGCATGGACCCGCGGTCGGTGGACGTGGTGCTGCTGGTGGGCGGCATGACGCGCGTGCCGCTGGTGCGCCGGCTGGTGGCGGACTTCTTCGGCCGCGCGCCGTCCACGGACGTGCACCCGGACGAGGCGGTGGCGCTGGGCGCCGCGGTGCAGGCGGACGAGCTGCTGCGCCAGTCCGGCCAGGCGCTGCTGCTCGACGTGGCCAGCCAGAGCCTGGGCGTGGGCGTGCTGGGCGGGCGGGTGAAGCGGCTCATCGCCAAGAACACCGGCGTGCCCGTCGTCGCGCGCGACATCTTCTTCCCCGGCACCGCCGGCCAGTCCGAGGCGCGCATCCCCGTGTACCAGGGGGAGAGCGAGTTCCAGGACGAGAACCACAAGCTGGGCGAGGTGGTGCTCAAGAACCTGCACGTGGCCGCGCGCGGCGACGTCCCGCTGGAGGTGGTGTTCGAGCTGTCCGGCGAGGCCATCCTCGCGGTGAAGGCCACGGACCTGACCACCGGCAACATGGAGACGGTGCGCCTGGAGGCGCGCCCCGGCCTGCCGCAGAGCGAGGCGGAGAAGCTGGGCGCGGAGCAGGCCCACTACGCGAAGTCGCAGGGCGTGGTGGACGCCAGGCGCGCGGAGGAGACGTTCCGCAAGCTGCTGGAGCGCGGCGAGAAGCTGTCGCGGCTGCTCCAGAAGAGCGCGCAGGAGAACCCCAGCCCGGAGGCCGAGGCCGCGGTGGGCACCGTGCAGCGGCTGCTCGACGGCGGGCGCAGCGCGCTGGAGGACAAGGACGCGGCGAAGTGCGCGGCCATCGCCCGGCAGCTCACGCAGTTGTTGTCCGGCAAGCAGGAGCCGCGCGCCTGACCATGAATGCCCCCTCCTCCACCGCGCGCGAGGCCGTGTTCGTGGTGGACGACTCCCGCACCGCGCGCGAGGTGGTGCGGCTGCACCTGGCGCGGCTGGGCTGCGAGCCGGTGACGCTGGAGGGCGGCGAGGCGTGCCTGGCGGAGCTGTCCCGCCGCGCGCCCATGCTCATCCTCATGGACCTGCGCATGGAGCGCATGCAGGGCGACGAGGTGTGCCGCGCGGTGAAGGCCCACCCGGCCGGCCGCAACGTGCCCGTCATCATGTTCACCTCCGCGGGCGAGCCCCACGAGGTGATGCACTGCTGGCGCGCGGGCGCCGACGACTTCCTGCCCAAGCCCGTCACGCTGGAGGCACTGCAGGCCAAGCTGGTCGCCGTGCGCGGCGCCCGCGAGCGCGCCAGGGAGGGCGCTCCGCGAGGCCGCCGCGTGCTGCTGGTGGAGGGGGGCCGCTTCCTGCACACCTTCCTCGGCGGGGCGCTGGAGCAGGAGGGGCTGCACGTGCTCTACGCCCGCGACGCTCAGGACGCGGAGCGGCTGGCCGCCGAGCACGTCGGGCAGCTGGATGGCTTCCTCGTCGACGTCTCCCGCGCGCCCCGCGAAGCGCTGGCGCTGGCCGCCCGCCTCCACGAGCTGGGCCCGCGCAAGCCGCTGGTGCTGCTGTCGCGCGCGGAGGAGTCCTCGGAGGTGCTGGCCCGGGCCCAGGCGCTCAGCGGCGCGCCGCTGCTGGAGAAGCGCCACCTGGGCGCCGACGAGCTGCTCTCGCGCGTGCTGTCGCGGCTGGCGCCGGACCGGGTGCCGCTGCGCGCCGCCGAACGCGTGCCCTTCTTCACCGTGGTGGAGTTCTCCCCGGTGGGGGGCGGCCCCACGCACTCGGGCTTCAGCCACGACGCCAGCCCCGGCGCCCTCTTCGTGCGCACCCTCACCCCCGCGCGCGAGGGCAGCCGGCTGGCCCTGAAGGTGCTGCTCGCCGGGCAGCGCACGCCCTGCTCCGCCGAGGCCACCGTGGCCTGGTCCAACCCGCCCCGCCCCCCGGGCGCCTTCCGCGCCCCGGCCGGCATGGGCCTGCGGCTGGAGAAGATGGACCCGTCGCTGACCCAGCAGTTCGTCCGCTTCGTGCCGCGCACCCTCGGTTTTCCCGCTCCCGGGACGCCCCGCGCCTCAGGTTTCTGAGAGGGGCCTTGCCCCGCAAACCCCTGGAAGTCCCGGAGTCCTGGCGGATGTCACCGCTGGCATGGGCGTGGCAACACGCCCCGCGCGATGCCACCGGGCCGGTGGGGCGACTGGCCGCTCCGTGCCCGCGTGGGGCCGACGAAGGAGAGAGGGTTTCCCGTGATTCGACAGTGGAAGCGCTACGCGTGGATGGGATTGGCGGTGGCGGTGGCGGGGTGTGACGGCTCCAGGTCCTACCCGGAGATGGAGAACGAGCCGGTCCAGATGAAGGCCCGGTTGGAGCCGTTCCAGACCTGCGAGGCGCTGGAGGGCTTCATCGAGGACGCGGCGACGAAGCAGATGCGCGCCTACCTCGAGTCCACGCGCCGCCGTGGGAACTGGTTCCAGAGGTGGGACGACGCGCCGGTGCCTCCCACGGGGGCGCCCATGGAGGACGGCGCGGGCAGCGGCGGCGGCCGGGGGCCGGACAACCACACCGGCACCAACAACCAGGTGGCGGGCGTGCACGAGGCGGACTTCGTGCAGAACGACGGCACGCGCATCTTCGTGCTGTCGGGCAAGAAGCTGTACCTGCACCGCTCCTGGCCCGCGGAGCAGCTCACCCTGGCGGCGACGCTGGACATCGAGGGCTGGCCCTCCCAGATGCTCTATGACCCGGACCGCCAGCGGCTGGTCATCACCTCCCAGGTCTACGAGGAGCGCCCCGGCCATCCGTCGGTGGGAATCGGCCTTGGCTTCGTGGGAGACGCGCCCATGCCGGACTGCGCGGGGGGCTGCAACTACTCCTACAGCGACACGATGAAGGTGACGGTGGTGGACGTGTCCACGCTCGCCTCGCCCCAGGTGCGCCAGCAGGTGTACCTGCCCGGCAACTACCTCAACGCGCGGCGCGTGGGCGGGACGGTGCGGCTGGTGCTGTCGGACGCGTTCCGCTGGCCGGAGGGCGTGCGGATGGGGGTCGAGTACTCGCGGGAGGTCTACGAGGACAACGACCGGCTGAACAAGGCCATCGACGCGCTCATCGCCCAGAACGAGAAGCTCATCCGCGAGCAGACGCTCGAGCTGTGGCGGCCCCTGGGCCGCAGCGTCGCGGCGGACGGGACGACGCGCGCGCTGGAGCCGGACTGCCAGGACTTCTTCCACGCCAACGCGCCGGTGGGCCTGGGCTTCGTGACGGTGGTGTCGCTGGACCTGGACGCGGCCGAGGGCGCCGTGCCGGTCGACCGCACCAACCTGGTGACGCAGCCGGGGGCAATCTACGCCTCCGCGGAGTCGCTCTACCTGGCGACGCCGCACTGGTGGTGGCACACGGACGCGAACCAGAAGGACTTCTCCTACCTGCACAAGTTCGACATCCGCGAGCCCGGGAAGACGACGTACGTGGCCAGCGGCACGGTGGAGGGGACGCTGGTCAACCAGTTCGCCATGGACGAGCACCAGGGCGTGCTGCGCGTGGCCACCACGGTGCGCAACGCGGTGCTGGACCCGACCAACCGCGTCTCCAGCGTGGACGCGGGCATCAGCCGCGTCGTCACCCTGGGCGAGCAGGACCGGCAGCTGGTGGAGCTGGGGCGCAGCGAGGACCTGGCCCCGGGCGAGCGCATCTACAGCGCGCGCTTCGTGGGCGACCGCGGCTTCGTCGTCACCTTCCGGCAGGTGGACCCGCTGTTCACCTTCGACCTGAGCGACCCGGCGCACCCGCGCAAGGTGGGGGAGCTGAAGATTCCGGGCTTCTCCACGTACATCCACCCGCTGGGCACCACCCATCTGCTGACGCTCGGCGAGGACCGCGCCGACGACGGCTCTCCGACGGGCCGCTCGCTCAAGCTGACGCTGTTCGACGTGAGCGACATGGCGCACCCGAAGGAGGCGTTCACCCAGCGCATCGGCTCGACGAGCAGCTACAGCGAGGCGCTCTACGAGCACAAGGCCTTCAACTACTTCGCGGAGAAGCAGCTGCTGGCCATCCCCTTCACGGACTACACCTACAACCCCTACGACTACTGGTCCGGCTTCCGCAGCGACCTGCTGGTCTACCGGGTGGACACCGCGGCGGGCTTCACGCAGGTGGGCTCCATCTCCATGGGGGACGTGTACCGGACGGTCAACGAGCCCCGGTGGTCGTGGTACTGGCAGCCGACGGTGCGCCGCAGCGTGATGGCGGACGACTACGTGTACGCCATCTCCGACGCGGGCGTGCGCGTGGCGAAGCTGGGGTCGCTCCAGACGCCGCTCTCCACCACGCTCTTCGAGGCCCCCACGCCGTGACGTCGTGTTGACGCGCGCGCCAGGCTCCGGACTTCCGGGGTTGGGCGCGCGGGTCAGGCAGGGGGGCGGCGGGGCGTCGCTCGCGGTGGGCGCATTCCATCCCGGAAGGCGCTATAGCCCCGACCCGCCATGTCCACCGCCGTCGCTCCCCCCCAAGGTGAAGTCCGAGGCTCCTATCGCGCCGAGTTCCAGGCGCTGATGAAGCTGGCGGTGCCCATCGCCATCGCGCAGGGCGGTCAGGCGCTCATGGGGTTGGTGGACACGCTGGTGGTGGGGCGCGCGGGCACGCTGGCGCTGGCGTCCGTGGGGCTGGGCAACGGCCTGTTCTTCGCCGTCAGCGGCTTCGGCATGGGGCTGATGATGGGCTTCGACCCGCTCCTGTCCCAGGCAGTGGGGGCGCGCAACCTGGCGCGGGCGCGGGCCTTGTTGTGGCAGGGCGGGTGGATGTCGCTGTTCGCGGGGCTGGTCCTCGGCGTCCTGCTGCTCCTGTCGCCGCGGTTGTTGCCGCTGGCGGGCGTGGGCGAGGCGGAGATCGCCGGAGCGTGGGACTACCTGCTGTGGCGCGCGCCGAGCATGCCGCTGATGCTGGCGTTCCTCACGATGCGCTCGTACCTCCAGGCCACGGCCTTCACGCGTCCGCTCGTGGTGGCGACGGTGCTGGCCAACGTCCTCAACCTGGGCGCCGACATCCTGCTGGTGTTCGGTGGCGGGGTGCTGCCGGAGTTCCTCGGGCCGCTCCGGGCGGTGCCGGCCATGGGCGTGGCGGGTTCGGCCCTGGCGACGTCGCTGTGCACGGCGCTCCAGCTGGGGGTGGTGGTGTTCTCCGTGTCGACCGTGGCCGGGGCGCCGCACGGGCGGCCCTCGCGCTGGCCGGTGTGGAGGGACCTGGCGCAGGCGGCGCGGGTGGGCGTGCCCATTGGCCTGCACATCGCGGCGGAGATTGGCGTCTTCGCGCTGGCGGGCGTGCTGGCCGCGGGGCTGGGGCCCGCGAGCGTGGGCGCGCATCAGATCGCCATCTCCTTCTCGAGCGTGACGTTCACCGTCGCGATGGGCATCGGCAACGCGGGCAGCGTGCGGGTGGGCTGGGCGGTGGGGGCGCGCGACGCGGCGGCGGCGCGGCGCAGCGGCTTCATGGCCTTCGCCGGGGGCGCGGGCTTCATGGCGCTGGGCGCGCTGGTGTTCGCGTGCTTCCCCACGGCGCTGGCGAGGCTGGCGGGGGCGCCGGACGACGTGCTGCCGCTGGCGGTGCCGCTGTTGATGGTGAGCGCCCTCTTCCAGGTCTTCGACGGCGTGCAGGGCGTGGGCGCCGGCGTGCTGCGCGGCGTGGGGGACACGCGCTTCACCTTCCTGGCCAACATGGTGGGGCACTACGCCGTGGGACTGCCCCTGACGTTCCTGCTGGGCTTCGAGGTGGGGCTGGGGGTGCTGGGCATCTGGTGGGGCCTGTGCGCGGGGCTCATCACCGTGGCGGTGGCCCTGCTGTGGCGCTTCAACAAGATGAGCGCCGGCACGCTGCGCCCGCTGGAGTCGTGAGCGGGCGCGCTCTCCGGGGCTACCAGGGCAGGTATTGCTGAATCATCTGCCGCCACACGGGCCAGTCGTGGTTGCCGCCCTGCCAGATGGCGAGCTGGTGGGCGATGTCCTTCTTCCACAGCAGGCTGGACAGGTGCTCGTTGGAGGGGCGGCAGAAGTCGTGCTCGCCCACGGCGAGCACCAGCTCCATGCGCTGGAGCGCGGAGAGCTGCGCGCCGTCGTGGACGCCGGGCAGCCACTGGGTGGCGGAGTGGAAGTAGACGTCCGGGTCGTGGTGGCCGTCGAGGAACTCGTCCGTCTCGAACTTGCCGCCCATGGACAACAGGCGCTGGAAGACGTTCGGGTGGCGCAGGCCCACGTTGTACGTGTGGAAGCCGCCGAAGCTGCACCCGGCCAGCGTGAGGCGGCCGCCGGTGGCGCGGCTCTGGAGCAGGGGGACCACCTCGTGGAGGAGGTACTGCTCCCACTCGGCGTGGCGCGCCACGCGGTCGTGCGGGTGCACGGCTGTGTTGAACCAGGACTCGTCGTCCACCGAGTCGGGGCACACCACCACGTAGCGCCCGCCCTGGATGCGGTCGGCGATGGCGCCGATGAGGCCGAAGTCCTCGGCCTGGAAGAAGCGACCGCGGCTGGTGGGCAGCAGCAGCACCGGCTCGCCCGAGTGGCCGAAGAGCAGCAGCTCCATGTCCCGGTGCAGCCGAGTGCTGTGCCAGCGGTGGTATTCGCGGTTCATGGGGGCGGAGCTTAACCGCGCCGCGTCAAGGACTGGCAATGGCGTGCCTCACGGGTCCGCCGCGTCCCACCCCTTGTCGAGGGCAACCGCCTGGATTCGCTGGGCGCGGGAGGGCGTGCGTGGCCCCGGGGGGACCGGAGCCACGCGCGCGGTGGGGCGGGTGGGGCTCACCAGTTGCCTTCGAGCGGGTGGTCGCCGTGGGTGAAGGCGCGGACCAGGTGGGTGCCGCCCACGAAGGCGCCGGCCCACGAGCCGCCCTTGCCGCCGAAGGACTCCTCGCGGTCGCCGCGCGAGCGCAGCTTGTTGATGCCGACCTTGAAGGCGTGGAGGCGCGAGGCGATGCGCTGGGCGAGCGACAGGTCGTCCGAGGCGACGGAGGCGACGAGGGCGCCGTCGGAGACGTTGGCCTCGGCGACGAGCTCGTCTTCGGAGTCGACGGAGACGAGCACGTCGACGGGGCCGAAGGGTTCGCGCAGGTAGAGCTCGCTGGTGCGGCTGACGCCGAACAGGAGCGTGGGAGGGAGGTACGCGCCGCGGTCCTGGCCGTCGTGGAAGGCGTCCTCGGCGAGCTCGCCGCGGAAGAGGACGCGGGTGCCGTCGGCTTCGGCGGCGTCGAGGTGGCCGCGCAGCTCCGTCACCTTGGAGGCGGAGATGAGCGGGCCGAAGTCGATGGCCTTGCCGAGCAGCGGGTGGCCGACGCGCAGGGTGGACACGGCGTCGACGTACGTGCGCACGAAGCGGGGGACCAGGGACTTCTCGACCACCCAGCGCGTGTACGCGGTGCAGCGCTGCTTGCCGAAGTCGAAGCCCGCGCGAATCTGACGCCCGAGCGAGTCCCAGTCGGAGAAGCGGGTGATGGCGTAGGCGTTGACGCCCTCCATCTCGAGGGCGTAGCGCTTGTTGCCTTCCTTGAGGCGGCGGTGGACCTCCGCGCCGTTGGCGCGCCCGCCGATGAAGGCGACGCCCGCGATGCGCTCATGGGCGACGAGCGGTTCGGAGAGGTCCTTGCCGCGTCCGCCGACGAGCGACACGGGCAGGTCGGCGCGGCGCAGGAGCGCGAAGGCGAGCGTGAGGCTGACGCCGCCGCCCTGCGTGGGAATCTTGGCGATGACCGAGTCTCCCGCCAGGGATTGCACGAGCACGTTGAGCAGGAGGACGGAGAAGGGGTAGTTCCAGGAGGCGATGTTGGAGACGAGGCCGAGCGGGGCGCGGCCCTCCATCATCGCCTCCCGGTTCTCGAGGTACCAGGCGATGCCGGCCAGACACCGGTCGACGTCGTTGGTGGCGGTGGGCAGCGTCTTGCCGATGTCCCACGCGAGCATGCGGATGAGCAGGTCGCGGTGCTGGTGGAGCAGGGTGACGGCCTCGGAGATGGCGAGCGCGCGTTCGGAGAGGGGGCGCGCGGACCAGGCGGGGAACTCGTCCGCCGCGGCCTCCACGGCGGCGGCGGCCTGCCGGGCGTCGAGCTGTGGGAGCTCGGCGATGAGTTGCCCGTCGACGGGGGACCTGGCGCTGAACCAGGCGGGTGGGCGGACCCACGCTCCGGCGACGGGGGAGAGCAGGCGGCCTTGCGGGTCGAAGGCCTCGGGGATGGCTCGCATCGCCTCCTTCAGGAGGTGCTTGCGGTCGAGGTGAAGAAGGGACTCGCCAACAGATTGGGTATCCAGCACGGGTGCTCCTTCCGGCGCGTCGGGATTCGCTTCCCGATTCAGCGCGGCCGTCCATGACGAGCCGCGGCATCGACGGAATGTGGGCACGCGTCCTCGCGGCGTCTGGGCAGGCGGGAAGGAGAGCGGTGGGACGACCGGTGGACCTGTGTTGGATTGTGGAGGGTGGGGGCGGGAGTGGGGACCCGTGTACCCCTGGGGTGGGATTGCGCGGTGGGGTGTTTGGGATTGGACTGGCGGGGCCGTGGGGCGCCGGTGGCCCCGCGCGAACGTGTCCCGGTGTGGCCGGCGTCGAGGGTTCGCGCTCTTTGAAATCGTGAATAGTGTTCATGGGTTGAATGGGTGGAGCGCGGGGACCGGGGAGGCGACGGCTGCGCGGACGAGGCGGTTCGCGCAAACCGGCCGGATTCCTGAGTCACCGTGGTAGGTTGCACGGGCAGGGTCGCTCCTCGTGACCGCGAGGAGCGTGGGTTGAAACTTTGGGTGGCCCGCCGCCGCCCATCTCACCCAAGTCGCTCCTCGTGACCGCGAGGAGCGTGGGTTGAAACCCGCGTCGGGCGTCCGGGAGGAGCTCGGCGCCCGTCGCTCCTCGTGACCGCGAGGAGCGTGGGTTGAAACGGCGAGGCCGTCAGCGCGAAGCGGGCGCGGATCATGTCGCTCCTCGTGACCGCGAGGAGCGTGGGTTGAAACATGCGGCGTGCTGATGTCGACGATGCGCGCAGGCTGTCGTCGCTCCTCGTGACCGCGAGGAGCGTGGGTTGAAACATGTGGATACCCTCGCGTGTTTGATACAACGCGGTCGCTCCTCGTGACCGCGAGGAGCGTGGGTTGAAACCGCTCCGCGTCGAGCGTGCGCGTCAACACGTCGTCGCTCCTCGTGACCGCGAGGAGCGTGGGTTGAAACTCCGTCTCCCCCACCACCTCCCCATGCACCATGGTCGCTCCTCGTGACCGCGAGGAGCGTGGGTTGAAACTCGTCTCGCCCCGCCATCGGCGCGGCCGGGGCCTTGGTCGCTCCTCGTGACCGCGAGGAGCGTGGGTTGAAACCCTCCTCCAGACGGCCGCCGCGCTGCGCACGGCGGTCGCTCCTCGTGACCGCGAGGAGCGTGGGTTGAAACTGTGCCTCGCTCGCAGACGTGCTCGAGGTGCCCAGTCGCTCCTCGTGACCGCGAGGAGCGTGGGTTGAAACAATGAGCACAGCGCCAAACCACCACAGGCTGGCTGTCGCTCCTCGTGACCGCGAGGAGCGTGGGTTGAAACCCACGCTCCCCTCCGACTTGCGCCGCGTCTATCGTCGCTCCTCGTGACCGCGAGGAGCGTGGGTTGAAACAAGAAGCTCGTGTCGACGGTGGGCAAGGTCGGCGTCGCTCCTCGTGACCGCGAGGAGCGTGGGTTGAAACGAGTCGTCCGCGCTGGCAAGTCGTACAAGCTTCGTCGCTCCTCGTGACCGCGAGGAGCGTGGGTTGAAACTTAGACACCATGACGGTCTCCACGGAGAGAGGTGTCGCTCCTCGTGACCGCGAGGAGCGTGGGTTGAAACCGGTGTGGTGAGTGCCATGCGGAGCGGCAGCAGGTCGCTCCTCGTGACCGCGAGGAGCGTGGGTTGAAACCCTCACCTCTCGCCAGTTGCACGCCTTGCGCGGTCGCTCCTCGTGACCGCGAGGAGCGTGGGTTGAAACGACATCATGGGGTTTCAGAAGGCGACGAAGAAGGTCGCTCCTCGTGACCGCGAGGAGCGTGGGTTGAAACTCGACGAAGCTCTCTACGTCCGGAGGCCCCTGGGTCGCTCCTCGTGACCGCGAGGAGCGTGGGTTGAAACTCCCTCTGCGACGAGTGCATGGCACAGTCGCTGGAGTCGCTCCTCGTGACCGCGAGGAGCGTGGGTTGAAACCATTTGTCGTCTCGTCGACATACAGGACGACGGTCGCTCCTCGTGACCGCGAGGAGCGTGGGTTGAAACAGCACCGAGGTATGGGGCGGCAAGTTCTACTTCGGTCGCTCCTCGTGACCGCGAGGAGCGTGGGTTGAAACGTCAAGGGGGCGGTCAGGGGTTGCAGGTGTGCCACAGGTCGCTCCTCGTGACCGCGAGGAGCGTGGGTTGAAACAGCCACGCCTGCCTCACCCGCCTCCGCGACGAGGTCGCTCCTCGTGACCGCGAGGAGCGTGGGTTGAAACCTGGGGACTGCGGGTGGGACTACGAGGCGATGGTTAGTCGCTCCTCGTGACCGCGAGGAGCGTGGGTTGAAACGGCGGCCCGAGTTCGGACGGCATCACCGCCTTTGGTCGCTCCTCGTGACCGCGAGGAGCGTGGGTTGAAACCTCGCGGGCCACGTCCTCAAGGCCGCGACAGTCGTCGCTCCTCGTGACCGCGAGGAGCGTGGGTTGAAACTCCTGGACGACGGCGCGCACGCGCTCCTCCCCGGTCGCTCCTCGTGACCGCGAGGAGCGTGGGTTGAAACAAGCGGGAGGACTGGCGGCGCTGGCGCCTGGCGACGGACGTCGCTCCTCGTGACCGCGAGGAGCGTGGGTTGAAACCATTTACCCGCGAAACGATACAACCACGGGTCCTTGTCGCTCCTCGTGACCGCGAGGAGCGTGGGTTGAAACGGGCCGCTACGGGCCTGACGGCGCGGTCGCTCGTCGCTCCTCGTGACCGCGAGGAGCGTGGGTTGAAACTGCTCGCTCTTCGTCGCAGCGTGCAGGGAGCAGGTCGCTCCTCGTGACCGCGAGGAGCGTGGGTTGAAACCAGTCCACGCCAGCGGCCGTCCCCAGCGCCGCCGTCGCTCCTCGTGACCGCGAGGAGCGTGGGTTGAAACGTCAGCCGTCAGAGCGCGCGTGTACGACGCTCGTCGCTCCTCGTGACCGCGAGGAGCGTGGGTTGAAACGGCAATGCCGGTTACATGAGCGGCATCGAGATGCAGTCGCTCCTCGTGACCGCGAGGAGCGTGGGTTGAAACTGGTGCATGAGCTGGGGCACGCGTTCGAGCAGCGGTCGCTCCTCGTGACCGCGAGGAGCGTGGGTTGAAACTTAACGACCTCGTCCTGGGACAGGCCTAGCGCCGTCGCTCCTCGTGACCGCGAGGAGCGTGGGTTGAAACCTCACGGCAGTGCGCCTTGATGGGCTCGGGCACAGTCGCTCCTCGTGACCGCGAGGAGCGTGGGTTGAAACAACCCGAGGGGGACGGGGGACATCGTGGGCCTCGTCGCTCCTCGTGACCGCGAGGAGCGTGGGTTGAAACAGGACCTTGAGGGCGTTGTCCAGGTCGCCCACTCTGTCGCTCCTCGTGACCGCGAGGAGCGTGGGTTGAAACCGGAACTCCGTGCCGGACATCGCTGCTGAGCTGGGTCGCTCCTCGTGACCGCGAGGAGCGTGGGTTGAAACCTGGCACGCTTCAGCGTGCTGTTTGGGGGTGGCGTCGCTCCTCGTGACCGCGAGGAGCGTGGGTTGAAACCACTGGCAAACGTCGTTCCGCACGTCATTCGACGTCGCTCCTCGTGACCGCGAGGAGCGTGGGTTGAAACGTTGACGCTGGGAGGCAGGGGAAGGGTGGCGCGTCGCTCCTCGTGACCGCGAGGAGCGTGGGTTGAAACTGGGAGCGTGAGCGCGAGGTCGCCCAGGTAGCCGGTCGCTCCTCGTGACCGCGAGGAGCGTGGGTTGAAACCGGAGCTGGATGCGGCGGCACGACTCCGGCCGGTCGCTCCTCGTGACCGCGAGGAGCGTGGGTTGAAACGCCAATGGCGGCGTGCTGTATCGCTGCAATGCCCGGTCGCTCCTCGTGACCGCGAGGAGCGTGGGTTGAAACCTCAACCACAAGGACAAGCGCACGACGGACCGGTCGCTCCTCGTGACCGCGAGGAGCGTGGGTTGAAACAACGTTCTCATGCGTCGGGACTGATGCGCCGGGTCGCTCCTCGTGACCGCGAGGAGCGTGGGTTGAAACTTGGCGAGGTCCCCTGGAGCTGGAGCGGGCGGGGGTCGCTCCTCGTGACCGCGAGGAGCGTGGGTTGAAACACCGTCTGCGGCGCGAGCAGCTCGTCGTCCTCATGTCGCTCCTCGTGACCGCGAGGAGCGTGGGTTGAAACTGGTCCTCGGGACCAGGGTACGTGTAATCGATGTCGCTCCTCGTGACCGCGAGGAGCGTGGGTTGAAACATTGTGTTGAAAATCGTCGAAATGGCACCCGGGCCGTCGCTCCTCGTGACCGCGAGGAGCGTGGGTTGAAACTCGTAGTAGGGCTTCATCAGCGTGTGCTCGTTGTCGCTCCTCGTGACCGCGAGGAGCGTGGGTTGAAACTTGGAGTACCCGGCGACCTCCCTGGGGGCGCCGTCGCTCCTCGTGACCGCGAGGAGCGTGGGTTGAAACGCCCTGCCGGCCTCCTCGCACTGCCCGAACAGTCGCTCCTCGTGACCGCGAGGAGCGTGGGTTGAAACCGCGAGGAGCGCGGGGTCACCGAAAATCATCCTGTCGCTCCTCGTGACCGCGAGGAGCGTGGGTTGAAACTGGTAGTCCACGCCACCCTCGGAAAAGAGGACGGGTCGCTCCTCGTGACCGCGAGGAGCGTGGGTTGAAACGCATTTGGGAGCAGACGGGCGACGCCGTCGAGGTCGCTCCTCGTGACCGCGAGGAGCGTGGGTTGAAACTCGGCCCTCGCCGCGACCGAGCGCGAGTTTATCGTCGCTCCTCGTGACCGCGAGGAGCGTGGGTTGAAACGGCGGGTGGGGCGGACCTCTGGGGACTGCCGTGGGAGTCGCTCCTCGTGACCGCGAGGAGCGTGGGTTGAAACCTAATCAAGCCGGGGCTGCTGGCACCGCCCCTGTCGCTCCTCGTGACCGCGAGGAGCGTGGGTTGAAACCGGAGGAAGAGATTTGGGTTGATCAGGATGATCGTCGCTCCTCGTGACCGCGAGGAGCGTGGGTTGAAACCCCGCTGCGACTCCGACAATACAGCCGCGAAGGTCGCTCCTCGTGACCGCGAGGAGCGTGGGTTGAAACTCGCGACGCTGGCTCATGTGCTCGGCATCAACGTCGCTCCTCGTGACCGCGAGGAGCGTGGGTTGAAACAGCGAGACGCCGCTTCGGAGGTCTTGGAGAAGGTCGCTCCTCGTGACCGCGAGGAGCGTGGGTTGAAACTTGCTTGGAGACGCCGAGCCCATCCGTGAGACGTCGCTCCTCGTGACCGCGAGGAGCGTGGGTTGAAACGCCACACGTCAGCCACGCTGCATCGCCAAGCAGGTCGCTCCTCGTGACCGCGAGGAGCGTGGGTTGAAACACTGCCCAATGCTCCCGGAGGTTGCTCACGGAGGGTCGCTCCTCGTGACCGCGAGGAGCGTGGGTTGAAACTTCGAGGGCGTGCGCACCAAGTCCAACGGCGAGGGTCGCTCCTCGTGACCGCGAGGAGCGTGGGTTGAAACTCCACGTACCGGCGCTGCACTCGCCACACCTCAAGTCGCTCCTCGTGACCGCGAGGAGCGTGGGTTGAAACATGTCCCAGCCGTGCTGTGGGCCTGACGCGCACCGTCGCTCCTCGTGACCGCGAGGAGCGTGGGTTGAAACTCGATGTCCGCATTCAGGATGCGTTCGAGCAACGGTCGCTCCTCGTGACCGCGAGGAGCGTGGGTTGAAACCACGCTCGACGACTTGTGGGACACCGCGCCACGGTCGCTCCTCGTGACCGCGAGGAGCGTGGGTTGAAACGAGTCCCGGCGCTGGTCTCACACGGAGGCAGGTCGCTCCTCGTGACCGCGAGGAGCGTGGGTTGAAACCGCCCTCTCGAGCAGCGAATGGGCGAGAAGCCGGTCGCTCCTCGTGACCGCGAGGAGCGTGGGTTGAAACCGTCGCGGTGGTGTCGTCCACCGCGTCCACCCACTCGTCGCTCCTCGTGACCGCGAGGAGCGTGGGTTGAAACGCGATGGTCAACTGTGATGACGGCAAGGAGAAGGTCGCTCCTCGTGACCGCGAGGAGCGTGGGTTGAAACACCGAACTCTCCATGCACGGCCGCTGGACATTGGTCGCTCCTCGTGACCGCGAGGAGCGTGGGTTGAAACATTTTGCCTCCAGCGGCAGGGCGCGGATGCGGGTCGCTCCTCGTGACCGCGAGGAGCGTGGGTTGAAACCAGAAGCAGGACTTGGTTCGCGGGCTGGTGAAGGGTCGCTCCTCGTGACCGCGAGGAGCGTGGGTTGAAACTCCGCGCCCTCGCGCACCACCTCGAGGTGGACGTCGCTCCTCGTGACCGCGAGGAGCGTGGGTTGAAACCAGTGGCGGCTGGGACCTACCACGCGCTCGGGAGTCGCTCCTCGTGACCGCGAGGAGCGTGGGTTGAAACACGAACATGGCGACGCTCGGGCAGCAGTCGCCGTCGCTCCTCGTGACCGCGAGGAGCGTGGGTTGAAACGGGGCACGGCGGTGGCGCTGCTGCGAGGAGCCAGTCGCTCCTCGTGACCGCGAGGAGCGTGGGTTGAAACGCGGACCTCTCCATCGCCACCGTCGCTGAGTGGTGGTCGCTCCTCGTGACCGCGAGGAGCGTGGGTTGAAACGTGCGTGTCGGTCATGCCCTCTCAACGAGATGGTCGCTCCTCGTGACCGCGAGGAGCGTGGGTTGAAACATCCGAAACTTAAGCCACTCCCCCAACCCGCTTGGTCGCTCCTCGTGACCGCGAGGAGCGTGGGTTGAAACGCTTTTTGGCCGGCCGCCCCTACCCAGGCAACGTCGCTCCTCGTGACCGCGAGGAGCGTGGGTTGAAACGTCATGAACGGTGCGCGAGGCCCCCAGAAGTCGCGTCGCTCCTCGTGACCGCGAGGAGCGTGGGTTGAAACCTCCTGTCCTGGTTCCAGCACAAGCTGGTCCCGTCGCTCCTCGTGACCGCGAGGAGCGTGGGTTGAAACAACATCGAGCGCACGCGCCAGGGGCTAGCGCGCGGTCGCTCCTCGTGACCGCGAGGAGCGTGGGTTGAAACCCGTTGGGGTGCTGCGCGGAGCCGGGCCGCATCGTCGCTCCTCGTGACCGCGAGGAGCGTGGGTTGAAACCCCGACTCGCACGAGGACCTGACCGCGCTCCCCAGTCGCTCCTCGTGACCGCGAGGAGCGTGGGTTGAAACCGGGTCGCATGGCAAGAGTGCCTGTCGGCTGGGTCGCTCCTAGTGACCGCGAGGAGCGGGGTTGAAACCACGTCTCGACGCGGTGCCACAACCTGCGCGCCGTCGCTCCTCGTGACCGCGAGGAGCGTGGGTTGAAACTGGTGACCGTCAACCTGCCCACGATGGCGGCGGCGTCGCTCCTCGTGACCGCGAGGAGCGTGGGTTGAAACGATGGAATCACTGGTCGCGTCCTCGCCCTGTAGTCGCTCCTCGTGACCGCGAGGAGCGTGGGTTGGAACTCGGCAAAACGCGCAACCCGGTCCCCCGTCTTGGCGAAGTCGCTCCTCGTGACCGCGAGGAGCGTGGGTTGAAACTGCTCTCCGTCCCCGACGACTCTCCGGACGTCGCGTCGCTCCTCGTGACCGCGAGGAGCGTGGGTTGAAACATGGGCGATTGGCGCGGATTCGCAGTCACGACGTGTTGCCGCGCAGCTTTGTTGATGGCCGGGTACTCCGGCTGGTTGATGGCCATCGCAGGAGGCGCGCAGCGCGCCGCCTAGCGTGATGGCCATCGCAGGAGGCGCGCGCGGCGCGCCGCGTAGCGTGATGGACATCAAGGGCGAGCGCGCGGCGCGCGCAAGCCCGTGATGCTTTGAAGCTCTACGGTTCGTCGATTCCGACGGTGTCGA